>JBDLRS010000041.1:0-54182 GCA_039799965.1 Pseudomonadota bacterium
GGGTCTTCGTGAAATCGAGTGGGTAGGGCTCGGTGTTATTCCGACGTGAACGTGCTCGTGCACGTAAACGTGAACGTACCCGAAACAGGCATCATGCGGGCTGAAGGCATAGCTTGGAAAGCATGGCTGCAATCCTTGTAAGCAAACGCTTTCCAGCGCGATACTCGTCGGGGGAGAGATAGTTTAGAGCGTTTAACAGATCAAGGAGCGCGCCACACTCCATTCTCAATCGTAGTGATGACGAACTCAAGCGCCGTTCGATAGACGTCTAGTTTTTCATAGTCGAGCATACTGCTCTAGTTCGGCAGCGAAGAGATAAAGTTGCTCATTCGGGTACGTTCACGTTCACGTTTACGTGCACGAGCACGTTCACGTGGAAAGGGCGCTATGTATGAGCCAAGACAAGGGTTTACGTTACCTCTGTGCTCGTTGGCACCCACTCCATTCCACGATGAGCCATTATTATAGGTCTTGCGGTACTAAGCTCCGCCGCCACTGACTTAGGGCAGGTTCTGCTTTGGTTTGCGAAGCGGCCTCTCGTCAATGAAAGTCAGGAAAGCGAACTTTTGATTCGCCTTCAGTACGATCTGTTCGTGCGCGAGAATTTAATCATGCTCATGATCCGGGCTTCATTAGGTGTTTTCTTACTGCTGCGGGCTCGACCACTTGCTGATAGAATGCTGAAAAAGTCCCACGGAGGCAGTTAATCGGGTAATCGGGAGCCGCCCCAATTGACGAACTTCCCCCAGGCTGGTACAGGCTATGCTTCTTTAGTTGGTCTTAACGGTTATACTGGTAAAACTTGTGAGTATTTTGCCGTGTAAAGAAAAGGCTGTAAGCTCAATCGGATTCGTGTATCTTCGACACAAGTAGCTTCCTCTGCGTTTGACAACTCTTTGACCCGCAACCCCTCAGTCGGTATGTTTGCTGCTCACGAAGCTAACTAGAGCATGTCATGACAGTCAACACCCCCCAGCCCCAGCTTGCGGTAGCTCCTAGTGGAGCTCTATACCTGCACTCTGCATCTGTTGAAACTGAAAAGGCCCGTAGCGATAAGTCCAGGCGTAGCAACGCTGATTCAGCACTCTGGGATATCTTGATTGATCAGGCGATAAGCCCAGCGAAGGCCCAATCGTGTTCGGAGGATCTACTATTCTGGGGTAACGTAGCTACCCTAGTCATCACCAAGGTTCGGGAGCTGCCCGATCCTGATGCAGAGCTCGCAAGTGTCTTTGAGGGAGCGATCCTTTCAGAGAGCGAAGAGCAGGGCTTTGTAGAGCGCCTTCCTATTATGCACGGGGTCGAATACTGCTCCCTCGAAACTGTAAGGAAAGTGTGGCTGGGGGTGCGCACCAGGCTCAGTGAGCAGATCATCAGCAGCAAACAGAGTGTGCAGGAATTCCTTCAATCAAGGAATGAACTGTGGAAGATCGTAGGCCGAGTCTTCTTTCACTTAGCCGAGAACCGATCGGATCTAAATCATCCGTTTGCCTTTATGGCTACCTACACGGCGCGTATTACTGCTTACGGAAAGATTCAGCACGTACCGCTGGGCCGCGCCGTTGAAGAGAGCGGGAAACAACGCAATAAATCAGCACTCCTGGCCATTCTTCTTCCTGTGCACAAGGCAGCAGCGCAGAGCCAATTTATCAGCAGGCTCGTCGACAGCGGCCAGATCTACCACCCACAACCGTGGACACAAGAGCAGGCATTCGAGTTCCTACAGGAGATAGAGCTGTTTGAATCTTTCGGAATCGGCATCAGGGTGCCTAATTGGTGGAGTTCAAACAGGCTTCGCCACCCGACACTGCGGATCACTGTCGGCGAGGAGAAAACTTCCACTGTCGGACTCGATGCTCTACTTGATTTTTCGGTTGAGTGCGTAGTTGATGGCAAGAAGATCTCTGAGCAGGAGCTAAATCAACTACTCGCTGCCGGAACTGGCTTAGTACGCTTTAAGGGAGAGTGGATTGAGGTAGACCGAGATAAGCTACTTCAGGTAGCACAGCAGCTTAAGGCTCTCCGCAAGACCAAGGAAGTAAGCCTTGTTGAGGGCTTAAGGCTCCTTGCAAACACCTCCATTAATTCTCGCGACGGCGCACTAAGCAGCACACTGAGCGATACAACTGAATCAGCCGTTGCCTGGCGAGAGATTCGTGGAGGCGCTTGGCTACGCGAGACTCTGCAGGCGCTGCGCAATCCCGAGAGCTGCCCAACCGCCGGAATTGCCGGACTACATGCGACCTTACGTCCATATCAAGAGGCTGGAGTGAGGTGGCTGTGGTACCTCTATTCTCTCGGTCTGGGCGGGTGTCTAGCAGATGATATGGGCCTCGGAAAAACTCTGCAGATCATCGCCTTTCTCTTGCTGCTAAAAACTAAGGGAGAACTCAGTCAACCTGCACTACTAGTTGTTCCTGCTTCCCTAATCGGAAACTGGAAGGCTGAGTGCGCGCGCTTCGCTCCGAGTATCAAAGTGTTGATCGCGCACTCATCTGAGACGAGCGCAACTCAAGTAGCGACGGAGGCACAGAGTGGGTTTGCAAAGTGGGACGTTGTACTCACTACCTATTCAGGGCTGCTGACTCAGAAGTGGGCTAATGAGGTGCAGTGGCGCATCGTTGTAATAGATGAGGCACAGGCGATTAAGAACTCTGGCACCAAGCAGAGCCGCGCCGTTAGAGCAACCAAGGGCGCTGTGCGCTTCGCACTTACTGGCACCCCTGTTGAGAATAGCCTGGGCGATCTCTGGTCTCTGTTTGATTTTATAAACCCGGGTCTTCTAGGGACAACAAATCAGTTCAGCCAGTTTGTAAAAGCCGACAAGAAAAGAGCTGTTAACCAATATGGCAGGCTCAGATCATTGATCCAGCCATACTTGCTGCGGCGACTCAAGACCGACAAACGCATCATCTCCGATCTTCCAGATAAAACCGAAGTAAAGGTCTATTGTGGCCTCTCAGCCAAACAGATCGCGCTCTATCAGCAGAGCGTGCAGGAGCTGTCCCAAGCGATCAAAGAATACAAGGCTGGCATTCAGCGCAAGGGGATCGTCTTGTCATACTTGATGCGCTTTAAGCAGATCTGTAACCATCCGGCGCAGTGGTTAGGACACGGCGGATACGAGGCTGATGGGAGCGGAAAGGTTGAACGCCTACTTGAAATCTGTGATGAGATCTTTGCAAGACAAGATAAGGTCTTAGTCTTCTCTCAGTTCCGAGAGGTCCTTGATCCCCTGGCAGAGATCCTCCAAGAGCGAGTCAGCAAAGGGGGCGCAGCGCTTCCTAGCTTTGTGTTGCACGGTGATACGGCTATCAAAGACAGGCAGAAGTTAGTCACGGCCTTTCAGAACACTCCTGGAGCGGCAGTCTTCTTATTGTCGCTCAAAGCTGGCGGAACTGGCTTAAACCTTACGGCTGCTTCGCACGTAATCCACTTCGACAGATGGTGGAATCCAGCCGTAGAGAACCAGGCGACAGACCGCGCCTTCAGGATCGGCCAAAAGAGAAACGTTCTGGTTCACAAGTTTATCTGTAGTGGCACCGTAGAGGAGCGGATTGACGACTTACTATCGGAGAAGCAGCAGCTTGCCTCTCAGGTGCTGTCTGAAAAAGCAGAACGCTTGATTACGGAGATGAATGATGATGAACTGCTTAAGTTCGTCTCGCTCGATCTCTCAAAGGTAAGCATTACTTGAAGGCATAGAGCTGATTGGAGGAAGGTATGGCTTGGGGTTACGGACGATGGGCTCCCTATGTTCCCGTTGCACAGCGCAAGGCTAAGGCTGAAAAAGAGGCGAAGAAGCTTGTAAAGAAGGGGTATAACCTTCAGCCAGTGAAGATCGAGACCCGCACGATCGCCTCATCATTTTGGGGGAAGGGATGGTGCGAAAACCTAGAGAGGTATAGCGACTTTGCAAACCGCATCCCAAGGGGGCGCACCTATGTGAGAAACGGATCGGTGGTAGACCTCAACATCGCGGCGGGAGTGGTGACAGCTCTTGTAGCAGGATCATCACTCTACAAAGTAGAGATTAAGATAACGAAGTTCTCCGCTCAGAAGTGGAAGGAGCTTAAGGAGGCCTGCTCAGGATCGATCGGTTCGCTAGTTGAGCTGCTTCAAGGCAAATTTTCAAAAGGGGTCATGAATCTCGTATCTGAAAGAGATAAGGGGCTCTTCCCTGCCCCACGTGAGATCTCAATGAGCTGCTCATGTCCGGATTACGCCACGATGTGTAAACACGTTGCAGCAACTCTTTATGGCGTTGGCGCGAGATTGGACCTTCAGCCACAGCTGCTCTTCGCACTAAGGCAGGTTGATCACAGCGAGCTGATTGATATTGCTGCAGCAGACCTCGGCACGACTCTAGTCTCATCACAGACTCAGCCTACGATCAAGGGCGATCTGAGCGAGCTATTTGGAGTTGAGCTAGACGCTGCTCCGAAGCCGGCACCTAAGAAAACCAAACCTACGATGCGTCAATCTACCAAAAGAAGATCTAACGCTAAGACAAGCAAGACAAGCAAGACAAGCAAGACAAAAGCTAAGCGCGCTAAGCCACAAAAACTAGCCGAAAAAACAGGCCGAAAAAGAACTCGCCGCAAACGCTCAGAGTTAAGTTACGTGAAGACAAAAATCCAATCGATTTAAGCCTGCACCGTCATAGACTAACTACAATCATCTCGATCGCTTCGCGCTAATGGCGAGCAGAGAAGCCGAAGAACTAGCTAGGATTGAGATCGTTTGAGATGCGTAGTGCCTGAGCCCTCCCAGGCTGGTTGGTCCCAGGGTTGTTCACCCTACTTCCGATACGACCATAAACCGACTCCTCATGAACTAGGCTCCTCACCTTTGAGAAACAAGGCTCATAGTCATCTGCTCGATTGTCATCCGCCTTGCCTGCCGTTTCCAGGATAATCGGTCTTGCACTCCCTACTCACCCGTCACGAAATGAACTGGGTTCGAAAGCCATGCCCCCGTGATGATGTACCCGTTGTAGGAGGTGACACCTACCTCAAGATTCACCAGGCCCGTTGAGAGCGCCGGAAGCCGCACAGAGGCGTGGAATCCGGTCTCGCACTCCTTGGGTAT
This sequence comes from Pseudomonadota bacterium, assembly GCA_039799965.1. Lineage (GTDB taxonomy): Bacteria > Bdellovibrionota_C > UBA2361 > UBA2361 > OMII01 > OMII01. The sequence continues at coordinate 5,092 of JBDLRS010000041.1, forward strand.
GAGGTGCGCCACATCGAAGGCGAACCATACACGACGAAGCACGTAGAGTGCCTTGAAGATACTTTCTTTAGCGGAGAAGAGCTTTACTGCTCTCTCGGTGCGCTTTGCCGGATCGGATCGAACCCAATCGAACTCGTCGGGATCAGCGAATCGAGCTATCAACTCGTCGGTGTATCGCTCCTCAACTTTCTGAATATCTATACCGAGCGCTGGAACGTCTTGCTGCCATGCAGCTACGGCCACGCCGTAGGAGCCGCTATGGGAGATAGAACCGACCACGCCTACTGGCCAGAGGGGCTCACGTTGTTCCCCACGAAGAACCGGTGACACCACAGGGAATCCGATCGCTGAAAGGCTCTTTCGAGCCGCCGCGCGGCCCAGGATGAAATCTTGCTTACGCTTAACGGATACGGCGTCACCAAGAGCCTCTTGCTCGAGTGGATGCAGTTGGAAGTCCTTCACATCCGCTTCAGAGACGAGGGTGAACGCTACCGATGGATTGGTAAATGGCGAGACTACTTCGTTGCCAGGACTATTTTCAGAGGTCTCGCACGAAGACAAAACAGAGATACCCACACATCCCCCTTTCGGAAATAAGCCCAGGGTTAAAACTCAAGGTACGACAAAAAGGTTATGCTCCGACGTTCGGAGCATGCCTCATATGTATCAAAAACCGTGTATCTTCGCAAAAGGCAAGGGCCCGGAGGTATGCATAACCAAGTGATATTACTGAATGCTGTTTAATCAGCCCCTCTGAATCAGCGTCAAACAAGATGATTACTGCTGAGACATAAACCAACCAACGAGCTCCGTAATTCCCTCCTCTACCGAGTGAGTCGGCTCGTATCCAAGGGCGTCTCGAGCACGCGAGATGTCAGCGAGCGAATGCAAGATGTCGCCCTTACGGAACGGCTCCTCTTTCGGCAACGGGATCTCTGATACGTCGATCCCTCTCACCCGAGCCACCTCATTGCGCAAAAGCACAAATAACTTTTTTAGAGAGGTAGTGGCACCACAGGCGATGTTTACCACTCCGTTTACGGCCGCGCTCGCCGAATCAACGGTCCCCGCCAGGAGGTTTGCTTGCACCACGTTGCGCACGAAACAGAAATCCCGCGAAGTGCTTCCATCGCCATACATGACCGCCCGCTCACCCGAGCGGATCGCCTCAAGCCACCGAGGAATAACCGCGGCGTAGGGACCCTTTGGGTCCTGTCGAGGTCCGAACACGTTAAAGTACCTCAGTCCGATCGTCTCCATACCGTATGTACGACCGAACACCTGCGCGTAGATCTCGTCGCACCGTTTCGTAGCCGCATACGGTGAGAGGCAATCACCGATGCGAGATTCGACCTTCGAGCTATCGGTGATGTCGCCGTACACAGAACTGGAGGAGGCATACACGAATCGCTTCACATGTGAGAGCCGCGCCGCCTCGAGCATGTTGAGGAATCCATCAACGTTCGACTGGTGGGAGGAGATCGGATCAGAGATAGAACGGGGAACGGAACCAAGCGCCGCCTGATGTACGATCACATCGGGGGGGTGTCGCTTCACGAGATCCGTGAGTCCCTCTCTATCTCGAATATCCTGCTCGAAAAAGGTGAAGAGTTGTTTGTGCTGTGGATCCGCCGTTTCACGAAGATAGTCGATATTCTCCCGCTTCCCCGTTGAGAAGTTGTCGATACCGACGACCCGCTGCCCCTTTGTGAGAAGGGTCTCCACTACATGCGACCCGATGAACCCCGCGGCCCCCGTAACGAACCAACAACGCTGCGGCGATAACTTCTCAAACATCTCTACAAACTCCAGTACGATACGTGGCTCGGTACATCATTCGGTTTCAACGAGGACTTCACATCAACGAAAACACCCCCCTTGGTGAGGAGATTCGCGAGTCGCTGCCCCGGCATCTGACGAAAGTTGTCATGCGGAACAGCGTACACCAATCCGTTCACACCGTTGAGAGAATCCCAATCGTGCAAGCGCATACCGTACTCATGCTCGACATGCTTTCCGTCCGCGAGGGGATCATGAATGAGCGCCTCTATGCCGAACTCCTGAAGCTCGCGCGCGATATCAGGGACCCGACTGTTTCGAATGTCGGTGACATTCTCTTTAAAGGTCACACCAAGAATTCCAACGCGAGATCCCTTGAGCGGCATACCAGCGTGGATCATCAACTTCACGAGGCGCTGCGCGATAAACTTACCCATATCATCGTTGATACGTCGGCCGGCTAGGATAACTTGAGGATGATATCCGAGCTGCTGCGCCTTCGCGGTGAGGTAGTACGGGTCAACACCGATACAGTGTCCTCCCACAAGACCTGGAGAGAATTTCAGGAAGTTCCACTTCGTTCCTGCCGCCTCTAAGACATCTTTCGTGCGCAACCCCATCCGATCAAAGATCAACGCAAGCTCGTTCATGAGCGCGATGTTGAGATCTCGTTGGGTATTCTCAATAACTTTCGCCGCTTCCGCCACGCGAATGGACGGCGCACGGTGGAGGCCGGCCTTTACCACGGAGCCATATACCTTAGCGATACGCTCGGTGGTCGCCTCATCCTCTCCCGCCACTACCTTGACGATACTCTCAAGGGTGTGTTCCTTGTCCCCGGGATTGATCCGCTCTGGAGAGTATCCGAGGAAGAAATCAACTCCTCGACGCATCCCAGACTCTTTCTGAAGGATCTCGCCACACACATCCTCGGTGAGCCCCGGATACACCGTGGACTCATAGACAACGACCGCTCCCCTTTTAAGATTTTGGGCTACGGCGATGCTCGCTTTTTTCAACGCGGTAAGATCGGGCTGTCGGTTTTCATCGATGGGAGTGGGCACTGCGACGATAACGATGTCGCACTCTTTCAAAAGAACGGGATCGGTTGTGAAGGTAATGGTTGAGGCTTGAATCTCAGACTCAAGACCCTCAAAGGTGGGATCCTCTCCCCCTTTGAGCATACGAATCTTAGAGGCGCTCACATCGAGTCCCACCGTATCCTTAAACGCGCGACCGAGCGCCAAAGCCAGAGGAAGGCCGACATACCCCAAGCCAACAACAGCAACTCTTTCCTGAACCATAGTGCTCTCTACAATGACGTTCCGATTCGAAATCTCTTACCTATCCCAACGAGACGTTGGAATCCTACCACTTACCCCTGCGAGGTCAAAAACCCCTCTTAGAGTGGTTCTGAAAAGACCGGTTGAATATCCCGGGTATCTTGGAGACCCCTGACCTGATTACGGGAGGTCCCTCAAGCCTGAATGTTTGTACCGCCCCCGAGAGAGAGCTTGGTATGTGGGAGCGCACCCCCTACCCCTCGTAACTTTTGGAGAGATAACGACACCATGCCCCCTATAGGGAAGGCGCCCTGTACACTTTAACCCCGATTCCGTGTAGCATCCCGCATAAGGAGATTCTCATGAATCCAAAACGATCCGCCTGGTCACTGGAGATAGGAACCATCGCCTCCATACCGATCCGAGTTCACGTCACCTTCCTATTCCTCCTCGTGTGGCTCGCGTTCGGATCGGACGCTCCCTCCCCTATGGGGGAAGCGGGATTCGTGATCTTGGTCTTCACCTGCGTTCTCGCCCACGAGCTCTCGCACGCCCTGATGGCGAAGCGCTTCGGTATTCAAACCAAGGAGATCACCCTGTACCCCTTCGGAGGGATCGCCTCTATCATGGCGCAACCTACGCCGAAGGGAGAGCTCTTCATCTCCATCGTGGGTCCAATTACAAACCTCATTATCGCGGCCGGCCTCTATCCGTGGACGGAGATCGGCTCCCTGGCCAACAAAGACCTTACGACGCTGACGTTGATCAATCGCCTTTTTATAACCAACATCGCGATCGCCGTGTTTAATCTTTTGCCGGCACTCCCGATGGATGGAGGGCGTGTAGCGAGAGCGATCTTAAGTCTCCTCAACGTCAAGCAATCCACTCGGGTCGCTGCACGTCTTAGTCAGGGCATCTGTCTTCTCATGGGAGTGGCGGCGCTCGCTTTTCAACAGCCAATGCTCCTGGTTGTCGCCTTCATCATCTTTTTCGGTGCGGTGCAGGAATATGTGAGAGCCGAGGCTCGAGTCGTAGCGGTCGCGTTTACCGTGCGTGACGCCATGATTCCACGAATGCGTCTTGAAACGTTCACACACGGCACAACGGTATACAAGGCGCTGCGCACGGCGCTAACCTCGCTCCAGCCCCTCTATCCGATCATGCACGGGGAGAGAGTTATCGGAATCATTCAGCGTGAGGACATCCTCCAGCACGCTGCAACACAGCCCGATGAGTACCTGGGATCGATAACGCTCCAAGAGATCCCGACGATCGACGTTGAGGCGCCCCTCTCCGCAGCATTCACGACACTTGAGGAGACGGGAACCCCTATTCTTATAGTCACGCAGAATGGTGAGTTCATCGGACTCCTCGTGCATGATAGGCTCTCTGACTTTCTGCTTTTGCAGGGGTTACGGAATAAACGTTCTAAGGATGATGACGCGGAATGGTCGACTCCCCTCTAATTTCACAAACGGGCTCCCCTCAAGAATCGGTCGCGGCTGCGGAGACACCGACCCTGAGATCTAGATCGCTGCTCTGCCTTATCAAGGCGGTCGGGCTCATTCCATTCTCCGTACGCAGCGCCGTAGGTGGCCTCGCTGGAAACCTGATCGGTCGCCTTCCCCTGCGGGAGGCTCGAATCGCCACACTGCAACTCCAAGCATTTCTTCCGGAGGCCTCTCCCTCAAAGGTTGTTCCAAAGATCTTTGAGAACATCGGTCGCTCGATGATGGAGAGTCTCAACCTACAACCTCTTCTCAAACCGCCCTTCACCCGCATCTCCTGCCCTCAGTGGGATACGATCACGCGTTGGGCCAGCGACGATCGTCCGATCATCGCGTTGACCGCGCACACCGGCAATTGGGATCTCCTCGCCGCGTATACCATCGCTCGTGGGATCCCTCTTACGACCGTTGGCAGGGAGGCTCGCAATCCGAATGTTCAGGTTGCCCTCCGCTCGATACGCGAGGCCTACGGCATCGAGACGATATGGAGATCGGATAGAAGCGGCATCAAGCGGATCGTGGGCTGTTGCCGAGAGCGCCGTGTCATGGCTGCGCTTATCGATCAAGATACTCGGGTGGATAGCGTGTTCGTGCCGTTCTTCGACACCCCCGCGAAAACTCCATCAGCGATCGTCGACCTCGGCAAGCGATTCAACGCCCGTTTCGTGAGCGCGTTCATCATCCGAACTGGAGGAACAAACTTTGAAATTCACGCCCAGGAACTCGATAGCTCAAGGAGCACCGAGGAGATCCTGAGGGAGTACCACCGTAACCTTGAGCGACTCATTCGTGAGCGACCTGACCAGTGGGTATGGATCCACAAGAGATGGAGAACCGAACCATCAGGCACTACGCTGAGCACCGAGGACTATCTCAAAAAGTTGGAACGCACGATTAGTTCTAGTCGGATGTAACTATTTACGTTACAAAAAAGGGCCCATGGTTTTCCCCTACAGTCGATCGATCTCATCCTTCATTATCGGTTTACTCGCTTTCGGGCTCACCTCTGGCTGCTTTTCAAGCGGGCCAACGGAGCTTCTCGACGCGGAGGAGCTCTCCACCGAGGGAAAACACGACGATGCGATCGCGATGTACCGGGAACACATAACCAATCGCCTTCAGGTCACGGATCGTCCCGAGTGGGAGAACCCCTACTTCTACCTTCTCAATGTAGGCGATATCGAGCTGAATCGCGGACATGTCGATAAGGCGCTCGCGGCCTACGAAGAAGCGGAGGGTAGAAAGGTAGAGTTGCCACTCGTCGCAGACCGATATCGCGCGGTGGCCACGTGGTACGAGAAACATGGACAACTGGAGAAGGCCCTTGAGATACTCACGAAGTATCGCAACAAAGATCCCCTTATCTTCGATTCGATATTGGATCGGGTGGCGCGGGAGTTGACGGGGCGAGGGCAGTAATTTCAACTTTTGAACCCGGGACTCGGATAGGCGGTCGACCTATTCCAGGTCACGGGTCGAAAAGCAGCGAAGCCTACCGCACCACCAATTGCTGCATGAATCCGTCATCCTTGACCGCGGCCTCAAGGGCTGTCGCCATGGCGGTTCCTAGGGTCGCCTGGATATCACTCTCGCCGAGGGCAGGATGCGTTTTGTTCGCTTCGCCTGAATAGGTGGCTCGATAGAGCACCTCTGACTTCGCCCCCTTGATAGTCACCTTTACCTTCGCGCTCGCGACAACCTTTGACGCGGGAAAATCTGGAGTCACCCTCGCCTTCCAGTCTACGACCTCGCCCTCAATCGTTGGCGCTTGAAGAAGCACCACCCGAACGCCCGCGTCACGCAGTTGACGCTCGAAACCGGTTTGCACAGCGGTTCCTACCGAGCCCTCAGTGCGAACTTGTCGTCCGTCTATCGTGGCGATCGTATCCGATGCGCGTCCATCAAGGAATGAACCGATACGCGCCCTAGAGCCGGTGGCGGCGTTTGCGACTACAGGATTCTTCTCGGCATCTTCGTTGATGACGTCGGGCGCCTCCATCCGGAGCCCGAGGCTCGGCGCACAAGCGGAAAGGATACACGAGAGGGCAAACGTGGGGAGGAACTTCGTTGTGTTCATGCCCCTGAGTGTGAGGTCTTAGGCGAAATTGCGCAACTGGGTGCGTAGGACCTGAACCTCTCCCCGCACACCCTCAGCATCATCACGGGCCGCGAGATCGAGAAGCGCTTTGGCCCCTGCGATGGCCCCCGCCCCTATGCGAGACGCCATCACGGCCACAGCCCACACTGCGTGCTGGCGAACAAGAGGAGAGGGATCGTGTCGAACCACATCCGCAAGCAGAGGGAGGAGAGCCTCAGCATGAGTATTCGCCCCGACCACAGCGGCGTTGCGGGCCAATCCCTCACGCTTCGCCCGCATCACCGCAGTTCCCTGGAAGACAGCTCGATACTCCTCATCGCTTCGCATCCGAAGCACCCGCTCCAGCGAGACGGTCGGGCCAACGCCTGCATCTCGCCCCAACTCCGGCACCTGAGAACCAAGTCGCTTCTTGAGCGGCACGATGTTAAAGGGACACACCTCCTGGCAGATATCGCATCCGAAGAGCCACTCCCCTATCCACTCCCGCTCTTGGTAGGTGAGAGCGCTGCGCTTCTCAATTGTGAGGTACGAGATACAACGGCCCGCATCGAGCACACGCTCTTTCACAAACGCACCGGTCGGACACTTCGAGATGCAATTCGCGCAGGTGCCGCATGACGATGGCAAACGATCAATCTCCGGTGGCCGCTCAATCTCGAGGTTCCACAAGAGCTCGCCCAGGAAGAAGAAGCTCCCCTCTTTGGGGATAATCGCCATCGTGTTCTTGCCAATAAACCCGAGCCCCGACCGGCGAGCAAGCGCCCGCTCCAAGAGGGGAACCGAGTCAGCAAATACCCGATACTCAATCGGGTGACCGATGTGAGATTGAACTACGCCGAGTAGCTGTTCGAGGCGACGCCTCAGAACTTTGTGATAATCCCGCCCCCACGCGTAGCGAGCTATGCGGCCGTACCCAGGTTGGCGCTCTGGGCGGGGAGTGCGGTCGTAGGCCACCGCAACAACTACGACACTTTTCACTGAGGGAAGGAGTTTAGCCGGGGTGGCAAGCAGCTCCGATGAGCGCTCCATGAACGACATCTCCGCGGCTAGCCCCTGCTCCTGCCACACCTCAAGGTAAGAACGGTCCTCGACCAATTCCTCCGGAGCGGCCACCGTTACGATGGATAATCCGACCTGAGCGGCGAGGTTCTTAAGATCTTTGAGGGGGAGAACCGTCATAACGTACACAAATGATACCAGGAAGTTGTCCTCAAGGGTTGACCCAAAGAGCTTCTTCAAGTAACTCTAGGGCCCGCGGTAGAGACCACCAGCAGTATCAGAGCCCAAAAGGCTAGTCTCTCCCATATATGTCTCCGTCGTCTAGCCTGGCCTAGGACACCCGCCTTTCACGCAGGTAACACGGGTTCGAATCCCGTCGGAGACAGTTTTTCCCGCTCGGCGCTTTGGCCCAGGGGGCTTCGCCGTTTTTCCCATTCGGCATTTGAGCCCAGGGGCCTAGCCCCTCTCGCCGCTGAACGCGGCTTCACCGTTTTTCCCATTCGGCATTTGAGCCCATGGGGTTCGCCTTATCTCCTTTACACCACATCTGCACATCGTTCCGCCGGGCTCTGGGTGAATTAATTTCCCCATCATCATTCCCGTGGTAACGTTCCTCACCACCTAAGATGGCTCCGACAAAAGTAACTATGAACCCAGTCCCGACCCCTCACGACGCACCAGCACAACCCTCCGCTACGGAGCGATTCGCTCACGCCCTTACACTCGTCCCTGAGATAGCCGCCGTTGAGGCTCGTATCCGCAGCACCTTCAAGTCAGATGTCGCAATTATGCGTGAGATACCGGAGTACCTGGTAAGCCTAGGGGGAAAACGCATTCGACCGCTCCTCGCCCTTCTGTGCTCCAAAGCGCTTGGTGCTCAGGAGATTACAGAGGACATTATCGACATCGCGGCCGGTATTGAATTGATTCATATGGCGACCTTGATGCATGACGACATCATCGATCAGTCCCCGATCCGTCGTCACAAAGCTTCCACCTACGCGAAGTATGGAATCCCCGGAACCCTTCTCTCGGGTGATTTTCTTCTCACTCGCGCCTTCGGTCTCTGCTCGCGGCTCGACCGTGAGATTATTGAGGCAACCGAACAAGCGTGTATCGAACTCGTTGAGGGAGAGACTCTTGAAATAGCTGTGCCCCTTGGGGAACACACCACGTCCTCAAGCCTCACTATCGCGACACGCAAAACCGCCTCACTCTTCCGGCTCGCAGCGTTCTGTGGAGCATCCCTTACCGATTCCTCTGATGACGTGAAGGAGAAGATGACTACATTCGGCGAGTCGCTCGGCATCGCTTTTCAGATCATCGACGATATCCTCGACGTAACCTCTGACGAAGCGATGCTCGGAAAGCGACCCGGAATCGACATCGCAGAACGCAAACCGTCTCTCATCAACATCCTCTGGATCGCCAGCGGAGACCCAGCGGCGAAGCGACTGCTCATTCCTCCCGATCCATCAACAGAGCATTCTTTCGTTGAGGAATCGTTAACGAAGCTGCGCCAGAGCTCAGTTCTCATAGAAGCGAAAGAGGCCGCCCGTCATCACGCGGATATCGCGACCAAGAACCTCGCCGAGGCTCTTGGAGGAGATCTCAGTAATCTCACACCTGAGGGCGAGGCGCTGTTCGCCGTGGTCGATTTCGCGTTAGAACGGGTGCTGTAGAGGGGACCCGTGCATCGGTTCGATTCATAAAGGTTGAAAAAACCCCTTAAAAAACCCGATCAAAACACCTCCAACTACCCCTAAGGCATCCTGTCCGGCCGTTTTTGACTTTTTATCTTTTTTCTAGGTTGCGTCCGAAACACTCCCTACCATAACCGTTTCAGGCTTTTCGGTAGGGGACGACCTTTATCGAAGATGCGGGTTATAACAGTTTTGCTCATTGGTTTTCGAAGTGAGCTTACGTGCTGACGCCCTTTGCCGTGTGTATGCCGGAGAAGAGTGTTTGGAGGTGAGCGGCTTCAATCATGAATGCACGACTAGCTAATTGGAGTCTACAGTGAGCAGCTCAGATCGTTTACCTGAAATGGATCTCGCGTATCTCGGCGGAAAGGGATACACAGCAGTTAGTGAGTTAATGAGAGCAATGATCCTTCGAACTATCGAGGATCTGAGCGGCGGACCGGAACTTCGACAAGAGGCGCTTGATTACCTGATGGACGAAGACGAGGACTACGTTCTCTCCTTCAATTCGATCTGTCGTTATTTTGGATTCAATCCCGAAAAAACGCGGCAGACAATTCTGAACTCGAAAACGAAGATTCGTACGAGACGCAGAGCGGCGTAACTCAAAAGGGGCTCGGCCGGATATTATCCTAAATTCGGCAGTTGCGGGTCTGAAAATGGCGCATCTGACTAGAATCACTTTGTCTAAGGCTCCTCTCACGTGCGGTTATGTAGGTTCATATCCCGCAGCGACGAGTATCATTGGCGGTATTTAGTGAACATCGAACGTTCGCCATTTGAGAGAGTGCGCCTCTTCCCGTTATCGTGATCTACCAGGGTTTTTTACCACCCTGCTAAGAGGGCGCGTCATGTATGGGATCACACCTGCACGTTGTTTGGTTTAAGCGAGACCTTCGCGTGCTCGATCACGCCCCTCTCTCGTCCGCGGCTCAATCCGGAACCGTTCTCCCTCTCTACATCTTTGAGCCCACGGTGTGGAGATCTCCCGATATGAGTTCACGTCATCGTTGGTGGGTGACGGAATCGGTGCGGGAGCTGCGCGCGGATCTGGCGAAGCTCGGACAGCCCCTTGTCGTGCGTGAGGGGGAAGCCGTAGACGTTCTACGGGACATTCACCGCGCTTTCGGGGCGTTTACCCTCTGGTCGCACGAGGAGACCGGAAACGCGCAAACCTTCGAGCGAGACAAAGCGGTAGGGGCGTGGTGCCGAGCTGAGGGGATACTATGGCATGAACCTCGGCAATTCGGCGTCGTACGCCGGTTGCGCTCGCCAGAACGATGGACGGAGCAGTGGGAGGCAGTCATGACCGCCCCAAGTATTCACCCTCCTCAAGCTCTATTCCCCCTTTTAATTGATATCGGCGATATCCCACCCACTCCGAACGATTTCGAACCCTCGTCACTCCATCAAAGGCCCGGCGAGCGTGCGGCTCACCACTGCCTCAACTCATTTCTCACCGAGCGTGGCGAGAGCTATTCCCGCTCTATTTCGAGCCCCCTGACGGCCAGAAATTTCGGTTCCCGCCTCAGCCCCTACCTGGCGTGGGGAAACCTTTCGATGCGGACCGTAGTAACGGCAACGCGCAAGACCATCGCTCTCCTTCGCGAGCGTCCTCCGCTCGCCCGGGGCACCTGGCTTCGATCGCTCTCGGCGTTCGAGTCACGACTCCACTGGCATTGCCACTTCATCCAGAAACTGGAGTCAGAGCCGTCGATTGAGTTCAACACCTTCATCCCCGCGCTTAACACGATGCGTGATGGGCACCACAGCGAGTCGTACCTCACAGCGTGGCAGGAGGGACGCACCGGCTATCCCTTCGTTGATGCGTGTATGCGATCGCTCCGCGCGACTGGATGGCTCAACTTTCGGATGCGAGCGATGCTCGTGAGCTTTGCGGCCTACGATCTCTTCCTCGATTGGCGAACCTTCTCCCATTTTCTGGCGAGAGAGTTCTTGGATTATGAACCAGGCATCCACTATCCCCAGATTCAGATGCAATCAGGCACCACCGGGATCAACGCTCTGCGGATGTACGATCCGGTCAAACAGGGATACGATCACGACCCGCGGGGCGATTTCATACGGGCGTGGGTGCCCGAACTCGGGGCGATCAAGGGCCCGCTCATTCAGGAGCCGTGGAAGCTCTCCCCCCTTGAGCTAACCGAGGCAGGAGTACGGTTAGGCCAGGACTACCCTGAACGGGTGGTCATCCACCTGGAGGCCGTGCGCCGCGCACGGGAGGTCATCCGGGAGTGGAGGAACCGCCCTGAGTTCCGGAGCGAATCCAAAACGACCCTCTCCCGTCACGGGAGCCGTAAGCGAAGGCATCGTGGAACGGCCCGTCCCGCTCGGACCCCTTCGCAGCTCTCTCTCTTCCCAACGGGAGAGGCGTAAAAAGACAGCTGAAGTACGTTCCGATTCATATAAGCCGCACGCCTGCTTGACATGCCAAACGACCTACTGATACACATAGCGTCGTTTTGAATCATCTCGATTCTTCGTTGTGTTTCTAATTCACAGATCATACCGCAGATACGGGACTTTTTAGGAACTAACCACATGAAACAATTAGCCAAGAGCCTCTTTGCATCAACGGCTCTCCTAACCTCTGCCCTCTCCTCGACCGCATTGGCCGATGATCGAGAGGAGATCAAGCTCCTCAAGGAGCGCTTAGCTGCCCTTGAGTCCAAGCTTAACGACCAAGACAAGAAGATCGTGGAGCAAGATAAGAAGGTTGAGGAAACAACGACCTCCCTCGCGAGCGAGATTAAGCAAACCCGCCTCGGACAACTCCTTCCTGAAAAGAAAGAGCTCAAGAGCCAGTGGGGTATGGGTCCAGCGGCCTCAAGCGTCTACAACGTGTCGAGCGGTCTGTCGATCGGTGGATACGGTGAGGCGAACTATCAGGCCTACGTTGAAGACGCTAACGGCAAGGATAACAAAGCCGATACGCTCCGTCTCGTTACCTATATCGGATACAAATTCAGCGACAACATCCTGTTCAACTCCGAGATCGAGCTCGAGCACGGCACGACGGATGACGTTGGCGGAGATTCTGGCGACAAAGGTGGTGAGGTCTCAGTTGAGTTCGCCTACCTCGACTTCCTCCTCGAGAAGCAGTTCAACGTGCGAGCCGGTAACGTGCTCATCCCGATGGGATTCATCAACGAAATTCACGAGCCGAACTACTTCTACGGCGTTATTCGCCCCGATGTAGAACGCTACATCATCCCGACAACGTGGCGTGAGATGGGTATGGGGTTCTTTGGACAAGGGGATGCGGCTGGAAAGCTTGAGTACCGTACCTACCTCGTCAACGGACTCCGAGCGTCCCGATTTGAGGACACCGGTATCCGTGATGGCCGACAGAAGGGTAACCAAGCCCTCTTCGAGGACGTAGCGTGGACCGGACGCCTCGACTATTCGCCGGAAGCAGTTCCTGGGCTCCTCGTCGGAAGCTCATTCTGGATCGGAGGATCCGGCCAAAACGAGGAGTTTGACGGCAGCTATCCGACCGTTCTTACAACGATCGGCTCGGCTCACGCTCAGTATAACTACCGACAGCTCCAACTTCGAGCCCTTGGTGCCTGGACGGGCATTCAGAACGCCGCTGACGTCAGCGAGCAGAACGGCGAGACCATCGGAAGCCGCCAAGACGGCTGGTATGTTGAGGGAGCCTACGATATCCTTCCGCATCTTGTGAGCGGTACGCGGCAGAGCGTTGCCCCGTTCTTTCGCTATGAGCGGATGGACACCCAAGCCGCAGTTGCGTCAGGGTACACTCGAGATAGCTCCCTGGATCAAACGATCTACACGGTCGGATTATCCTACAAGCCGGTCGATAAAGTTGTGATCAAAGCTGACTACAAGAACTACCAAGTTGATGGTCCAACACCGCCGGCAGACGTAGTAGCGGTAGGGCTCGGCTTCGTATACTAGAAGGGATAGTAGATAGTGATGGAGGCGGCTCTCTCAAGAGATTACTGGCGACGTAGTTCCACGCTCCGCCTCCTCCTATCCGTGATCTTCACTCTGTGCGTCGCGGCGTCTCCACTCGCCGCGCGCGCGGAGGTCCTCCTCGCTCAAGACGAGGCGATGGAAGCGGCCTTCGGCGCCGGCGCTCAGATAACCTCGCACACCAAAAAGATCTCCTCTGAACAAAAGATACAGATCGAGGAGCTTGCGCAGACGAAACTTACCTCCTCTTTCCTCCTCTACCACGAGGGTCACAAAAATGGGGAATTCCTAGGATACGCGGTGATAGAATCCCGTGTCATGCGCACCAACCTGGCGGTGTTTATGGTAGTGGTCTCCAAAGAGCTCGTTGTGCAAAAGGTCGTGCTCCTCGCTTTCCATGAGCCATCCGACTATCAACCAACCGACGGCTGGCTCAAGCTCCTTGAAGGCCCCAGGGCGATGCAGGATTTAATACCTGGACAAGGGCTCGCTCCGATAGCAGGATCCACCTTGACCGTAAACGGATTGTCGGATGGCGTTCGAGCGGTTCGGGCATCGTTTGAAGTTCTCCTCAAGGAAGCAAAGTAATGCGTTTTATCATCACCGGCGAATGGAGTCGTAATACGCTCTTACGCGTGATCGTACTCTTCTTTCTCTTCTACTGCTTCGCTTTCTGGCTTACCAACTTCGGTCTCTACATGGAGATGGGGTTGAGCTATCAAGGGGTGGTCGAGCACTACCTCGGGTCTCCTGAGAAGTTTACCCGGCCGAAAAGCATTCGGGGCCTGATGGAGGTGAGCCATTTTCACCTCTTCGCGATGGGTATCTTCCTCGTGTCTCTCATGCACCTCCTCCTCTTCGTTCCGGTAAACGGATTGCTCAAGTTGGTGCTTATCGTAGCCGCCTTTACGAGCGCCTTCCTCGATGAGGCATCCGGGTGGTTAATCGTGTTCGTGAGTCCGGTCTTTGCGTACATGAAGATCGCTTCATTTGTCGTGCTTCAGGTCTCGCTTATTACAACGATCGTTCTCTCGGTGTGGTCTGTGGCGATGTCAAAACGCAACGCCTACTCAGACTCGGCGCAACGCCCACGACCGTCGTAGTCTCTATGAGAGCCCCTCTCCTGCTCTCGGTAGTGATGAGCCTCTGCGTTGGATGCTCAGTCGCTTCACGTCAGCACTCACAGCCTCCCCAACTTCACAAGGTGTCCGAGATTCGCTACGTGATGGGCACCCTTCTCGACATCACCCTCTTCGCTCCCACGCACCAGGAGGGGCGCAAGATACTCAACGATACCTTTACGATCGCCGAACACCTCGACACCGTTTTGAGCACGTGGAAACCGGAGAGTCCGGTCAGCGTATTCAATCGAGATAGGTCTAGCGTCCTTCGAGAGGTCGATCCCCATCTGTATGCCGTCGTCGTGCGTTCACAGGGGCTCTCAGATAAAACAGACCATGCGTTTACCATCGGAGTGCGTCCCCTTGTTGAGATGTGGGGGGGAGCGGCCAAGACCGGCGTGGCGCCATCCCCCTCAGCCATCGCGCGCGTTAAAACGCTCATCTCCCCTCCGAACATCATCACCTCTCCCCCATCGATGCTCGGCAAGCGGTATCCCGAGGTCACTATCGAAACGGGGGGTATCGGCAAGGGGTATGCGGTCGACGCAATGCGCGACTATCTCAGGTCGAAAGGAATACGACACGCCTTCATCAACTTCGGACGGAGTAGTATCGCAGCTCTAGGAGCCCCGCCTGGCGCCTCAGGATGGAAGGTGGAGATCGCGCTCACCGAATCATCAACCGATGGCGCAATTGAGCTGCGCAATGAAACCCTCTCTGTGTCCCGAGCGAAGGGCACGCCTTTTGTGATTAACGGTATCGCGTATGCCCACATCTTCGATCCCCGAACGGGCGCACCGGTTGAAGCGGTTCGGGGCGCCGCCGTTCGAGGCCCCTCTGCGACAGATGGCGAGGCCTTCGTGAAATACCTTGTTATTCGAGGAGCCCCATCAACGAGCGTTGCCGGAACGTGGGGAGAGGTCGGCTGGATAGTGCGGAGCCATGACATGATCGAGAGCTCGACGCATTTCTGGAATAGCCGCTAGATCTAGTGATACCTGAGCCGCTATTCCGCTTTTGGGCGAGGTTGTCTGAGGGCACGGAGCAAATCCGGGTCGAGTCCTGAGGATACGTTGTGCTGAGCGATCCGACCGAGCAGCGCCGAGAGATCCCCTCCACTGTGCGAAACCTCTCGGATTCCTGCAATCAGCTTGTCACCCTCAGCCGCCTCAGCGGCGGGCTGCTCCGGCACACCACCAGAGATGCCGAAGTATCTGTCGATCGTGTCACCACCAGAGACCTTGCCTAAGGAGAAGATGCGGCAGTGGATAGTTACTGATAATTTGAGTGGCATGACACAGAAGAGCTTTGCCGACTTGAGCTGGGAACAGAAGGACAAGAAGACGCGCCGGGAGCGTTTTTTAGGGGAAATGGAGCTGGTAGTTCCGTGGAAGGAGCTAGTCAAGCTGATAGTCCCTGTAGCTCCACGGGTGGAGCCTGGACCATCAGGGGGGCGACCTGCCTACCCGGTGGAAGTGATGCTACGGATATACCTGTGCCAGACCTGGTACAATCTGTCCGACGATGGGATGGAAGATACCCTGTACGACAGTGAGTCGGTCAGGCGGTTTTGCTTGGGTAAGGCTGCCGTGGATGAGGTCCCAGACGAGCGCAGTATCAGGCGATTTCGGCACCTGCTCGAAACGGAGAAACTTCAAGAGAAGTTGATGCAACGAGTAACTCGGCTGTTTGCTGAGAGAGGCATCATGACTAAAAGTGGCACTATCGTGGATGCTACGATCATACATGCCCCGACCTCGACGAAAAATGAGCTGAAAACAGCGAGATCCTGAAATGAAACACACGAAGAAAGGTAACCAATACTATTTTGGCATGAAGTGCCATGTTGGCGTTGATGCCGAGAGTGGCATTGTACATACAGCGATCTCAACACATGCGAAGGAGCAGGATATTACGATGCTCCCGGCGTTGCTGCATGGGGAGGAGTTCGAAGTGATCGGAGACCGAGGGTACTGCTCAGAGGTTGACCGTGAGGAGCTCGAAGAGCAAGGGATTCGGCTCCTCACTCCCACGAAGAAGCCTGTTGGCGGCGAGCTGACCGAAGTCGAGCGGATGCGTAATCGTATCCCGTCGAGTGGGGGTATGCTTCGTATGGATGGACCTCTTCAATTATTAGCCGGCATTTGTGTATACTGACAGGGGCTAAATTCTCGACTCATACCATTAGAAGAAAGCTCAAAGAATTAGGATACTCGTGGAAACGTCCGCGTTATCGAAGACGTCTCTCATCGCCACACCGTCTTCACCATCCCAAAACGCCTGAGGAATACCCCTGTCAGTCATGACTTTCCGCACTTTCTGCTCTTCAAATTCTCTTCCTCGATGCATGCCGACGCCCGCGCTCACGGAAAAGGAGGATAGTCATGACTGACAGGCTTTTCTGGACAGGCTTTTCTGTGCCGATTACTTGTTTTTAGCCTTGATGTTTGGGCAACCCTGGCGCAAAATACTCCAACTTTTTAGGAGTATTTTGCGCCATGAGCAAATCGACTAGATCAGCCCGTAAGCTAGCCATACTGGCGCAAGTTCAAGGGGGCTACTTCACGGCCAAACAAGCCGCTTCAGTAGGTTACGGATATCGTCACCTCGACTATCACGAGACTGCGGGTAACTTTGAGCGTGTCGCCCACGGGCTTTACCGCCTCCCAACTGTACCGGTAGCTGAGCATGACGAGCTAATCCGGCTTACCTTCTGGAGTCGGAACCAGAAGGACGAACCTCAAGCGGTTGTCTCTCATGAGTCAGCCCTGGTACTTCACGACCTTACAGACCTCCTGCCCAACTACGTGCACCTTACAGTCCCCCGTACGTTCCGTAAGCCGCCGCCAAGCGGATGCAAGCTGCACAAGTCGATACTCGCAGCCGACGAGATAGCGGAACGAGAGGGATTCAAGGTGACAACACCACTCCGTACACTACTCGATGCCGCCACGAGCGGCGTGAGTCAGGAGCAACTCAACATCGCCGTCAGGGACGCGATCAACAGAGGACTCATCCGCCACAGAGCACTGGAGGAAGCCGCCCGCGCATCTCCACATACTGCTCGACTGACTCAGGGATTAAAGAAGTTGAGAGGAACCAAGCGGTGACTAAAGCATTCAAAAGTGCAGCCTCGTTCAAGATGTCGCTTGAGGAGCGCTTGCGAAGACGAGCGACCATCAGCGGCGTGCCATTTCACACCCAGCAACTGAAGTTTGCGATGGAACGTTTGCTCGCACGGTTATTCTATGATGCTGACGCTCCGTGGCTACTTAAAGGTGGTTTTGCGATGGACTTACGTTACCGTCCCCGAGCCCGATCAACAAGAGATATCGACCTCTCTGTTACGCTACTTGTAGTCGGCTCCATCGCTGACCTCCGCGACAAAATCCAGGCCGCAGCTGAAATTGACCTCGGTGATTTCCTGACCTTTTACATAGGCGAACTAACGTCTGAGATAGCCAACGCTCCTAAGGGCGGTGGTCGACTACCCGTTGAAGCCGTACTAGTCGGGAAAACCTATGCCAGATTCAGCATCGACGTTGGAATTGGAGATCCGCTCTTGGGCGAGCCCGAGCTTCTAACCGGAGACGACGTACTTGAGTTCGCTGGGATCTCCACCGCTGTAGCGCGAGCAATTCCAAAGGCGCAGCAGTTCGCTGAGAAGTTGCATGCGTACACGTTTCCGTGGTCAGATCGAATCAACACTCGTACAAAAGACCTCGTTGACCTCGTGCTCCTGATTGAACGCGGCGCTCTCGACCTAACACAACTGCGCATCGCGCTTTCAGTGGCCTTCTCGACACGCGGCACACATCTGTTGCCCAAAATGCTTCCCCCTCCCCCAACGCGCTGGAGGGTAGACTTCCCTGAAATGGCCTCCGAAGCGGGGCTATCGACCACGAATATCGTTGCAGCCTTCGCTGCACTGGAAGCCTTCTGGAACTCAAACTCACTCGGCGAGTCGTAGGCTACCCTCTCGACCCAAAAGGTAGAAGCGATTCATCTTCAGAAGGCCGTCCCACTCCAAGAACGGCTCGATAAGATTGGGCGGACCTGTCCGCCGTAGCCCCGAAGGGCGAAGGCGGATGCTTGGGGAGTGGATAAAGAGCGTTCGACAGAGGTGAAAAAGGGGAGACAGCAGTTCCGGGGAGGGACAGCCAGACGCAGCAACATTGTTGTCGTCGTTGTTGTCGTTGTACCTGTTGACGTTGACACTGTTGCTCTGATTGGTGTTCAGCGCGAACCCAGGGACAGAGCCGCCCTCTTTGCCCAAACCCTTACGGGCCCACCACCGCTTGGACGAGCACAGTCCACGGCTATCGGTTTGTGTGATACCGTAGAAACCGTTCGTCCTCGTCGGCGAAGTATTAGCGAAAGCCCCGGTCAGTCATGACTTTCTTTACTTTCGGATCCCTAAACTCTCTTCCTCTATGCATGCCGAGGCACGCACCCGCGGAAAAGGAGGATAGTCATGACTGACAGGCTTTTACTTGGGATCGCCAAGCGTTTCGTTCGGTATGATGGAGTTAACGGTGACCTCTTCGCGCAGATGGTTCCTCTGAGTATCGCTCTTGGGAGGTTGGGATGCATCACGAACCGATGCTGCCCAGGAAAGGAGCTACCACCTGCCTGGTACACCGTCACACATGCGGATGGCTCAGTTCACTGGCCGGCATCTGAGGTTGAACTCCTCTTTAACCTGACGGCCGCGGCCGTGTTCGCGGTCCTACGACGCGGACGAATTCTCGCGGGCCAACACTTTCATCTCTCTACATGATCGCCTACGGAACATTCCGCTTTGCTCACGAATGGATGCGCCATGAAACGCTCCTGGTCAGATCGTGGACCGGATATCAGCTTCTCTCTCTTCTTGTCGCTATTTCAGGAGTAGTACTCTTCGTGCGGCGGCAACGGGGCTCAACACCCGCGGCTTCAACGTCTCAGTGAACAAGCTCGCCAAAGCGCTTCGCTCGCGTGCCATGTTATCCTGGAGTGAGCCGCGCGTCTATCAGTACATGCAAAGCTCATAGACGCACATACAGCCCCCGTGACCGCAGGCGCATAGCTCTCCCTGAGTCCTGAGCTGCGGCCCTCTCTGCGCTCTTTTTTTCCTTTAGCCGGACTACTCAAAACTCTCAATTATTTCAGCCGCTCATTTCGGAAATCAAATCAATCAGCTGAAACTCTGCGGATTCCTGAGTAGCCCGGCTACAGAGATAAGCCCGGCTACAGAGATAACAGAGATAAAATTAACAAGCGCCCGGAGGAGATATTTCCCAGTCCGGAAAATCGAGGTGTAAGTGGATTGGGTCGGGCCACTTGGGTGATGGCCGAAACTGCGCGTCAAAACGCGTCCATCCTTTTGCGAGAGGCACGGGTCCCTGCAGGTGTTCGCAGAGCATGGCGCTCTATGCGCTTGCCCTTCTTCGCAGGCCTCAGTGTGGTAGTGATTTGGTTCAACTCTTTAAGAACCTAGCAAATCTTTAACCGATGAACACTTCCTTCGACTGACAGGTAGCTTCTTGCCATTTGAGAGTGCGCATTCCCAACTCCCATTCTTCTTGGTAAGACCTTGTATTTGCCCTCTCGCCACCCAGTGCGACCTGTGGATCTGAATGCCAGCATCAAATGGCAGCTCTTGAAGGGCGTCTTTTAGATTGTAAAGAAACATTACTTCGGTGTCCGTGGTCACAACGCGAACATAGTGGAGTTCAGAACTAATAGAGATCAAATCTCCCGAGGCTCGGCTCCTTAACTCTTTTAGAAATCGGGTTGGTTGTTCCGACCAACCCAGGGGGTTCGCACTATGTGGAGCTAGTTCCACAGCACCTCGCTCGGTCTGCCTTTTTGAAAAATCTAATTGGAGAATCCAAGGAGCATTCAGCGCTAGCCATGTTACTGTGACGGGCACGACTACCCCTGAGGCTTCGTCTAGTAGGCCACGTGCGATCCCCATCCAGGGTTCGTCTTCCGGTATCGCGAATAACACATCAAGAAGGTAAGCGATCGGTACAAACAGGAGCGCTGCGACGACGCCCGATAACGCCGTCTGGATCCAGGGATTGTGAGGAGCTCTCGGAGTGACGTAGTGAGAGGCAAACTGTTGTACCTGTATTAATAACGGTATCAAGATGGAGATCTGAATGGTCCAAAAAACGAGCCCTTTCCCAAAACCGATTCCAGCCGCTCCCGCGGGCTCCATCCATGCGAAAATAACGACAAGCGCCAGCGAGCTGAAAAAAAAATACTGCTCGACTGATACGGTGGTTGCGTCAAACCAACTCTCTGTCTTTGTTTCACTCATGAACAGAGTTTACCACGCATGAAATTTATTGACCACTCGTGCAATTCTTGAACCGCTCATGCATTTCCAAGTGCTTAGCCGCCGAGAGTGTGGTTATGGTTCATCCTACATCGTCGTAATTCAATTTGGAGGAGGTTTGAAGATGGTGAGTAATAAAAATAAAAGGGAGTTCACGAGACTCTGTATCATGAGTGGAGTGCTCGCTCTCGTGTTTGTATGTGGGACAACAAAACAAGCGTTCGCGGATGATCCTAACTATCAAGGACCCTATGCCAGATTGATAGGAGGGTTGAACTTCGCTCTGGACTCTGATTATGACGGGAGCAATCCGGACTCATTCCCATCTGGTGAAGCCAGTCTGGATACAGGGGCTGTCGTTGGTCTGGCGGCTGGATATCGCTTTAATCGAAATTTCGCAGCTGATCTTGATTATGCCTATCGCAGCAATGACATCGATAAAATCAAAGGTGCAGGAGGGGCAACGATAGCTGATGGGGGCGATTTGGCGTCTGTGGCGATAATGGCGAACGGCTACTATTACTGCGACTTCGCTCAAACATGGTCTCCCTACATCGGCTTGGGATTGGGTTTTCTCCAAGAGATTGACTCCGATGTTCAGCTTACCGACGTAACGTCTCAGAAGGATTTAGAGGATCAGGTCTTTGCATGGCAAGCGATGGTTGGAGCTGAGGTGCCAATCGACGATAGTTGGCGGTTTTACGGTGAGGGGCGATTCATGTCCGCGCCAAGTCCAGATCTCAGTAACAGTAGCGGGTCGTACAGTGTGGACTATGCCAACCTCTCGCTGATCTTCGGAGCTGGATATCAGTTTTAGGAGAGTCGGTCCGTAGCTGCGGCGAGTCTCAACAGGTCTCGCTGCAGCTCGCGTGCGTGGCGCTTCTGAGAGACAAGAGGGCTCGGGAAGTGGTGTTTCCAGCCACTGGAAATTGGCTTGAGTAGAGGTTTTTCCCCCATAGCCGGGCTACTCAAAACTCTCAATTATTTCAGCCGCTCAGTTCGGAAATCAAATCAATCGGTCGAAACTCTGAGGATTCTTGAGTAGCCCGGCTCCTGAGACAAAAGACGCGCCATTCCCTCGTGCATGCTAGTTTCGATTTATCCTGCTGGGTATGTGAATGGCTAGCTGATTGTTAGTCATATTCTTCCCCAGTAAATCACAAGGTCTTTCGTTATTCTAATGATAGTAAACCTATTCCTTCAGGTCGTTAATCGTATCTTGATAGTTGTTAATCTCTTCACGCATCTCAATTGGGCAGAGTGGATTGGCCGCGATCTGCTCAAGGAGTTCAGCGATTCGGCGCTTCATATCGATGAGGATCTCTTCGTCACTTGATTTCATGGCAGCGTGCTCCGTAATGCTTGTGCGGAAATTTTATTTGATGCGTCGCCGGTAAGCAAACAACTATTAGACTTCTTATACTATGCGTTCTGAATTGCCTCCTGACAGCTCGGGTGCAAAAAGGGTACCTCTTTCTACCATTAGTAGAATTGGATCTCTGTAGGGGTCTACCTTTCCTGGCAGTCCTTGATAGATGCCCCCGCTCCCCAAGTTAGCGTCGTAGAAAATCCTTTAAAAAGTCGGAAAGTCATGACTGACAGGGATTCCCTCGCGATCGATGCCCTAAGCCCCTCATCCTCCGCTATCGCGCGGAGAGTCTCATGCCGTGAGCTCTTAACTTGTTCAATCATCAGCCCGACATAGCGCACGGCTTCTAAGCCGACTTTTATCACTTCCTGCTGAGGCGTGAGCGGGTGCGGGGTTTTGAGCGAAGCTAATTGAGATTCTACCGTCGCTGGAGCAGAGCTTTCGGGTCGCGCTTCTGCCACTACACCTACTGAACTACCCATGATGAGACCCTCCATAAGCAGAACGCTGAATCAGCTTGTCGCCGGGCATGAGGCTGACTCGTCGGAGCGTCATGATCCCCTGCCCGACTCTTTGACTCATCTCTGCACTTTTCGGTCCCAATTCGACCCGGGCCTGCATATCCCACTCTCCCTGTGTTTCGGCGCCTCACCTACGAGATGCCTCTTTCCACAATCGTATCGAGGTGGGGTAGCTACTCAACGCGACGAGCCGACGGAACCCGTAAAACACAACGTTTTCAGGGTGGTGAGAGAGAAGAAAGTGTCGACGACGCGTCGTCGACACCTGGGGGTGGGATCAGAATTAAAGGGAGACACAGGCGACGCTTGTCGTGTCCGAGCAGCGCCTTGTACGTCAGTGAGATATCTACGGCCGATCGATCTCGCGGATGTAACGGTTCACCGTAGGCGGGACTCGCGATGCCTATCCGACCCGCTACGTGAGGCGCACAGAAAAGTCAGTTTCTGAAAATCAGCATCCGACCTACGTCGCGGCGAGTTTCAACATCTTCTCAACGCCACGCAGCTTGAGCTGCTTCAATCGACGTTCCTGAGCCTCTTCCTGCGCGGTCAGGAAGCTTTGCTTACCGAGCTTTTTAAGTTTGGTGTCTAGCTCCTGGTGCTGCGTGTAGAGCTTCCTAAGTTCGAAATTACTCTCAACGGCCTTCTCGATAAGCTCTCGCTCGTGACTCTCCATTCCGAATCCCCTCCCGCGTTCAAGACACTTCTGAAGTACAGCACGACACTTCCTAGTATACCCTCTCACGTCCCAACTTTGTAGGAATTTTTCAGCAACAGCGGATGAAGCCGCATATCACCACGTAAACGTGCTCGTGCACCTAAACGTGAACGATCCCGAACAACTAGAGAGGAATACTCAAGAGCTCTTAGGGCGTGCGTCCGACGACTGCGCCCTACCGGGACGGCGCCACAAAGGTTATCGACCGGCCCGCGCGCTCACCATCCCGACGATGAGAGTGGAATCGCTGGTCGCGGATCGTACAGATCTCTGATTTTTCAATAGCTTCCGCGGCCAGTACGGTTCGGAGCTGTGCGGCGGCCGTCGCGGCTGTATCGAGCAGGAGTTTTCCATTCGTAGCTTCTCGATACGATGCGGTGGCTCCTATCGCCTCGATAACTTCAGATCCCACCTCGTACACCTCACCTCCAGCGCAGGCAAAGATAGCAGCCTCATGAAGACCTCCTAATGCGTGTGCGACCCGAGAGATGATCCCGTTTGCAAGTCCACGCCAGCCGGCGTGGATGAGTCCCCATCCCGATGAACCTCTGAGAACTACCGGCACACAATCGGCCGTTGCAATACCGTACCCTACTCGCTCACCGGCAATGTGTTGAGCACGTGGCGCTATCACCGCATCATACGCTCCGAACCTAAGCAGCGACCGCTCAGGGGAGATATGCGCGGCGATTTTCGCCGAGGCACGGGCATCAAAAAATTGATCGCCGTGCGTTTGGTGCGGATTCACGAGCATAGAGAGTCCGGTCGCTTCGTACAGTTTACGAGCCGAAGGGGCAATCGCGTCACCACCGAACGAGAGAGGCCCAAGGGTCATCCCGTGAAGAATCCCCTCCTCCCACCACGGACGGTATACCAAGAGCTCAATTCCATTATGATCGATAATCTGAAAGCGAGGGTTCATCACAACACCTCACTGCGCTCCGCGAAACGCCGCTATGAGTTGCTGAAAATCATCGGGAATCGCAGCGGAGAAAGAGAGCCGTTCCCCCGTCTTTGGATGCGTAAACGACAGAGTCGCGGCGTGAAGCGCCTGTCGTCCAAGGAGCGCCGCCGCGTCACGAAGCGGTTTTGGCAAATTAGAGAAGTCACCGTAGGCGGGATCCCCTATGACCGGAGATCCGATTGAGGTCATATGCACACGGATCTGATGTGTACGTCCGGTCTTCAGGGTGCACTCAAGGAGGGTACCGTGTGGAAATCGCTCTTTCACCCGCCACAACGTCGTAGCGGTGCGTCCATTGTCGGAGATCATCATCATCTTGCGATTGATTGGGTGGCGACCTATCGGAGCGGAGACCTCTCCCTCATCGCTCGCTTGAATGGCACGAACAGCGCGTGGCGTTGAGTACACAAGCGCAAGGTAAGATCGCCCCACACCTCGCTCAGCGAACTGTCGCGAGAGAGCGGCATGAACCGGTGTGGACTTAGCGACAACCACAACACCCGTTGTGTCCTTGTCAAGTCGATGAACGATACCTGGACGATCAGACTCGCCAACTGAGAGCTGCTGTGTACCAACGTGATGAACCACCGCGTTCGCGATCGTGTAGGTATCGTTTCCAGCGCCGGGATGCATCGAGATACCGGCTGGTTTATTAAGGACGATGAGGTGAGCGTCCTCAAAAAGGATCTCAAGGGGAAAGTCGAGCGGCTTAAGATGGGTCTTATCCTCGCTCGGCATGATGACCTCAATCCGAGCGCCGTCACTGACCTTGAAGGCGGGCTTTACAACGACCTTGCCGTTAACGGAGGCAGCTCCCTCTTCGATCCACCGCTCAACCTGGGAGCGACTACACATCAAGGTTGAGGCGAGCCCCTCAACGATAATCTTATCAAGCCGCGCCTCATCTCCGTGGTGCTCTATCACATGGACATTATCTGCCATCGCGTAACCTCCGCGTTGCGTGCTCGATATCTCGCGCTATCTGAGCTTTAAGCTCATCAACAGAATCAAATTTGAGCTCATCACGCAATCTGTCGATGAAGCTCACGTGTAATCGTCTTCCGTAGAGACTCGGAAAGTGCTCGTTTAGGATATGCACCTCAAGTCGTTCACCGGTCCCATTAAAGGTAGGGCGCAAACCGATATTCGCGACGCCATCATAGTCCCTCCCCTCGATGTTCACCATACACGCGTACACGCCTCGCTTGGGGAGTAATCGCGTTCCGCACATGATATTAGCGGTTGGAAACCCGATCTGGCGGCCCCGCTTGTCACCGTGCCCCACACGAGCGGAGATAGTAAACGGCGCTCCAAGCAGCACAGCCCCTCTGCGAACATCCCCCTCACGTAAAGAGGCGCGAATGCATCGCGAGCTCGGTCGCTCTCCCTGCTCCAAAAGTTTCGGGACAACGTGAAGGGCGATCCCATAGGTTGGCAGCACGCGTTGCAGATAGGCGAGGTCACCCTCTCGCTTGTAGCCGATCGCGACATCCTCTCCAACCACAAGGGTCGTTGCGCCGAGAGCGTCAACAAGAACTCGTTCGATAAAGTCCTTCGCCGTGACCTTGGAAAACTCTCGGGTGAAGTGGATGCCGTACAGAAGCTCAACCCCTAGTTCACCGAACCTCTCCCACTTCTCTCGAAAGCTACTGAGGGCACGGGGCTCTTTGTCACCTTTGAGAACTCGGATCGGATGGGGATAAAACGAAACGACCACGCGAGGATGAATACCGGCTGCATTGTTAAGCGCCGCAATGACATGGCGATGCCCCAAATGAACCCCATCGAAATTTCCCAGCGTAACGACCCCGCCCTTCAGGCGTGCGGGTACCGGTGCGGGAAAACGGAGGAGGTGTGGAACGGTTGAAAGGGTCATGTAAGCTCGTACGCTCGGCGAGACCGCCATTACTACGCGCGGTTGATGTGCCGGGCTGACGCTACTTTAGCTCTTTTATCTTATCTTTGGCCATCGGCGCCTCGGGAGACTTCGGATAGTCATCCACCAGCTTTCGCAGACTCAACGTAGCCGTCTTACGGTCCCCTAAACGCACCAGGACAAGGGCCTGGCGATAGAGCGCTGTCGGCGCCCGGCTGCTCTTCGGAAACCGCGTAGCGACCTCCGTATAGGCACGTAAGGCACCTCTATTGTCGGCCAGTCCATCGTGCGAGATCCCCTGCCAGAAGAGAGGAACCGCACCTTTGGGGGTTCCTGTATTTCGCTCAGAGACCTCTCTCAAAAGTGGGAGCGCGTCAGCGAACTTCCCTTCACGAACGAAGCCGAGAGCATCCACGAAGATCTGCGCCTGATCGGCTGGTAGGTTCGACGCCCACGCCTCATCAGCTTCGAGTTCCGGAACAGGAACCGCTGCCGGCGGTGGCACGAGCCGCTTCAAATTCGAGAGGTCCTCCTTAAGAGCCGAAACCTCGGATCCGATCCGTTTATTCTGAGAGAACTCTAGCTCCTCCACGCGACCGGCCAAGGCCCTCAACTGTGAATCAAGGGAGTTGAGCGCGTCGGTTTGCTCACTCTGCATAGCGCGAAGGTCTGCGATACTCCGCTCAAGTGCCTTACTACTTCCACCCGCGGCGCACCCGGAAAAAAGAGCGACCACACCAACTAAAACAACTCTGCGCATAGTTAGAAAAATCCAAAAAAAGACCCTAGGGGAAGATTACCTTCTCCCTAGGGTCCATATAAATCCGCCTTGTTTTCATCGCAAGGGTTAACTTGCTCCTGTTGCGTGGCGAGATCTATTTAGTTCACCTTGAAGTGAGCACGGCGGTTCTTAGCCCATGCCTCTTCATTGTGACGTGGGTCTGCTGGAAGCTCCTCACCGTAGCTAACGGTGCTGAGGCTTGAACCATCGATTCCCTCAGCGCGAAGAGCGTCAGCAGCAGCACGAGCACGGTTTGAACCAAGCACCATGTTGTACTCAGCAGTTCCACGCTCATCGGTGTGACCTTCTACCTGAACGGTCTTGCCGGGGTTAGCCTTGAGCCACTCAGCGTTTGCGGCGACGATGCTCTTGGCTGTAGCATCTACCTTGTAAGAATCGAAAGCGAAGTGGATGTCCTTGAGAGGTCCTCCATCCCCACTACCGATATTTCCCTCGCCAGTGTTCGTGCGGCATGAACAACCGGTTACCATGAGAGCAATAGCGCAAACGGCTAATACCTTCAAACTTCGCATATCTCTATCTCCTCAAAAGTGGATTAAAACATGTAAAGACCAGTTTTACACCGCTCACGTACATTGTGGCGCCGACTTAGCTGACCTTTGACACTCGGAACCCGTTTGAACGCTGCAACCCCATACACCCTTAGTTACGGGGTCAGGTTCTGCAACAGATCTCCCAGAGGCGTTTCCGCCCGATTCTCATCAGCTTTGAGTATTACACCCAAGAAAACACTCTGTGTTCGTTCGAACTTTGACTGTTTTCCAGTAAGCTGTTGAATTCGGTGCCTACTTGATACTCGACAACTTCGCTCCTGGCAAGCACTTAACCTTCAACTAAACAAAGTTGAAATGACTTTGCTCAGCAAAGCCCAACACCTACTCCGGCATCGGCCCCCAGGTAGGCTCGTAATCCCCGGCACGAGACTTGGATATCTGCTTTATACTCGTTCCATCGGTCCGCATAATCGCTATGTTGTACCCCCCGCCAAAATAGGTGGATGCAAAGGTTACGTAACGTCCATCTGGAGAGAAATCGGGGTCCTCGTTACTTCCAGAGCTAGTCAACTGAAGAGGGTTTTCGCCGTTCGGGTCGCTCACAAACACCTGGAAATTTCCATCGGCGCGGCATACAAACGCAATTTTATCGCCGACTGGCGACCAAGCCGGCGATGTGCAAAAGTTTGATGCTACAAAGCTAATCCGTTTCGGATTTGATCCATCGATACCCATCTTATAGATCTGCGGACCACCCGTCCGATCCGAGCAGAAAACCACCTGTTGTCCATCCGGTGATGAAACGGGGGACACGTCGATTGCACGGTTCGGAGGGGTGAGACGCCGCTCAATCCTACCGTCGGTCGACATGATCACGATATCACTGTCCGCCCCCTCCGTCCGCGAGACGAGGAGACGATCATTACCGAGGAAATGGGCTCCGATCTCCAGCTCGGTCGTACGGGTAACCTGCTTCGCCGACTTAGACGCCACATTCATGAGAAAGAGATCAGGGATGCGATTACGGAATCCCGTGAACACGACCCGCGACCCCGATGGATCCCACGACGGGGACATCGAGAGACCACGATCGTTGGTGAGCTGTCTAAGATTGCTGCCATCCATGTCCATCACGAAGAGCTCTTTGAAACGCCCAATCCGACCTGAGAAGGCGATCTCCGAGCCAAAGACACCAGCAAACCCGGTGTAATATTTCAGGATATCATTCGCGAATCGGTGCGCGATCATACGCGCCTGCGCGACGTTACCCTGATACTCCTTTGCGAGAACGATCTGCTGTTTCTGAACATCGAGCAGGTAGAGCTGCGCCACAACGCGACCTTCATCAATGCTCACCTTACCCTTTACCAAGCCTTCAGAGCCTATCGCACTCCAATCAGAAAAGGCCGTCGCCTCAGGCGCTCCGCACTTTCCAGCGCTCTCAATATACCCCTTGGGATCAAGAACCTCGAAGTACCCCGAGATATCGAGGTCACGCCGCATCACCGCGGGAATCTCTACCGCCGTCTCACCCTGCCCTCCCTGGTTGCACAACTGAGGAAGAGCTATCGGAATAAGACGACCCGCGCCCCGAACGTAGAGGTCGGTCTGCGCGGATGCGGCTCCCGCGGCCAAACAAACAAGAGAGATAAGAGCTAAAAACTTTTTCATGCCATTTCCTTTAGGCGAGTTGCACGCCGCGTCGCGCGACGTCCTTCATTCATGCCTCAGGAGCGAGCGACACGCAACGGAGGTCGTGATCTTTCCGTAGGGCTCGTGCCATCGCTCAGAATGAGGAGGCCCCTCCTCGGTGGATCTTCCCGACCTACTCCCTCGGATCAAAGGTGGTCGTCACGCTCTTGAAGTATTTCTCGTACACGCTCACAGGGGGAGCTGGGAATGGGCTCGCCTTCATCACCGCCCGCACAACGGACTCGTCGAAGGTCGAGTTCCCTGAGCTACGCACGACCCGCACATTGCGAGCGGTCCCATCAGGAGCCATCTCGAAGGCGATCTGGGTAATGAATGCGGCGTTCACATCGTACCACCGCCATGCTTCCTTGATACGAGCGAGGAGAAGATCTCGATACCTAAAGAACTCAGGGGGACGAACCTCGCCACCACCCATTCCGTTTCCACCGACGCGAGCAGCACCAAACCCCTTTCCGCCGGCGTCAGTTGAATCGCCAAGGTATCGTTGCATAGCGGCCTGAAGCCGTTTATCGACCTCATCACCATCGCTCTTCTCTCTAGCCTTTGAATCGCTCTTTGTGGACGAGGCTGGCGTAGCTTTTGGCGTCACTTTAGGGGTCGCCTTTGGGGTCGCTTTTGGGGACGGTTGCGGGGTCGGTTTCGTTTCCGCGATACTCACCTCAGCATCCTCAGCCGGCTTCTCTTCAACCGGCTTCTCCTCTTGCTTCGCCTGCTTCTGCTCGGGAGCGGTCTCAGCCTTAGTGTTTTTTATCGGTGCGATCGGACTCGGTTTGTCATCTTTGGCGAGCTGCGACTTGCCGCCGAGAGCTTTTCCAGGCTCGACGGTCACGGAATAGATCACGGGCTCAGGAAGATCGCCGAACCCACCAAACGCGAAGCCAACGATAGCTATTAACGCCACCGCGCCATGACCGATCAGGGACGAGTAGAATCCTATTCGCCAGCAACCTTCCGGATCGTTGTGTGCCACGCTCTGAGCCAACCTAGGCGTCTCCCTTACGCGCCTTTTCCTTCCGGCGAGGCGGAAACTAAACCGATCTGCGTAATGCCACCCGCATGCAACGCGGCCATTACCTCCATAATCCTTCCGTATCCGAGCGCCGAATCGCCCTTGATGTAGATCTTGCGATCCTCCTCGGCGCGATTAGCGAAGATAGCCTTCACCTTGTCCGCGAGGTCCGTAAGCTCAACCTTATTGCCCGAACCCAGGAAGATCGTCCCCCCCTTGTCGATCGACACAACGATCTGCTCTGTCGAGCCCTTAAGTGGAGCTGTTGTCGCCTTAGGGAGGTCAACCTCTACGCCCTGCTGCATCATGGGAGCGGTAACCATGAAGATCACGAGCAGAACCAACATAACGTCCACGAGGGGCGTTACGTTAATCGCCGCAATCGGCCCATCACTATCAGCGCTAAAGTTTCCACCAGCCATTGAAGCCTACCTACTTAACTAAGTGTCGACGAGCGATGTTCATGAACTCTTCAGAGAAGCTGTCCATCGATTGACGGAACTTACGAACAGCCGCGGTGAAGTAGTTGAACGCGATAGCCGCTGGAATCGCCGCAGCGAGTCCTACCGCTGTTGCCACGAGAGCCTCAGAGATACCAGGCGCTACAGCCTGAATCGTGGTGCTCTTTGCTTGCGAGAGCCCGTGGAAGGCGTTCATGATCCCCCAAACGGTTCCGAAGAGACCGATGAAGGGAGCAGCGCTCGCTACAGATGCGAGGAAGGTAACCCCCTTCTCAAGTCGATGAGCCTCTTCTAGCTCAGCTCGACGGAGGGCGCGCTCGATAGTTCCGAGGTCGGACTCTTGGTCCGACGGAAGGGTCGTTGTACGCCCCTTGGCCTCCTGAACGGTGTGGAGAAGCTCACGGTAACCGGACGAAAACACGGTCGCCAAGGGGCTTCCGATCAGTCTACGGGTCGACTCATCGATACGAGCAAAGTTTCGACTGTCCCAGAAAACTTGGGAGAACTGGTCTGAGAACTGCTGCGCCTTCTTAAACTGGATGGTCTTCGCGATGGTGATCGCCCAACTCCAAACAGATAAGAGAATCAATATGATAAGTACACTTTGAACGACAAATCCGGAACCGAGAATCATTCCGAGAACGCTTGGGGCTTCTACGACTGCGGTTGGCTCCACGGGGGCAATCTCCTTAATGAAAATAACGGAGTTAACTATGCCATACCTAGGTGGTTGACACCAGTCTCGGGCAAGGAGGTTTCTTTTTAAAGGGCGGGGGGTTATAACCTCCAGGTCAATTCAAGACCACTTTTAGGAGTTCAATCCCATGACCGTAGGAATCGGAATCAACGGATTTGGCCGTATCGGACGCAATATCCTGCGCCAGCTTTACACGACCAAGAGATCAACCAACATTAAGGTTGTTGCAATCAACGACCTCACTGACCCAGCTACCCTGGCTCACCTCCTCAAGTACGACTCCGTACACGGCCGCTTCCCTGGCACCGTTGAGGCTGGAGACGGCTACATTACGGTGAATGGTCAGCAGATCAAGATCACGGCTGAGCGTGACCCCGCAAAGCTCCCATGGAGCTCCCTGGGCGCCTCGATCGTTCTTGAGTGCACCGGTATCTTCACCGCAAAGGAGAAGGCACAGCTTCATATGCAAGGCGGCGCCAAGAAGGTTATCATCTCAGCGCCAGCTACAAACCCTGACATCACCCTTGCATACGGTGTTAACCACACCGCGTACAAACCAGCGGAGCACCACATCATCAGTAACGCTTCGTGCACAACGAATTGCCTCGCGCCACTCGCGAAGGTACTGGTGGAGAACTTCGGCATCGTTCGCGGTACGATGACGACGATCCACTCCTACACGAACGATCAACAGATCCTCGACCTCCCTCACAAGGATCTCCGACGGGCTCGCGCTGCTGGAATGTCGATGATCCCAACGACAACCGGTGCCGCCAAGGCTGTAGGTCTCGTCATCCCTGACCTGGTCGGAAAGGTCGATGGATTCGCGATTCGCGTTCCAACTCCAGACGTTTCAGTTGTTGATTTCGTGGCTGAGCTTGCTCAGGACGCTACCGCTGAGGACGTAAACCGCGCCCTCAAGAGCGCGAGCGAGAACGCTCTCAAGGGAATCCTTGGATTTTCTGAGGAGCCCCTCGTATCGATCGACTACACAGGAGACACACACTCCTCTATCGTTGACTCGCTCTCAACGATGGTTATCGGAAAGCGTATGGCGAAGGTCGTATCGTGGTACGACAACGAGATGGGCTTCTCGGCACGTATGTGTGATGTATCCGAAATGATCGCGAAGAGCATCTAATCGGGTACTCGTGACCGAACGGGGGCTCGCTCACAAGGCGGCCCCCATTTTTTTTACGTATCTTTCTCAACAACAAATCTTATGCGAACAAAACACCTCCTCGCCGGAAACTGGAAGATGAATCTGGGGCCAACACAGGCGCGCGCCTATGCCACGCAATTAAAAGAGGCGATGCAGCCCCTCACCAAAACAGACGTGTGGGTGGCTCCCGCCACGATCAGCGCTGCCGCCGTCGCTGAGGAGCTCAAGGGCACCGCTCTGCAGGTGGGAGCGCAGAACGTGCACTGGGCCGATTCCGGAGCGTTCACCGGAGAGACATCTCCCCTCTTCCTGAACGATCTCGGTGCAACCTTCACCCTCACCGGGCACTCAGAGCGTCGACAGTTCTTCGGAGAGACATCTGAGACGACCGCACGACGCACACAGGCGGCGCTCAAGGCGGGCCTTGAGGTGATCATATGTATCGGCGAGACCGAGAGCGAGCGCACTGGTGGAAAGACGGAGCGTGTACTTGAGGAGCAGCTACAACCTGTTCTCGCTGGCCTTACAGGAACTACAGCAGCGAAGGTTATCCTCGCGTATGAACCCGTTTGGGCGATCGGCACCGGCACGGTCGCTTCGATCAAGGATATCCAGGATACTCACCAACACATTCAAAAGGTGTGGAGATCCCACAACCTTCCTGGAACACCAACCATCCTCTACGGAGGAAGCGTAAATCCCACCAACTTCGCAGAGATCTTGGCGCTCAAAGAGGTGCACGGTGCCCTCGTTGGCGGCGCAAGCATCAAGCTTGATCAGTGGTTGGAGTTGATCCGGATCGCTGAGGGGACGCAGGTGTAGGAATCACCTCAACGGTAATCATTCCAGAGCTGCCCGTGCGTGCACGGGCCCTATCGGTTTTGGGCTACACGATTAAACTTAAAATGTGGAAACCATCGAATCAGTACTCTGCCGGAGCGCGGAGCTTCCAACCAGGAAGAACCGATCGAGCGAGTTCGGTGCGCTGGTAGGTTTGAATGCGATCATGAACTGGCCGTCACGAGTCTGACGGAACCTTCGAACTTTTGGATAGAACGAGTAACTCTTCCAGTACGGTCGAGCCCCGAATCGGTCGTATGCCACAAAGGTCCATACACCGTGAGCGTCCCCACTCACCCGTATTGAGCGGCGGTTATCTGACGCCGTTCTCGGTCCAGGCATCTCGGATATCTTGCGACCATTCGCGTACACCATGACCTTCTCAATATCGGTTCCTCGGAACGAAAGCTCAGCTCGAAGCACCGCCGGAGAGCGTCCATCCATTCCCCAACCACTGGTATGACGTTGTCGAACGTTCACATCGCGCAACACCAATCGAGGCACGAAGTAGTCCTGGATCTTTTCCTGAGCGTGCAATCCAACCTTGTCATCAATAAACGCTACTATCGGAAGCTTGAGCCACTCTAAGATCGTTCCCCGGTCGAGATCGGAACGTGAAAGCGCCTGAATGGTGCTCACATGAAGATCCTGCAATCCCGCCATAAGCTGCTTTACCTGCATCCCCTTCGCACTCTCTCGCGCAGCGAGGTCAAGTTGATCCATGAAGGTCTCCACAACCGATTGGGCCTCCATGTTCTTCGGGATCTGCTTCTTGATAAACGCCCGTACGTCATTTCGACTCTGCTTCAGGAGCCCTTGAAACTCCTTACCACCAAGCTTCTCAATCGACATCGAGGCGGGCACTTGAACGGCCGGAGGGCCCGACTCACCTGCCTTCACTTTGAAATTCCATCCATCGAACAGTCCGGGGCGTTCACCGCTCGCGTCATCTCCATCCTTTCGAGATAGCTGACGGGAGGGCGTCGGCGTCGCGCCGACCGCCGAGCTTACCGCTTTCAAAGCGTCCGGCGAGAGCGCGGCTTTCTCATCAGCTCGCTCCTTTGCCTCTCGACGCGCGCGGTTCTCCGCTGCGACACGCTTCTCTCCACCCGACTTACCGGGAGCGTTGATCGCGAACTTGATAGCTTCAGGAATGAAAAAGAGCCCAATCACCGCTGCGGCGATGACAAGCGTTACCACGATCGTCCGCCCAGAGAGGCCAAGAAATCGGCTGTCTTGAAAAGGTGCCATGTGTTCCTTATTACGCACTACGTCCTACATGGGTATGGAGGGATCAACGTACCGAGGTAACATGGTAATGTTCACAAAAATGTTATGCAAACTACGGGCGGTAGATTCAGACAGTTAGGGACTAAAAGCGACAGCTAGGGAGCGCCTATAACTGAGAAAAGGTGGGGTTTCGGGTGCAAAAACCCCAACCTCATTCAGGTCTACCGACACGGCGGTCGAGGACGACCGTCCTCCCAGGTCACGGGGTGCAACGGCAGGGCGACCGTCCTCGGTCGCCGGAACATATCGCTTTTTGATGAGGCTTGCCCTCAGGGACATCGAGCGAAGTCGTTTCCCCCCCCCTATCCCACCAACTCCCACAACGACTTCACATCGCCTGTCAGACGCGCACCAACCTGACCGATCACGTGATGAGCCAGGAAACACGCACGGTGGGCGGCGTCCTGTGGCTTGAGTCCCTTAGTCACTCCGTAGAGGAAGGACCCGGCAAAGGTATCGCCAGCGCCGGTGAGATCGCGGGGTTCACATGGGAACGCTGGAGTGTGCAGCTCCTCCCCTTCCCACCATATGTAGGCGCCGCGCGGGCCTGCAGTAATAACGACATGAGGGAAACGGTCCTTGAGCTTCCGCCCTGCCTCAACAACATCCTTCGCTCCAGAGAGCGCGAACGACTCCTCTTCATTGGCGAAGATGAGGTGCGTCTTATCAAGCGCGGCATTGAGGTGCTCACCAAAGACATTCACAACCCAGGCCTCTGAGCACGTAACCGCAACTTTTGTGTTCGACTCGCGAGCAACTCGAATCGACTCTTTGATCGCTTCTCGGCCGGCGTCTGAGTTAGAGAACACGTATCCTTCAACGAAGAGCCAGCGAGAATCAGCGATAATCTTTGGATCGACGTGTTCAGGAGCAAGGCTCAAGCTGGCGCCCAGCGCGGTTCTCATCGTGCGTTCCGCATCAGGGGTCAGGAGTACTACGCAGGTGCCTGTTGCGTGGTCCTTTGAAAGGGGCGCTGTAACCTTTATTCCGAGTGACATGCACTCATCTCTAAAGAAACGGCCATAATCGTCATCCGCGAGATGGCAGCACACCGCGCTCGCTCCACCCAATTGGGCGATCGTGATCATAGAGTTAGCAACCGAGCCGCCACTGCGCATCAAAGGATTCTTAGCTCCGACGCGGTTCAAGAGCTCCTTCTGGTCAACGGCTTCAACAAGACGCATCGTGCCCTTCTCATATCCGAGGGTCGAAAGCTCCTGCTCAGAGATATCGGCAAAGATATCTACGATGCCGTTACATACTCCTGTTACATCTATCGACTTCATGGTGCGGCTCCCTACAACTAATAACCGGACGAGTCTGCCACATTTGGAGAGAGCCGAAAACTATCCTAAGGATAAACGCAGCACTGCAAGGCCCTTGGCCTCACGGTCCCTAGCAGGGTGCGGGCCTCCACAATACGAAAACACCACTCCTATCTCATCTTTCGGCCCGATTCTCACGGCCTGACCCCCTTGGGCGTCTCTCCGTAAACTCGCGGTTAAAAGTCAAAGGCTGTGGCGACATCTTCGCGGTCGCGCCATATCGTCGTGAGAGCGAACACGTGCGTCATATCTGTTCTACGTCATTTTGCGCCTCCCCGAACCAACGTATCCATTCGTGACGACAGGATATCCGAGCGGAGGCCTTGTCATCATCCCTCTCTTCCAGGAGTACTACCCGTGATAGCGATCTCTCGTTCTAAGTGCGGCATCCCAATACGCGATATCTTTTTCGCCAACACGATTGAAGAGGGGGGTTCATCGGCACCGCTCTGCTTTTTTCAACAGTCGGCGATCCGTCACCCCTACTTCAAACCGGTGCAAACATCCGTTATCGATCTTACCGCGAGCCTTGACGAGATCTCGGCGCCGATCTCAAAGAACACACGCTACAAGATACAACGCGCCGAACGTGAGGGATTCACTCCCCGTCTGGTTATGAATCCAACCACCGAGGAGAGCTCGCTGTACGCTCACTTCTACGACACCTTCGCAACGCACAAGGGCCTCCCACCTTGCAATCGCGCCAAGTTGAAGGCGCTCTCGGCGTCATCAGCTCTTCTCCTCGCTTCGGCCTCAGATGTCGATGGAAACCTCTTATCTGCGCACGCCTACGTTAAAGATGAGGATGTAGGGCGAGTTCGTCTTTTGTACTCAGCCTCGCACTACCGCACGATGAACGATAGCGGGGACCGCAACAGAGTTGGGCGAGCGAATCGACTTCTCCATTGGTACGAGATCATGACCCTCAAGAATCTTGGATTCAAGCTCTACGATCTTGGTGGAATTCCACTCGATTCAATCGACCAGGAGAAAAACGCGATCGCCCGATTCAAGTTGGAGTTTGGAGGAAAGCTCCTCGTCGAGTATAGCGGACTCCTTCCAACTACTTTTCTTGGCAAAATTATTTTTCCGATGGCTCGGAGGCGATTATGATGAAAGCTCGTTACCTCTTCCGAATGGATGACATAACACCCACTATGGATTGGGGGCGCTTCTGGGCCCTGCTACGCCTCTTTCAACGTAATCGAGTCAAACCGTTGCTGGGAATAGTGCCGGACAACAAGGATACAAAGCTCGATCGACAGAAACCCAAGCTGCATTTCTGGGACACGATGAGGCTGCTCGTTGAGCGAGATCTTGTTGAGGTCGCACAGCACGGCTATCAGCATATCTTAGACAGAACCTCAGAGAGCGCGCTACTTACACACACGCATGGAAAGGGTGTCGAGCGCTCCGAATTCGCGGGATTCTGCTACCAGGAGCAGCTTGAGCGGATCCTAAAGGGACGCGAGATATTAAACGGTCACGGGCTCAGCACCGACTACTGGTTTGCGCCGAATCACTCATTCGATCGTACGACACTGAGCGCTCTCAAAACCTCCGGCTTTACGGCTGTCTCGGACGGCATCGCCCTCCGACCCTACAAGTATCGCGGCCTGATCTTTGTACCGCAGCAGCTATGGAGGCCGTCGTGGGTACCAAGTGGTGTCTTCACAATCTGCCTCCACTCAAACGAGATCACCAACGACGAGATAAAATCGATTCGCCGGTTTCTACGCACACCAGCACACCTCACAAGCTTCGCAACAGAGGTGCGCGGCTTTCGCCAAGCACAGCTGGATGGAATTACGAACTCGATCTTTAGGGGTCTCTACCGAGGGGCTCGCAAAGCTCGGAAGGCCTTCTTTACACCGAGCGTACCATCAGCGGTGAGGCCGACTACGGGCGCATCGCCTGAGATAGATTCGCTGCGGATGGATAAAGGTTCGATATCCTCGATATGACGGACTCTACCATCGCGTCCGGGCAACTCGCTCCGGCGGAGATAAGAATATGCACCTTCTCTTTGTTTTGAGGTAACCATCCGTGGCTGCTTACCACCTGCTTGGTGGCGAGATCGAGGTGACGAATCTCATCGGCGCTGAGAATCTCCTCAGCGTCCTTCACGTAAAACGCCGGAAGTTTACCCTCACACAGCTCGACAAGGTGGGATGTGTTGGAGGAGTTATATCCTCCAACGATAACGGCGAGGTCGGCGTTCTCGTGTAACAGCCCCTTCATTGCGCGCTGATTTTCAGAGGTGGCGTAGCACAAGGTATCTCGGGTGTCCGCGTAGTGCTCTGCGAGCCTCTCCTCTCCGAAACGAGCGGCCAAAGCGTCCCTGACCATGGAGGAGATCTCTCGCGTCTCTTCTGCGAGCATCGTTGTCTGATTAACGACCCCCATGCGCCTGAGGTCCGATGATGGATCGAAGTTCGCGGAATATCGTCCAGCGAAATCACTCGCGAAACCCTCAAGCGACAGTTCGCCTCGGATGTAACGCGTAAGCAGTTCGGTCTCCTCTTTGTCGCGAACTACCACGCTCGGGCCATCAATCTGGATATGAGAAAAGGTGGCGCGAGTCTCTTCGTGCGTGTGCTTACCATGAATAACGATAGAGTAGCCCTGCTGCGCGAGCTGCTTGCCGCGCTTCCACACCTTCTCGACGAAGGGGCACGTCGCGTTATAACTTTGAGGGTTGATACCAAGAGCGGTTAACGCGTCGAACATCTCCCGTGTCGTGCCGAACGCAGGGATAATAACGATGTCATCCGAACGAAGCTCCGAGAACGGGATCATCTGTTTTCCCTCGGCGGTCTGAAGAAAGCGGATGCCTCGCCCAAGAAGATCAGAGTTTACGTGCGGGTTGTGAATCATCTCACTGAGCAGGAATATCCGTTTACCTGGGTTCTCCTCAAGCGCTCGATACGCGATCTCAATCGCGTTCTCAACGCCGTAGCAGAATCCAAAGAACCGTGCGATGTGAAACACGACCGGACCGAGATCCACGATAGTGCCGTGTAGCTGCTCCTTACGTGAGTCCTCAGCCGCGCGACGGCTTTTAATCTGACCTATCAGGTCGGAACGGTACGAGCGCGGGATATTAAATTGCTTGGCCATATCGGAAAGAGGATATCACGTATTCCGTGAGCCAGTCCACGCAACCTCGCTTTCAGGAAATCCGCCGAATTATGAGGACTTGAACTCCCACAACGAACCTTGCACAGGTCGAACCTACTCACTCACTATCGCCCCATAGACCGTCTCCTCGTGATCCTCTCGCGCGGGTTTCGGAGAATTCAGGGGCGCGACAACCACCTGGCTGATGGTTGGTGCGCGTGGGGTGGCGACGGATGAACCTCTATCCGCAGAGATCGGGATTGATCTCTCACTACCGCTCTCGGTTGAGACCGGGGGCTCGCCCTTGCCAACAACGGGCGCGCTCGTCGGAAGCTGCGTTGGAGTATCTGAAACATCTCTAGGGATCGTTGGAGTCGGAGGAACTGGCGTGAGCGTCGGTGTTACAATGAGAGCCTCAAAGGGCTGCGTCGAGTTGGTATAGATTGGGCCGGCGGACAGGGTAAGATCTCGGTAGCCGTTCGCACGAACGTTGATGGACAAGGCCCCCACGCACTCAAGTCGCCCCTCTCCTCGCAGCCCCTTACGATTGAAGTTCGAGAAGGGGATGATGAGATCTTGCGACTCTCTGCCATTCGTTCGACGGAGGATGGAGGCGGAATAAGTTTGACCCGTTGGATCGGCTGCATCGTAGATGCGAGTCTCGACAACAAAGGGAGCGCACGAGTCGGCGGCGTCCTCATCTCCACAAACGCCGTTGAGCTTAAAATCCTTAATCACGATGGCGGATCCACCTTGATGACGCATATCGATACATGTAAGACCCGAGCTCGAGAGCTGATCAGCATAGGTGTCGCTATCCCAGGAGAGCTGAACCCCACTCAGCTTTTGTCCCGAGACCTGAATTAAGAGCTTCCCATTCGACACCGAGATCTTCGAGTGGGTCTCATCTCCTCCACGAACCCAGATACCGGTATAGGCACCTAAGGTTGTTTTTGCTCGCACCGTTCGGGTGCATGAGGATTCGGCCGCGCACGTTACCTCAAGTTGATGATCGAATTTTTCAAGGGGAAACGCGAAGACTTCACGCGGAACGAGCGCAAGCCAAGCAACGACGGCTCCGAGTATCGTGGTGGAGGCGTTCCCGAGCGTGCGAATCAGAAGTGTCATACAAAATAATTGGATGCTCAATTGGGCAAGAATGGTACTAACGACTCAGACCTTTCTCGGGAATAAAGAACATCGAGCGATTTCTCACGCGAAGTCTAAACACAGAACCTCTCCCCGATCGTTGAGGGGCGGACGGTCCGGAAAGTAGACCTCAAATGTGGTTCCCTTGCCAAGCGCAGAGGTCACATCGATCGAGCCACCATGGGCCGACACGATGCACTTCACAATGAACAGGCCAAGACCAGTTCCAGATACTTGGGCATGAGAAGCTAGCCTTCCGTATCGATTAAAGAGCCGTTGGGCATCCGACGGCTCCATTCCGGCACCGAGATCTCGCACCGAGAGGGTCAATCCGGTGGAATTGCGTTTTACCTCAACAAACACGCTCCCCCCTTTCGGAGTGAATTTGATTCCATTGCTTATCAGGTTTGAAAGCACCCGCTCGAATCCTAAGGAATCGATGCATCCCTCAAGCCGCTCTCCCCCCCTGCTCCATACCAGCTCAACCCCGCGGGTCTTGGCTGACAGTTGGAAGTTCTCAACCACCCGGGCAGCGATAGAGCGAACATCTGTCGGTGCCGGACGGAGAATGAAAGCCCCCTCCTCGATACGGCGCAAACTGAGAAACTCCTCTATTAATTGAATAGCGCTGCTGGCGGAGGATGAGATTCGCTCCAACATTGAATGCACCCGATTATCCGTGGGGGGCGTATCTAGAAGAACGTCACACGACACGGCGATAGCGCCCAAGGGGCCTTTCAGATCATGCGTCGTGGTTGAGAGTATCTCTCGTTGGAAGCGCTCCCGTCTGCGTCGCTCACGAACGTCTCGTACCCACAAGAGAAACACCCGCTCGGCACCGAAGTCCTTTACCGCCGAAACTGAGAGGTCAAACGCGGCCGGATCGTCGCCCTCCTCAACCATCTCAACCGTCCAAACCGCGCCAGGCTCAAGACTCATGAACTGCTCACGCAGCTTCCGCATGACCTCGTCGCCACGAACTATCCGCGCGTGGTCAATCGCAAAGAGCCCTCGCTCCTTCGCGTCGAATCCAGCCAGAAAATTTTCGAAACCAGAATTGGCATATCGCACCGCTCCATCCCCTTGAACGACGGCGAGTCCGTCGTTACTGTTCTCAATCGCCTCTCGCAAAAGATCTCTATCGCGCGTAATCTGCTCCTTCTCCCGCTCCACCGCCAATGAGGACGCCAACCGAGAGAGCGCGACCTGCAACACATCACGAAAGGTCGCGTCAAAATTTTTGACGAGAAAGTCCCTCGCACCCGCGCGCATCGCAGCGACACCGTCGGTCACAGAGACAGATGAGGTCAGTACGATGATCGGTGTCTTGGGAGCATAGGCGCTCAGAGCGGTGACAACCGCTTCGCCACGAACATCGGGAAGATTGAGATCACTCACAATGAGGTCGAACGAGCCGTGCCTGAGCTTCGCGCTAGCATCGGCGATGGAGATGCACGTGGTTATAGTTAACGCGAGCCCCTTTAGAGCACGCTGAATGAGAAGGGCGTGAGCCGCTTCGTCCTCGACCAATAAAACCTCTCGGAAACGAGCTTCCGTATGCTCCATAGGAATAACCTTTTTCGTCATGATGGGCACATCACAGCCGTCCGCGCGTGGCAGACAAACCACCACTCCACGGGTACTAACGACCGCTATTCACCACGACAAACAACGAGTGCTTTCTTTTTATCGGCAGATCGACTAAGGAAACGGAGGGGTACAACAACTTCCAAGGATACCTGTAATGATTAAGCCCGACCACTGGATTCGTATGTTCGGAGAAAAAGGGGGCATCCTTCCCTTCAATCCTGAGCAGATTAACCCTGCAAGTTATGACGTAACAGTTGGTAATCACTGGATATGCCCAACTCGTGACCCGGAAGAGATCGTCTCAGACTCCATCGTTCTATTCCCGGGCGAGGTTATTCTGGCGACCACCCAGGAGTACATCAAGATGCCTCGTGATGTGGTGTGCGACCTCAAGCTCAAGAGCTCCCTGGGACGCCTATGGCTCAATCATAGCCTAAGCGGCTGGATTGACTGTGGATTTGAGGGTCAGGTTACCCTTGAACTTCAGAACTTGGGCCCCTATCCCCGCGAGCTCGTCAAAGGGATGCGGATCGCTCAGTTGGTATTCCTGGGGATGGAGTCCGCCCCGGATATCGCCTACGGAGAGGGTGGCAGAGGGCACTATCAGGGTCAAACTGGGACGACCCAAGCATGGTCTGATGAGTTCTTCCCCAAGATTTCAGGGCCGAAAAAGCGTTAACCTAGTCGATCAGTTGAGTCTCATGGGAGACCGTGGTATACCGTCCCCACGTACGGCGTGCCTGAGGGGTTAGACCCTGTATGAGTATAGTAGGCAGCCCATTTAAAGTTAAGCAGTTATGGCAAATCACAAGTCTGCAATTAAGCGTCATCGTCAAAGCCTCAAGCTCCGTGACCACAACCGCTCCCGCCGTGCGGAGGTTCGTACAGCTATCAAGAAGGCAACAGCAGCCGCAACAGGTGGCAACGAGACAGAGGCGAAGGTCCTCGCTCGTCAAGCTGAGTCGGCTATGGCCAAGGCGTCCAAGCGTGGCCTCTTCCACAAGAAGACCCTCGCTCGAAAGATTAGCCGCCTTGCAAAGCAAGCAAACGGTGCCGCTAAGAAAGCTACGTAAGCTTTTCCAGCCTCTCGGCTTAAAGACCCGGCGCTCCTGATGAGGGAGGCCGGGTTTTTTCATGCCCTATCTCCCGAAGTGCTCCCTTGGGAAAAAGGAATTAGTCCTCAGTGCTTGAGATAATCCCCTGTACGTGACAGCATTCTCCCGACTAACCCCTGAAGAGGAAAGATATGGCAGGAAAGAAAAAAGCAGCACCGAAGAAAGCGTCAAAAAAAGTAGCCCCAAAGATGGGCAAGAGGACCGCAGCAAAGATGGTGCCTGCTTCGGTTCCAGTACTCGCCACTAAGGAAGGCATGAAGCTCCTTAAGCACCACTGCGAGGGAATCATGGAGCTTGTCGGAGACCTGATCGTCACCAACAATCCAAAGATCTCACAGAAGGATTTCAAGAGTGAGGCTCACGGCCTCATCCGAATCTTCTTCGGCATGGAGAAGGCTCAGGCTA
Source organism: Pseudomonadota bacterium (assembly GCA_039799965.1). Classification (GTDB taxonomy): domain Bacteria; phylum Bdellovibrionota_C; class UBA2361; order UBA2361; family OMII01; genus OMII01. Next base: position 48,488 of record JBDLRS010000041.1, read on the forward strand.
AGAAGAGCGTTCGTCGATAAACGACAGAGAGATACACGACAGAGAGATACACGACAGAGAGATAAACAACAGAGAGATCTTCAATGAGAGGGCCTGGCTCCACGGTGGTGGGGCCAGCCCTTTGTCGTATCGACCCTGCGACGTTACTGCGACAACATGGTCACCCTCCCCTCCTTGCAACCCGTGACCGCAGTCCCCTACTTCACAACCTTCAGCACCTCTGTGAGCACATCAGGCTCAAATACACTCGCCATGATGGCGTTACGCATAAAATTGGAAGCGGGAACGTTTGAACTCGTAAGCCCTTCGTCGATCATCTGAGCAACGCTCTTCACGATCGAATCGAACGCCTGGGCGTCAGTCACCTTAATTCCCTGCTCCGCTCGCTCATAGGTCGTGTTAAAGGTATCAGCGTGCTGCTCGATGATCCTTCCAACGACCGTCTCAATAAGCTCAGGATAGGCGTAGCGAGCGAGGCCGAGGAAGTACATCGGACGCTTCTCGTAGTTCTCCTCGATGAACAATCGCACTGGCTCTGGACGGCCACCGGAAACCACTCCACGGAACTCCTTGGCAAATGTTGCTAACTGAGGGGTCTGAGTGCCCTCGCGTTTCAGGAAGGTCTTGAGCGCTGAATTAAGGTTCTTTGCGCCTGCAAGCGCGGTGGTTACTTCGTCTACTGTTGTTTCTAACATGGTCTAAGCCTTATCACGGTTACTACTAAAAATCTGGGGCGATGGACTTGTCGTAAATCATGCGCGCCGCGTTCGAGGCCAGGTCATTAAGCGCCTGCGCCTCCTGTCCTCGGGCGATATCCCTTGAACTCAGACTCGCGAGATCCGAGGCTGAGATAGAGCCGCTTGCGAAATCAGGCGATGTGGTTACCACAACGCTCTGATTCGCCGCATATTCCTTGGTAACCTTCAGGTTATTTTCACGCCACATGAGCTGCCCGGTTGTACGGCGCAATTCCCCCCCAAGAAACATCGTAGTGTCCATTTGGAGAGAGGTGTTCGTGGCGGCGTTTACGGTACTGGTCGTGTTCTTAACATCGATGATACGCACCTTAAGGATAGCGTCGGCATCACCCTGCTTTTCAACGACAGATACCGTGCCGTAGCTATCGAACTCATCGCGAAGCGCGTCGGTTACCACATCCGCTAGGCCAAGCTCCGTGGAGCCGTTCTCAACTCGTGGGATGTAGATATTCTTCACATCCGCGGGAAGGACACTGCCAGAGCCACGAAGCGCGTATCCGCACCCGGTTCCCATCAACGGGATACAAATTACAGCTATAAAGGTTGACATTCTTATCATGACTATCCTTTCTTATTTATGGAGCCCACCCGTTGCGGTAATTGATCGATATACCTCTTGAGCCCCTTCTCTTTCGTTCGAAGCCCCCGTAGGGACTCTAAAAAGTGAGCTTGCATCTCCCCTGTGAGTCGAAGGATCTGCGCGTGTTGATGGGCGAGACGCTGAGCTACCTGTTGTTCCGAGGCTGAGATCACCTTATCACCCCCCTTTCCGCTCTTCCATGTGGACTCCCAAGTAGAGAAACACTCCACGTACGCGTCGATGACATCGAGCGCGTCGGCGGAACCATTACGGATCCCGGCGATCGCTTTCTTTCCTAGAGTATAGAGGGCCTTAGCCTCTTTGGAGCTGCCATTTGTCGCCATATCGGCTGTATTATGATCCCATTGCGTTCAAGCCGCAATCAACGTAGAGAATCTCTCCAATCACACCCCTTCCAAGAGGTCCGAAGAGATAGAGGCGATCGTTCGCCTTTCGAAAAGTTAAAAATACTTCGTGCCTTTAGCCATCTGAACTATTTTCATCCTCCTTAACGGCCGAATTTAGGTTAAACATTCCCATCGTCTCTAGCCCCCTTGAGATACAAAAAAGCGAGCCCTGTCATGGGCTCGCCTCCTTTGAACCTCCTCTCCAAGAATCCAACGGCAGATTGCTCTGCTGCTGCTCTCTTGTTAGCTAGAGGGTCCTTATATGATGCCTGAAATCGGCCTTGTCCCCGAGCCATACGGCTAAGGAGAAAGCCGGCTAGGACGTTATCCGGTCAACCAGTTCGATCACAGCAAGCTCAGCGGCATCGCCTGGACGAACGCGCGTGCGAACGATACGAGTGTATCCACCGTTGCGGCTTGCGTTCCGAGGACCGATATCCGTAAAGAGCTTATGCACAACAGCCTTGTCCAATAGGTAGCTGTAAGCCTGACGACGAGCGGCTAGCGTGTCGTTCTTGCCAAGCGTTACCAAACGCTCCACAACAGGACGGAGCTCCTTGGCTTTTGGAACTGTTGTTTCGAAACTCTCGTGTTTAAAGAACGAGGTAGCCAGATTACGCAACAGAGCCTTTCTGTGGCTGATATTTCTGCTTAACTTTCTTAGACCTTTACCGTGTCTCATACATCTTACACCCTATTACAGGCGGCACGCACTCGAACCGCCCTGCCGTTTTAGTGGTCTGTTTGCTCCTTAAGCTGATCGAGATCCTTGCGAGCAGGGAACTCCTCAAGCTTAAGTCCAAGAGAGAGTCCCATGTCTGAGAGGATCTCCTTGATCTCATTGAGAGACTTACGACCGAAATTCTTAGTACGAAGCATCTCAGCCTCAGTCTTCTGAACGAGCTCACCGATGTACTTGATATCCGCGTTCTCAAGGCAGTTGGCAGAACGAACGCTAAGCTCAAGCTCGTCAATACGACGGAAGAGGTTCTCGTTCCAACGCTTCGAAGGCTCCTCGCTCTTTGGCTCCTCTCGCTCAACGATGAGGTCATCCCCAACGAAGATGCCGAGTTGATCAACAAGGATGTGAGCCGCCTGAGCGATCGCCGCGCGTGGATCGATGCTGCCGTTCGTCCATATCTCCATAGCGAGTTTATCGTAGTCAGTGCGTTGACCAACGCGCGCGTTGGTAACAGCAAGGTTCACACGACGAATCGGCGAGAAGATAGAGTCGATGAAAACGGTCCCGACAGGAGCGCCTTCGACTTTATTCTTGTCGGCTGGGACGTATCCACGTCCAACCTTCACAGCAACTTCCATCTTAAGTGAAGCGCCTTCACCGAGGTGAGCGATCACAAGCTCTGGATTCAATACTTGAACTGCTGGGTCACCTTGGAACATACCGGCGGTAACCTGCCCTGGGCCCTGAGCCTCAAGGTGAAGAACTGCCTCCTCCTTATCCTCGAGGCGCAAAACAACCTCCTTAAGGTTAAGCGAGAGCTCAGTTACGTCCTCAACGATGCCAGGCATCGTGCAGAACTCATGCGAAGCTCCCTCGACGCGAATCGAGGTGATCGCAGCCCCCTGGAGCGAGGAGAGAAGAACTCTTCTCAAAGCGGTCCCGATAGTCATACCGAAACCACGCTCAAGCGGCTCCGCGATGAACTTACCGTATCGGCTATCTGCTGTTGCGCCCTCAACCTCAACTCGGTTCGGGCTTATCAAGTCCTTGAGACTGATCTTCTTCATGTCTCTATCCCTATCAATTAAAACGCACACAAACGCGCCCCACCCTCAACCGATAAGGCCGAGAAGCACGAGCGCTGATTTAACTACCGTGAATACAACTCAACGATCAACTGCTCGCGGATCGTAGGTGGCAACTGCTCTCGGGTCGGAACGGAGTTAACCGTTCCTCGAGCTGCCGCTTGGTCAAGCGTAAGCCACTCAGGAATAACACGAGACTTAGCGGCTTCCATACCCGCAATTATCAACGGGTTAGTCTTGCCCTTCTCAGCAACCTCAACAACATCACCTGGCGACAGTGTGTACGAAGGGATAGAAATCCGCTTGCCGTTCACAAGGATACGACCATGGTTAACGATCTGCCGAGCCTGACGACGGGAAGAACCGAACCCAAGACGATACACAACGTTATCAAGTCGTCGCTCAAGGAGAACGAGAAGCTCAGTTCCCGTTACGCCCTTGGTTGACGCGGCGCGCTCGAAGGTGTTGTGGAATTTGGCCTCAAGGAGCCCGTATGACCGCTTAACCTTCTGCTTCTCACGAAGCTGAATCTTGTAGTTTGAGAAAGCCTGACGCCCACGGCCATGCTGACCTGGACCACCCTCTCGCTTCTCTACCGCGCACTTGCCGGTGAAACACCTCTCGCCCTTGAGGAAGAGTTTCTCTCCCTCTCGACGGCACAAGCGACAAACTGAACCGCAATATCTTGCCATGACTAAATGCCTCTCCTACGAAAACTATACTCGACGACTCTTACGCGCGCGGCATCCATTGTGAGGAACCGGCGTGATGTCTTTGATCAACGTTACCTGAAGACCAGCAAGGTGGAGAGCGCGGAGAGCGGACTCACGTCCGGACCCTGGTCCCTTTACACGAACGCTTACTGTGCGAACGCCAGCCTCTTTAGCCTTGCGAGCGGCGGAATCACCCGCTACCTGAGCTGCGAATGGAGTCGACTTTCTCGAACCCTTAAATCCGTTAGCTCCTGAGCTCGACGATGCGATCACGTTCCCAGCTGGATCCGTGATAGTAACGATCGTGTTATTGAAGGTCGCATGAACGTGAGCCACACCTACAGGGACGTTCTTTTTTACCTTCTTCTTCTTTACCGCGGTATTGGTTGCGCGTGCTTCTGCCACAAACTACTCCTTACAAGCTGTTTTCAAATCTAAAGTTAGTCGCCTACTCCACATTAGGTCTTCGTTGCTGCCTTCTTACCAGCAATCGGAGCACGACGTGGTCCCTTTCTCGTACGAGCGTTCGTGCGAGTACGTTGACCACGAGCTGGGAGATTCTTACGGTGACGGAGCCCACGGTAGCAACCAAGGTCCATCAATCGCTTGAGGGAAGCAGAAACCTCTCTACGGAGGTCTCCCTCTACCTTCTCACGTCGCTCGATGATCTTTCGAATCTTATCAACTTGCTCTTCTGTGAGGTTGTCAGTTCTAACTGACTGCTCTATTCCCGCCTCGGCGAGGATCGCCTTCGACTTTGAAAGACCAACGCCGTAAATGTACGTGAGGCCAAGGATGATTCTCTTGTTACGCGGAAGGTCAACACCTGCGATACGTGGCATGACTTAAACTCCTACTACTAAATTAACCCTGTCGTTGTTTGTGCTTAGGCGTACGGCTACAGAAGACGTAGATCTTGCCTTTACGCTTGATCACTTTGCAGTAGCTACAAATTGGCTTTACAGACGCTCGGACCTTCACAACACTCTCCTAAAAGCTTCAAAAAGGCCCGCGAACCTTACGGCACCTTTTGCTAAAAGCTCCAACAAAATTGGACACTTATCATGGACGCACCCGCTCATTTCCGGCCTGAAAGGCACAAATGGCGCGCACACGTCCTGCATAAAGAGGCCCGAATTTTACATATTTCCAGGCCCATTACAAGCCCTGCACCCCCAGAAGAGTGGGCCTCTCTTTACAATTCGGGGGTTTTGTTTGGGATTCTTACGAGTCCCAAACGTCTGAATACAAAAAGTAGGAAAACTCCTCATTAAACCGGAAAGACCGCACTAAAGTTGCAAGAGCAAAGGCTCCCCTGCGAACCTATCGGAGTACCATTATGCTCCTGGCAGGGTGGTGAAAAATGATCTCCTGTTGCGCATTTCGATAGTTTGACTGCAACTTCGTTGGAGCCGCCGAAAAAATCCTCAACGTATCTCAGTGGATACGCCTCCGGTTTTTTCGTCGTCT
>JBDLRS010000042.1:0-11704 GCA_039799965.1 Pseudomonadota bacterium
TGTGGAGAGCATGTCCGCATTTAGCTCAGCCCTTATCTCTCGGGTTCATCACATCAAGGCGCGGCCCCACAGTCGAGATACTCTACAGGATATCGTTCGGATTGCGCAGCCAGCGCTTGACAGTGATACGATCTCAAAGATAGTCGGGCTGCATCTCTTTTTACGGGATAGTGCTGAAGCCGCTGGCAGGCGACCTAATACCCGAGACCTGCTGCGGGCTGCAAGTGAAGCAGCAACGAACAGTGATAGGTGGCAACTCTCTGTAGTCGATTCGTATCTATTTTATATTGAGCATGGCGTAAAGAGACCAGACGCACTAGGGGAAGCAACTCGATTTTTGGACCGTGGCGCTCAAGCGTACGTTCCGCGCGCCGAAGTTGTGCCTGTCAGGATAATGAAGGCGTTGGCTCATGCGGGGTTACCAGGTTATGTGGGTGACATTACGTTGATAGTCGATTACGGATGCGCCGCGAGAGGCGCGGACGGGTACTTCAAGGCTAAAACCGGCTCTGAGACCGCGCATACGATCGGCATATCACCGCAGGCTATTATGGGTGATAGGTGGAGGGAGGTGATTCTGCATGAGGTGCGCCATGCGTTACATGATTGTGGTGAGGGGGCATCATATGGCGACCTTGAGCAGGATATAAGAGACCTAAGAAATCAGGCGGGCTTCGCCTATTTTGTGCCAGGGTCGAGGTTGATGGAGTTAACGCAGGAGGAAGAAGCCTTGCTAGTTGCCCTTAAGAGCGGCGCTCACTCACTCAGGAGTGACCGAGATTTTAGATTGCTCATGGCTCTCATAGCGAAGACTGAAGATACGGTCCTTAGTAAGAGTGTCCTGGAGACCTGCTTCATCAGCAGCATAAATGGTAAGAACGAGGTGGTGTCTCTAGCTATCAAACACTTCGACCTGATCCGAGAGATCTCAAGTTGTTTTGCTAAGAGGCGCTTCGGAGACGAGTTCGCATCAAGAGCTGAGCTGCAAGCAAAACAGGTGCGACTAAACGAGATAGTCGGTAAGATATATGAAGATTATACACAACTGCCCCAAGAGCAGCTAAGGCTAGCGGGTGGTGGTCATTCTTTACACCAAGAAGCTCCCGATTCACGAGAGTTACTACGATACCTTGAAAACAGCCTTAACCTCCCGCAAGGAAGCCTCGCAGGGCCGGAATCGGTAACCCATCACTCAGGAGACCCAGGTGGGTATCACAACGCTGATAAAATCCTAGCACTAGAGGATCCTCTCAGCCACAAGGAGACCGTAGAAACTCAAGAGCTACGCGAAGAGGATAAAAGGATACTATCAGAAGCGCACGCTCGAGCTGCACAAGCTGACACATCCCTGTGGCAGTGCCCCAAAGAGCTTTGGGAGGAGGTCGTTTCGCAGTGGAGTGCGACGGGTGTCAGTAATGGAAGAAGGACCGACCCGAACGGCTCGCTCCAGATAGATGAGATCCTTTCGGGTGTGCGACCGGAGGACGCGAGGGTTAGCCCAGGGGCAGATGTTGAGAGGAAGAGGAAGGTTATCCGCCTGGTAGATCTTACCTCGGAGCTTACCCCACACGATCTGGGGTTATGTAAAGAGCTCTTTCACCTCGGGTTCTCTATAGCTCTCGGTGACCGTGAGCCTGTCAATAGCTGCCTAGCGATCTGTGTTCAGGAGCAAAAGCTTGGTTTTATCCAAAGGGCCGAAGTAGTGACTAGGCTATCACCAGCAGAGCAGAGACGCTCTGCGCTGTTGCGTTTAGAAGAGCTTAAGAGCCATCTTGAGGCAGTGACGACCTATGCGGCGCTCTCAAAGGGAGTGGAGCTGTTAGAGCAGAAGAACGCAGGCTCGGATATCTCTACGGCCAAGAAGATCGAGTGGCCAAAGCTAACAAATTCAGCCCACACAAACGAAATAGTCCTCCACTATCTTGAGGACAACCAGGGTGCACTCGGAAAACTACAAGATCTAACTAACGATACAACTCAGAGTGAGGGACAGACCGCTGTAGAGCTTTATATGGAAGAGCTTGAGGCCGCGCTGGGTCAGGATGAAGAGCTTGATAGAGATGAACAGATAGCGCAAGAGGCGATCAATTCCTACAACTTTGACCCCGCGACCGGCGAATCTACATTCACACGACCTGCAGGGGTAACAGATGTTCAACTGATGAGGACTCTCAATACGTATTTTAGGAAGCACTTTCCTCACTTCAACAGAGACGCGGTCTTTGAGAAAGATCTTGAACGGCATGAGAACTTGCCTAATAAGTTCCGGAACTATTGCAAGCAGCGGGACTACTCGCACGCTAGTACGGTCACGATCACGGCAGTGGTTAAAGGGACGGGATGGCGAAATCGCACTACTCAGGAAGCGATTCTCCAGCAGAGCGGGCTAGTTTTCTCTGATCCGAGAGATCAGGCCATTGCAGCGGCATTGCATGCTTGCAAGTATGGTGGACAAAACCTGTTCCAAGACTTGTGCGCACGCGGCTCTATCCCTAGAATCGGGCTGTTCACTCATCCGAGCCTTGGTATCTACTTCGACGACACGCTCCTCGACACCTTCGACGGCTTCGATGTTGCTGCGTCTGGCTCCCTCTCCCCGTAATCACAATAGTTTGTGGCTCATCGCGGAATCGAGTGTGCGCCGACGAGCACAGAGGTAACGTAAGGCTAAACAAAATACCATCGGACTGATTGGCGAGGAAGGATTGAAGCTGAAGGGCTCCTACCAGGAAACGGCGGATGGGGGAGTTAGGCTCTCTCCCTGGGGCAGGTCTGCGCTCTCCGCGTTTTCGCCGCCTCCGCGTTACATAACCAAAGAGCTCTCTTTTGTGCGGTAAGCGCCCCAAAATAGGGCCAATCCTCTCCCCTCCCCTTCCCTTTTCAACCCTATTAAAAGGGACTACCATACGGGCGACGTTTCCGGGGACCGAGGTATGCATTTTCGATACGCCACCACCATTACCCTCTTTGATACCGATGCCTCGGGACTGTTGTTCTACGGCTCGCTCTTTCGGCTCACCCAGAGTTGCTTTGAGGCGTTTTTGAAAGGGAAGAGGCACCCGATCGAAGAGTGGATAACGGGTGGCCTCCCCGTTCTTCCGGTACGAAAGGTAGAAGCTGAATACGGAGCACCTCTCCGGGTCGGCACCGAGGTCGAAGTTCAGATAGCAAACCTCGAGGTCGGCACATCATCCCTCACCATTACCTACTCCGTGATTGATACCGACACGCAAACTGAATGCGCAAACGCCACGGTGACCCATGTCGCGGTTGATCGAACAGAGATGAAGCCGATTCCGGTTCCTGCGAACATCGCCAAGTCATTATTGGGGGGTGACGCATGACGAACGCCACCCTCGCCTCACTCACCCACGTTATCGAGGCCCTCGCGCACTCCGCTCGGCTTGCTCACTCACAAAGCTCCCAAACCTGCGCCGATTCATCCTCGCCGATGGTGCGGATCTCTCGGCGAATCGAGGACACCTCGCCGCTTGATGTCCTTTCGATCATCCCGAGCGCGCCATCGCTCTACTGGAGATCCTCGGACGGGTCATTTGAGGTCGCGGGATTGGGCGCCGCTGACCTTCGGCGATGCGAGGATTCCAACACATTATCTGACCTAATCGCCAGCATAGAGGCGCGTCTCGCCGTATCACCATCAACGGTGAAGTATTTCGGTGGTGTCCGGTTTAATATAGCGGCCCCTTCATCCGCTGAGTGGAGCACCTACGGCGTCGCGACCTTCGTGCTTCCACAACTTGAGGTGCTCCGTCACGATGGCTCCTCGTACGTAGCCATCAACATCGTGCGCGACCGCGACGTTGAGGGACAGCTCGCCGTAGTTCATGAAATCCTTCACTGCCTTCAGACTCCACGAGTAGTAAGACCTCCTCAAGCGAGCGATATTCGCAAAGACACCCCCGATCAACACACGTGGGACGAGAAGGTTCGCGAGGTCCTTGCTATCCTTGAGAGCACACAACGCGCACAAAAGATCGTGCTCGCGCGCCGTACAGAGTTTCAAGTAACACGGACGGGTTCTCGTTCAGAGGTACTCAACGAGATCCTCAAATCATCGCCGCTCTCCTACGGATTTATCTTTTCGCCAGACGCCTCAACAACGTTCCTAGGAGCTACCCCCGAACGCCTCTACAAACGGACCGGTCGATCGATTGTGAGCGCCGCACTTGCGGGCACAACGACCCGTGGAGTCAACCAAGAGCAGGACAAGGTGCTCGCCAACGATCTCCTGAACAGTCGCAAGAATCGTCTGGAGCACCAGATAGTCGTCGATACGATCGCCTCTGAGCTTCAACGGGTGTGCGATTCACCGATCGCAACCGAGGAAACCACAACGGTGAGAACCGGTTCCGTGCAGCATCTGATCGCTGCACTCAAGGGAACCCTTCGTGAGGACGCCACTGATCGTGATGTTCTTCTGGGCCTCCATCCCACTCCTGCGGTCGCGGGCACACCCACAGATCTCGCGATGCAATTCATTCGAGACCATGAGGGATATGATCGCGGGTGGTATACCGGCCCAATCGGATTCCTCGGAAGGGATGAGAGTGAGTTTGCGGTAGCGCTCCGGTGCGCGCTCCTCGCCGATGATACGTGGCGCCTCTTCGTTGGAGCGGGGATCGTATCGGGCTCGGACGAGCGCTCTGAGTGGAACGAACTTGAAGCGAAAGCCGCTCCCTATCTCAAACTGATCCAGAGCGAGCGACATCATGTCAGATCCTAATCTCGCGCATCGATGGGCGTACGCTTTTTTTACGCAACTTCGCTCGCTCGGTGTTGAACGGGTCTTTGTCGCCCCGGGCTCTCGCTCTACCGTGCTCGCGCTCCAAGCGTATAATCTGTTTCGAGATAACCTTATCACCCATTTTGACGAACGGGGGCTTGGGTTTCTTGCGCTCGGAGCGGCGAAGGCTTCCCGCACGCCAGCCTGCGTTATCACCACCTCAGGAACCGCCGTGGCAAATCTGTTCCCAGCGGTGATTGAAGCCCGGTATTCGCACATTCCCTTGATCGTTCTTTCAGCGGATCGCCCCCCAGAGATGCAAGAGCGGGGATGCAATCAAACGATCGACCAGCGGCGACTCTTCGGCTCTCACGCCATCGCGTATCACGAGATCCTTCCACCGGATGCTTCGATTTCGCTCGATGAGGTACAACGGTACGCTATCGCGGCCTGGCACGACGCGACCCGTCACGGTGACGAAGGCGCCGTACAGGTAAATTGGATGTTTCGGGAGCCCTTCTTCGCGAGCGAGAGCGCTGAGGCGCCGATTCCTCTTGATATTCCTTCGCCCCTCAAAGCTCCCACTACCACAGCACATGAATCAGTAGACCTCAGCGACCTTACGACGATTATCAAAAACACCGCGCGTGGTATGTGTATCGTTGGCGCGCTCGAGAGCCCCGACGAGGCTGCCGCGGCACGAATCTTCGTAAAGAAGCTTGGATGGATAACCTTCGCCGATTCCCTCTCTCAGCTCCGACAGAATAGCGATCTCGAATCGTTGATGACCTACGGGGACTTGAGCCTTCTCGCTCCACTCAACGAGGATCTTCACCCGGACACGATCCTGCATATCGGAGGTTGCCTCGTTTCAAAGCGTATCTCAGCGCTTCTCGCTCCCTCACAAAAAACAAAGATTGTGAGCGTCGGACCTTCAAGGGATCATTTCGATCCCAACTACGGTATCCAGTCACGATACGTCGCTCCGCTTCACGCACTGATGTCGATAGAGCACTCTGGGCCTCAAGATGCCCGCTTTCAGCAAAGCTGGATCGCTCGCAACTCGGTGGTTGCAGCGCGTGTCGCGAATATCCTTAATCACAGCCAAGGCGATATCACAGAACCCGCGATCCTGAGATCTCTCTCACTGCACACACCGAGCGAGCACATCCTCATGGTTGGTAACAGTATGCCGATCAGGGACTTTGAGATGTTCGCTGCCGCTCGGAGAGACGCTCCGCGTACGTTCGCTAATCGTGGAGCGAGCGGTATCGATGGAATCATCGCGACGGCGTGCGGGGCGGCGTGCGGGGCGGCGTGCGGCGAGGGGACGCCGCTCACCCTCGTTATCGGAGATCTCTCAACGTTGCACGACCTGAATTCACTCGCCCTCGTGCGTGTAGTTCGAACGCCACTTCCGATGGTAGTCATTAACAACGATGGTGGGGGGATATTCTCACTCCTTCCCGTTTCAAAGACCGAACATTTCGAACCGCTCTTTGGTACCCCACACGGACTCCGCTTTACCGAACTTGTTCGCGGGTTCGGTCTTCCGTATGAGGCCCCAGCGACGATGGAGGATTTCGTTCGAGTGTATCAAGGCGCACTCCAACAACCAGGCGCGACCGTGATTGAGGTCTTGACCAGTCGCCACTCAAATGCCAACTTTCACCGCTCAATCAGCAAAGAGATCCTAAAGTCCCTGTCGGCACTACGATGATCACCCTCTCAACTCACCGCCGCGGCAGCGCGGGCACGAAACTCTTCATCCACGGACTCCTAGGTTCAGGAGATGATTGGATTGAAACGATCAAAGGAATCGAAAGCGATTGTACCTGCCTAACTCTCGATCTTCCCGCGCACGGCAACGCTCCAGAACTCAACGCCGTAATCACATCGTTCGAAGGGGTAATTCATCAGATCGGCGCGTCACTCAAACAGTCCATCACAAAACCGGTTCATGGCATCGGCTACTCACTCGGTGGGCGGATCCTCCTGGGGCTCACGCACCACTATCCCGAGCTCTTTGAGCGACTCACCTTTATCTCTACCTTTCCGGGGTTCGAGGAGCAGAGTGCTCGCGACGCTCGCTGGGAATCCGATCTGAGGTGGAGCTCGCGGATGAAGTCGCTTGATACCGAGACCTTTCTTAGCCAATGGTACGCACAGGAGACCTTTCACAGTGGGCTGTGGAGCGACGAGACACGAACGCGAATCCTCGCCTCGCGCGGGTCCCTGTTACTTGCACGCATAGCGTCCTTCTTTGAACTAACATCCGCGGCGCAGATGCCGAGCTACTGGTTCCTGCTCAAGACACTTACGATACCCACTGATTTCATAGCTGGGGACCGAGACCGCAAGTACGTTGAGATCGGTGAGAAGCTTGCGGCGCTTAATCCGAACATACACCTCTCGATCGTGCCACAGTGCGGACATGCGGTTCCCCTTGAGAACCCTTCCCTGCTCGCAAAAACACTGTAGAGCTAGACACTTACCCACTCTAACGCCCCACACACCTGATTGACCCCCTTCGCTCCCTCATGGTAAGACCCACCATCGGAGTTTTATTATGACCACATTCCCTTGGAAGACCGCGGCAACCTTTGAAGATATTCGTTACGAGACCCTCGACGGAATCGCGAAGATCACGATTAACCGCCCCGAGGTTCGGAACGCGTTTCGCCCTCTGACCGTCACCGAGATGGGTCAGGCCCTTGAGATGGCGCGAGAGGATGAAGAGATCGGTGTCATTATCCTTACCGGTGAGGGACCTCACGCCTTCTGTTCTGGCGGAGATCAGAAGATCCGGGGCGACGCCGGATACAAGGACGCCAAGGGGAAACACCGCCTCAACGTTCTCGATCTGCAACGACAGATCCGCACCTGCCCGAAACCGGTTGTCGCTATGGTGGCTGGATACGCTATCGGAGGCGGACACGTTCTTCACGTAGTATGCGATCTCACCATCGCCGCTGATAACGCCATCTTCGGCCAGACAGGACCAAAGGTGGGTTCCTTCGATGGTGGATTCGGTTCCTCGTACCTCGCTCGCATCGTCGGTCAAAAAAAGGCCCGAGAGATCTGGTTCCTCTGTCGCCAGTACAACGCGCAGCAAGCGCTTGAGATGGGGCTCGTGAACACCGTCGTGTCACTCGCTGATCTTGAGAAGGAGACGGTCTCGTGGTGCCGAGAGATGTTAGATAAATCGCCGCTCGCTCTTCGATGCCTTAAAGCGGCGCTCAACGCGGATTGCGATGGACAGAGTGGTCTTCAAGAGCTCGCCGGTAACGCCACCCTCCTCTACTACATGAGCGAAGAGGCGCAGGAGGGCCGCGACGCCTTTGTTCAGAAACGGAAGCCGAACTTCTCAAAGTTCCCAAAGCGACCATAAGAGGAACCGCATGAGCGCCAAGGTCTGGATCGACGCCGCGAGGCCTAAGACACTGGGAGCCTCCCTCTCCCCGATACTTATCGGTGCCGCCCTCGCGTATCGTCACGGAGCGCTCTCGCCCCTCATAACCTTTATCGCGCTCGCCTCCGCGCTCTGTATCCAGATCGGGACAAATTTTTGCAACGACTACTGCGACTTTAAAAAGGGTGCTGACGCTCAACGAGTTGGCCCCGTTCGCGCGACACAGGCTGGTCTGATAGCTCCGGAGACTATGCTGCGCGCAACGGTCATCACCTTCGCCCTCGCCGTTACGCTCGGTGCGATCCTCGTCGCTCAAGGTGGAGCGCCCATCCTGATTATCGGGATACTCTCCGTCGCTTTTGGCACCCTCTACACCGCGGGCCCCTATCCACTCGCCTATATCGGCTTAGGAGATCTCTTCGTGATGATCTTCTTTGGACCGGTGGCGGTAGCGGGTACCTACTACGTCAATACGCTCGCGTGGTCCGCGGATGCCGCAGTACTCGGACTAATTCCTGGGCTCTTGGCGGTTGGAATCCTTATCGTGAACAACCTCCGCGATTATGAGACTGACCGCCTGGCGCGAAAACGTACCCTCGTCGTAACCTTGGGTGAACGATTCGGCAAAGGTGAGTATCTCGCCTGCGTCGTGAGCCCCGTTATTATCGCGGCGAACAAGGCTGATCTCCTCGGCGACACCGGAACGACCATTGTCGCTCTCCTCGTCGCACTTGGGGGTGGATTCCTCACGTTGCGTCTCATGAGGCTTCGCGGGGCCGCCCTCAATCCCTTCCTTCCGGCCACGAATATCTTACTTATCGCGACCTCTCTTCTCGTGGCGCTCTTTGTGGTGTACCCGCTATGAACGAGACATATCTTACTGAAAGGGTTTCAACCCTCCGAACATCCCTCTCACTCTCAACGCCCCTGTCGTTTCTTCCGGGAGATGGCACCCGACGCGACATCGCGTTCTGTATCATTCGGGATGAGGCGGGAACACCGTACTACGGGGAGATCGCGCCGCTCGCGGGGTTTAGCGTAGAAGCCGTTGATGACGCGCTGTGCGAGCTTGACTCTATCGCGTTCGCGATCCCCCCGATTGAAGCGGTCACTTTTCCGCTTTCTCCGGTTTGGACCGCATTCCTCCGAACTATTCAGTGCCCGTCCTTGCGGTGCGGTATAGAAGGAGTGGTTCTTGATCGTCTCGCGCGCGCTGGCGCGTTATCGAATCAGATCGCGAAACGCCCAACGGTTTCGTGCAACGCTCTGATCATGGTTGGCGACGAACGAGAAACGCTCCAACAGATAGCGCAACGAATCGAGCGTGGGTTTCAAACGCTCAAGCTCAAGATCTCCCCCCAGTCAGTGGAGTCAACACTTCGCGCGCTGCGAGCATCAAACCTTCCGCCGGCGACGCGGCTCCGCCTTGACGCTAATCGCTCGTTTACAACGGAGGAGTGGTCTTCAGTTGCTCGAGATTTGATCACCCTTCCGATTGAATACGTAGAGGAACCGGTCAGTACCCCACAGGCGATTCCGTCGCTTATCAAGAGTGAGGGTATTCCAATCGCGATCGATGAGACAACACGCGACACCGCACCGGAGGAATGGCTTAGGTGGGGAGTGCGCGCGGTGGTGCTGAAACCCTCCCTCAACGGTGGGCTCCTCTCGCTCCTTCCCCTCATCTCAATGATTGAGAGGAACGGCGCGTACGTAACGCTCTCCTCAAGCTTCGAGTCGGAGGTCGGACTTCGAGCAATCGCGCTTCTCACTGCCCTTGTAGAACGGTGTGGAGCGATCGGTGTGGACACCGCCTCATTCATAACAGAGAACTTTACCGAGCCTCCCTTCCCCCGTTCCACGTCAGCCATAGATCTTCAAAGTCTCATTTCGGTGAACTACATCGGAGGCGCTCGATGAGCCTCTTCGCGGAACTCATCAATCATCCCGCGGACAGCCCTTTTGTGGATGGAGATGATAAGCTCTCCTACGGCGAGATAATCCGCGCGGCTACCGAACTAGCCGCCCTTCTAAAGAATAAGGGGATATCGTCTCGCTCCGTTGTCGCGCTCCGGACAAACCCGGACGCCGCGTCGATCCTCAACCTTCTCGCGCTCCTAGAGATGGAGTGCTCGGTTTTAGTGGTTCACGCCCGATGGCCTGACGCGATGCTCAGTGATGCTCTTGTAAGGGCACACGCAAGTCAGATCATCACCTCACGAACGCTCAATGATATCGAGGTTCAATTACGTTCGCCTGCGGGCCCCCTTCCCTCATGGGCCACCGGCCCATCAATAATCGTGGCTACGTCGGGAAGCAGCGGATCTCCCAAGCTCGCGCTTCTCTCCCTCTCATCGCTCCTGGCGAGCGCTCGAACATCCGCGCCGGCGTGCGTGCTGACAAAGCACGATAGGTGGCAGCTCTCGCTCCCCCTTTTTCACGTTGGCGGGCTCGGCATCCTCTTTCGATCGCTCATCACGGGAAGTTCGATCTCGCTCAGCGGTCTCGCGGCGGGAGTCGCCGATCCCGAGATAACCCATCTCTCCCTGGTTCCTACGCAACTCTACCGGCTTCTAGGGGACGCTACGCATCGCGAAGCGCTGGGCCACAAGAGATGTATCATGCTTGGGGGAGCACCTATCGGTACACGCATCCTGCGTCAGGCGATCGAATTAGGTATGCCGGTAATGCCAACCTACGGACTTACCGAGATGGGCTCTACCGTAACGCTCGCCTCAACACCGATAATCGCAGAAGACGGCACCGTGTCACTGGGGCGACCGCTTCCAGGCCGCGAGATACACCTCTCGGCGGAGGGCGAAGTGCTCACGCGGGGCGCCTCCCTGTTCGAGGGATACATCACGCCAGATGGCCTCTCGCAGCAACGCGATCCGGAGGGTTGGTTTGCCACCGGAGATGTTGGACGGATCCTGCCCGACGGAACGCTCGCGATTATCGGCCGAAAGGACGCGCAATTTATCTCCGGCGGAGAGAATATTCACCCTGAGATCATAGAGAACGCCCTTACCTCCCTCCCCGGCATCGGAGCGGCGTGCGTCGTACCGATTCCCGATGACGAGTTCGGCCACCGACCGTTCGCGTTTGTTGTGTCCGAGCGCGCGAGCCTTGATGTTGAGGAGATCCGGAGGGCGCTCCGCCCCAGCTTACCGGGCTTCGCCCTTCCGGTCGGAATCCAAGAGGCAGCACCGGAGCTTCTCACGGCAACTGGTAAGATCTCTCGGTCCGTAGCCATGCTCCATGGTAATAAAGCCACTCTGAGATAATTCTACAAAAAGACAAAGTACTTGGGCTCATCGTGGAATGGAGTGGGTGCCAACGAGCACAGAGGCAACGTAAACCCTTGTTTTGGCTCATGCATACGCCCTTTCCACGTGAACGTGCTCGTGCACGTGAACGTACCCGAACAAGCAACTTTATCTCTTCGCTGCTAGAGAAAGCGGGGAACTCGTGGATCAGTTCAAGCGCGCATCTTTCTCGATAGTGCTCAACATTGCGGAAGGTTCCGGCAAGGTCAAACAAGCAGACAA
>JBDLRS010000043.1:0-3854 GCA_039799965.1 Pseudomonadota bacterium
AGCCCTGATCGGCAGCCTCGGAATCAGTGATCGGGCATTTTGGAACGGGTGATCGGCAGCTTTGGAATCGGTGATCGGTTCAAATTGGAATCAGTGATCGGTTGGCGTCGGATTTTGCAATTCAAAGAGCGGTCGGGATATCCTCACTCTTTTTGAGCGACTTCACACCCAAGGGGTGACCGTTCTTATGGTCACCCATGATCAAGCGATAGCGGCGCGGGCGCATCGGCAATTGGTGCTCGGAGATGGCGCTCTCGTGGGGGATCGTCATGGGGATTAAGGAGGTCGTTCGACTCGCGATTGAGTCGCTCCTCGCGCAGAAGTTGCGAACGGCGCTTACTATCCTGGGTATGGTGATAGGTGTTGGCGCCATCGTACTCCTGGTCTCCCTGGGGCAGGGCGCAAAAAATTATGTGACGAGCGAGTTCGAGGGCCTCGGGACAAACCTCATCGTCGTGCAGCCCGGTAAGTCTGATAAGAAGGGACACATGGGGCCCCCTGTTGGCGCCGCGCAACGCAAGATGACAACGGCCGATGTTATGGCGATTGAAAAGCGCGCACTGAACGTTGAGGCGGTGTCAGGGCTTGTGCTCGGAACGGTATCCGTTCGCTTTGAGGAGGCGTTGAGCAACATAACCGTATTCGGGACAAACGAGCAGTTCCCTCTGATCCTCTCCGTTCCTATCGGTCGGGGAGAGTACTTTACCCGCGAGGAGGATGAATACGGTCGTCGAGTGGTGGTGCTCGGACGAAATGTTGTGAACGAACTCTTCGGGGAAGCGGATCCGATAGGGCAAACGGTAAAACTCAATGAGAGTGAGTATCGGGTCATCGGAGTTCTTCAGCCGATGGGCAACAAACTCGGACTCGACTTTGATGAGCTTGGATTTATCCCGACGGAAGCCGCGCTCAAGCTCTTCAACGATGACAAGCTCTTTGGCATTCGAGCTAAGGCATCTTCTCGCGTAGGGGTGGACGACGCCGTCGCTGAGATCTCCGAGATCTTAAAGGAGCGTCGGGATGGCGAGGAGGATTTCACCGTACTGACCCAGGTTTCGATGATGGAGAGCATGAACACCATTCTCAATATGCTCACCTACGTCCTGGCAGCCATCGCCGCTATCTCCATGCTAGTGGGTGGGATCGGCATCATGAATATCATGTGGGTCACGGTCGTCGAGAGAACGCAAGAGATCGGCATTCGTCGAGCGGTGGGTGCTCGGCGCATTGATATCTTAAAGCAACTCTTGGCTGAGGCTGTGGCGCTCTCTGTTCTGGGTGGCGCGGTTGGTGTGGGAGGTGCTGTGGTTATCACCTTCGGGCTCTTCTTCGCGTTTCCCTCTTTTGATATGCGCGCCCCGATATGGATCGTCATCCCCGCCTTTCTGGTGGCGTTTGTCGTAGGGATTGTGTTCGGTGTTGTACCGGCGTGGAGAGCCTCCCGTATAGAGATCCTCGATGCGCTTCGGTACGAGTAGCGTTTGGTGACCCCCTTACTATATAGCTGCGCAAGCGCACATAGCCCACTCGATGACCCGAGTAGGATAGAAGAATCTCAGGTTCTCAGGGGAACGGCGATGAATAGGGTTCTCTCCGCACATATGCATACTGTCGCGCTAGCGATTCTCGGGGCCCTGATAGTGGCTGCCACAGGGTGCGCCCCCTCTCATCCTGTTGTGATTAATCCTACCGAGGCGTGGGAAGACGAATTGGCTCGGGAGCGAAAAGGCGCTGAGGACGCTGAGGCGAGGTCGCCACAGCCCTCCGTTGCTCGACAGATGTACGGTATCGATGGAGAGAGCGGCGAGGCAAAGGACCGAGAGCATAGCCCCTTTGTGGTCGCTATAACCGACATTATCGGATTTCCATTTCGCGGTGCGGGTTGGTTAGCGAGGCAGATATTCTAGGAGGGTCGTGAAAAATGATCACCTGTTGCGCATTTCGATAGTTTTGCTTCCCCCTTCGCCAAGGCTTCGGAGGAGAGTGCAACTTCGTTGGAGCTGCCCGAAAAATCCTCAACGTATCGCAGACCTCGGCGAGCTCAGTCGAGTCGTGGGTACACATCCGGAAACGCCAATTCTATCCACTCGATTACACGAAGAGCCTCTTTAAGGATACGAATACCTCGTATGAGCTTACCTCAGATGGTTAATGTATGAGTCTCTCGGATGCAGAGAGACCCACACCCCGGACAAGGGGATATGAAGTTTTTGAAGGCGTTGCTGGTTGCTCTCGTTCTCGTGCATGGTGCTCATGCCGAGGGCGTTACGCCCTTCAGGACTACGATCATCAAAGGGTCCTCGAAGCTCGGTGGCTCTCATGTTATCTCGGTAGCCCCCGGATACATAGCCGGTAGCATTCCTACGATTACGTTCACCGCTCGCTTGCACACTGAAGGAAACGTTCGGGTTTCTCTCAACGTTCAAAAAGCGGTCAACTGGAGCGCCACTATCTCAAAAAATGGACATCGGCACGTTGAGTCTCCTCGCGTCGAGCTGTACCAAGGGGAGGTTGTAATTCGGGGTGTTCGCTATCCCGCGGCAGCTTCGGTTATTGGTGACAATATCGTGCTCTCATTCCCCGGACACCGACACGGGAGCAGGAATTCTCGTCAACGCCTCTTCACGCTGACGACCCCTGTCGTAGCGGAGGGAAGCTCGCCGGTTCGAGTCGCCAGCTCCCCGTCCTCCGTGTTTCACAATAAGATGTGTGCCCACGATCACTCAAAGAGTGACGCGCGGTTTCACGCTATGACAATTGAGCCATTACACCGAGGTCTCCGTCAATCTAAGATGTACCATGTGCTTACCTTGAGCACGGTCGCGGATCCAGCGTTGTACGCAAAATACGGTGATGCGACCAACGCTCATGTGGCTAGTATCGTGAACGCCGCAGAGGTGCTCTTTGAGCGGCAACTGGGGATTCGATTCCAAATTGTGAAGCAGCATGTGTACGCGGATATCGGCGCGCTCTCGATTCCCGAGACCGACCCGGCCCGCCTGCTGAAAGCCTTCGCTTCAAGCGCAGAGAATGCCGCAGTTATGGGCTTGAACGCGGCCTCCTTTGATGAGGACGTTGATCTCAAGCACCTCTTCACGGGCAAGGACCTCAACGGCACAACGATCGGTATCGGATATGTCGGCACGGTGTGTTACCAACCGAGGTATGCGTACAGCCTGACCCAATTTACTACTGGTGGTGGCGCTCCGTACTATTTTGCTCACGAAATCGGACACAACCTTGGCGCCTATCACGATAGGATCGGATCCGGCTCAATGAGTGTTATGGCCCCCACTATCATGGTTGGATCCTCCTTCTCTCAATACAGCATTTCTCAGATTACTAAACACCTTCTTCTTTTCGGACGTTGTCTCGAGTTGAAGGCGATGGCGCACAGAACGACCAAATCACGGCTCTCATTGCATGCACACAGATATCGTGTCTCGGTAAAGTTTACTGGCAAACTCGTTTCAAGAAGGGGAGAGTCCATTGCTGGCCCGCCAATAGCATCGACCAACGGAAACAGGGTAACTTAGTTGGATCTGTAGAAAGGCACAGCGCCGTTGAGCTACCCCCGAGTCGCTCGACGAGGCGCTCTCCAAAAATAGGCTCATCGCGGAATCGAGTGGGCGCCGACGAGCACAGAGGTAACGTAAACCCTTGCTTTGGCTCATACATAGCGCCCTTTCCACGTGAACGTGCTCGTGCACGTAAACGTGAACGTACCCGAACGAGCAACTTTATCTCTTCGCTGCTAGAGAAAGCGGGGAACTCGTGGATCAGTTCAAGCGCGCATCTTTCTCGATAGTGCTCAACATTGCGGAAGGTTCCGGCAAGGTCAAACAAGCAGACAA
>JBDLRS010000044.1:0-28989 GCA_039799965.1 Pseudomonadota bacterium
TTTCGGAGGCGCAACCCTGGCACCGTCAGGGTGAGCACCGAAAATTCAAAAGACAAAGTGATTTTAGTCAGATGCGCCATTTTCAGACCCGCAACTGCCGAATGTAGGATTATGCTTTTACGCCTCGTTTACCAGTGAGATCCAAATCGTCTTACCGGTAGTCCTATCGATGTCGGCGACAACTCCATGCAGAATCCCCTCGCCCTCAGCGATCTGATACGGCGCTGGAGTCGGAGAGAGGAATCGCTTAAGGGCAATCTGCGCGTCCATACCGATCACCCCCGTATTCGCTCCGGTCATCCCAAGATCGGTGAGGTATCCTGTACCTCCCGGAAGGATCTGAGCGTCGGCGGTCTGCACGTGGGTATGCGTTCCAACCACCAATGAGATTCGTCCATCAACATACCGTCCCATGGCCCACTTCTCGGAGGTAGCCTCAGCATGCATATCACAGATAGTTATGGAGGGTCCCTTCGTGGAGATCTCTGAAAGGAACCCATCAACACACCGGAAGGGACACTCGGTAGCTCCGCCCATAAACACCCGGCCCATCAGATTAACAACATGGACCGTCACACCATCAGCAGAGCGCCACGAGCACCAGCCCCTTCCAGGGGTGGTATCCGACGGAAGATTGTAAGGTCGAATACACCACTCCCCGTTCTTATCCAGAAACTCGTTCGCCCCCTTTCGCTGAAACGCATGGTCACCGAGCGTAACGACATCAACTCCCGCCGAACGGATCTCAAGAGCAGTTCCCGCATCGATTCCAGCGCCTCCCGCGGCGTTCTCCCCGTTCACGATGACAAGATCCGCTGATGACCGCTCCTTGAGCGAACGCAAGGAGCGATTCAACGCCTGACGACCGGGCCGCCCCACAACATCACCTAGGACAATGACGCGAAGATTCGCGTCGCTCTTATCTGGAAAAATCATACTCATTCCTTAGTACGCGATGACTCGGGTCACGCCATCCTCGTGGCAGATCCAATCAACATGCACATCATGCGGATCCGTTGGCACCTGCGGCACGATTTGCATCGACCAACATACTCCGATCTTCAGCATATCAACCTGCTTTGTGCGCCCTAGGAAGCGATCATAGAATCCGCCCCCTCTTCCCAAGCGAGCCCCGCGGTTGTCGAACGCGATCCCGGGCACAAGCACGGCGAGACGTCCGACCCGAGATCCATCAAGCGGCTCGCCATACCCCTCGCGAGGTTGGAGCACTCCATGCATTCCCTTCTCCATGTTGATAGCCCACTCAGCGTCGACCTGTATGAAATCCATCGCGCCGGCCCCCACAACCCTGGGAAGATAGACCCTCCTCGTCTTGAGCATCTCCGCTATGACACCAGCGAGATCGACCTCCCCCGCAAAGCTGGGAATCCAAGCGAGGACATCCGTGATAGGACGGTCAGACTCCCGTTTAATTACCTCGATAACACGGCTACACACTTCAACGTGCGCAGCGGCCTGCCATCTCTTATCGAGGTTTGAGAGGACCCTCTTCATGTCCTGTCGCATCTCTTTTTTTCGTTCTTGGCCCATGCGTTATCCGAAGTTGTACTATCAAAAGGAGGGGTAGTATAATCGTTTTATAGGTTGCGGCATCCTACTCATAATCGAACGATTCGGGCCACCCAGTCATTCGAAAAAAGGAGTAGCCAGAGGCACAAGCTGCGCGTTTGGGTTGGTTTGCGAACCTCCAAAGAGGCTAAGCGGAGGCTCTGGTAAGGATTTTAGGTTGTTCGGAATAGGAAACTATTCCGAGTTTCTCGGTGGGTCATGGTGTCTAGTCTCCTCTCCCGCGCGTTACTTTTCTTGGTACCGCTCCTCGCGTTCGTCTCTGGGCGAATCCCTCCCGCACGCTGTGATGGGCTCGCTCGTCAGAGCATATCCGACTCCATCGCGAACCGATTGACGACAAGGGTTCCCCTTAAACAGTGCGAGTATCCCCGATTTTGGCCCCACAAAGATTCCTCTTCACAAGATATCTCCCTAAGAGAAACGCGCACTCCGTTTGCGGCGGACTCGATGGGGCCTCTGATTTCGAGTGAACAGAGCAAGGGACTCTTCCTCCGGATTACCCACTACTTTACGACGCGTGGGTACGCGGTCCCGACCTCTCTTACCGTTATTGAATCGAAAGCGCCAAACGCCTTTGTGAGACAGGGACGTGAGGTTGTGGTCACGTCGGCTATGGCTCGTCAGGTGACCGAACCAGCCGAGGTGGCATTCATCCTGGCGCATGAGGTCGCCCACGTCGCTCTGGGTCATAGCATTCAGGGTGGGATATCCACGGAAGTTGCCGCGGACAGATTAGCCCTCGAGGCTGTCATAGCGCTCGGATTCAACCCCTGCTCCGGATCAAGTGTTTTAGAGAGGTTAGGCTCACCCTCTCAGCTCACCCTTGTAAGCGTAACCCCGCGTCTTCACGCGCTCCACAACCAGACCTCAAGGTTCTGCGGCTAAATATCTGTCCTCCTCCTCGAAAAGCTTAAGCGACCTGCAGAAACTGACGACTATTCCGACAGGATAGGTAAGACCTGGGAAGCGATTCCATTCTTCCGATATGGCGATCCACAACGTTGGGCAGTCATTTCAGCATGGAGCACCCCCAGAACGCAGCGCGCCAGTCGCTCAACGCGACCCGTCGCGCTCATGGGATTATGAAAGAGAAAACGCTTAAAATGAGCTCAGCAGAGAGGGCTGCCTGCACCGTTCTTGTGGTTGAGAGCGATTCAGCGGAAGCGAACCATATGCGTGAGGCGCTCAAGTGCCTTGGCTTCACGAGCATCTCTGACGCCCCAAGCCACCACACCGCCTTGGAAAAACTTACATCTCGCCAATTCACGCACGTCATTTTCGACGCCAAAAAGAGCTCCTCTTATCCTATGAAGGACTGGCTCACCAAGGTTTTTGAGATCGATAGCTCGGTCATCGCCCTTCCGGCATCCCCAAATCCGAATGTCGATGACGTGTTCGATCTCCTTGTGGTCGGGGCTCGGGGATATCTTGTAAAACCGTTCACCTTCGATGGACTCGACGCCGCCGTCGTGATGGCGACCAAAGGAGAACCGATCTCAGATAGAGTTCTAGGAGCGAAAGATAGAAATGAAGCGCTCGTGGCGATGATGATGACGAGCGTCGACCGTCTCGCTACCGTCTTTCGCCAGGCGAAACAGTTCGAAACCGCGAAACGGGCCCTTCCTCAGGCGTTGGCGGCGCTCGAGCGGGCCGCAGATCTCGCTCACACCTTCGCGAAGGGCGGCGAGGAGGGGCTTATCACGTCCCTAGAGAACTTCTGTATTAAGCAAAGTCACGGGCCCGCGACCCGACTTGGTCGATTACGAAAACGTCTCTCTACAACTCGAGCGACAGATGAAACCAATCCGGATTAATCCGCGTACACCCCGTTACCTCTCCACAACGCTCTGCATGGCGCTTGGTTTGTGCGCGTTCACATCCTCTCACGTCAAGGCCGATACCTTAGAGAACATCCTCAAATCAAAGGCGATGCAGGATTTTAAACTGAGTGGCACAGAGAACGTGCGAAAGGACAAGAAGGGAGTGCACGTCAGTAAATGGCTTCGAGGCATCAATCCGGATAGCAGCCTTGCAACGATCTGGAGCTCCTCCGACGCTCCTCAAATCCTCCTGAACTGGGTCGGAGCAAAACTCCCGTATATGCACTACAAGCGGGCACGAAGCGCTCGCTCCCGTGAATTAGTATTGGCTGAGGTTGAACTCTCTACCTCGCAACGGGATCTGGCGCACCTCCTCATTATGGTGCCCCATCCAGCCATCGCACCACTCGTAGAGGGGAACGCGCTCGAAGAGTTTCGTCGATTGCGCCCACCCACGCTCCAGGTCAACTCCGAAAAGCCTCTCTCTCTCTCGGTAGGGCAAGCAACTCTCTACGAGCTGAAAAAAGGAGGGGGCGCTCTCGTAATACCTATCTCACAGAACGGCCTCATCAACATTACGATATCGGATTTTAAGAGGTCTCAGTTCCTCATCGATATCGCGAAAGGTCTTGATATAGAGCGACTCAATCGGAAGTTGGATTCATAGGGCTCAAAGATTTTCGGCATTCGCTTTTTATTCCTCACCTGTGCGTGGCAACCAGCAACCGACCGTTGAGTTCAGGATGAGCATAGAGAGGAGGAATGATACCATCCGTGCGGTTACGCTCGCCCTACCGCGCCCCCGTTCCCAGCAAAACCGCGGGTATCGTTCGCAAGAGAAGCACCAGGTCCCCGGTGAGCGACCAATTATCGATGTAGTGAAGATCGAGCTTCACCCATGATTCGAAATCTTTTATCTCGTTTCGACCACTCACCTGCCAGGTGCAGGTGAGACCCGGACGCATCGAAAGTCGACGACGCGAGTGCCGTTCATACAGCCCCACCTCACCTGGGATCGGTGGACGGGGGCCCACGAGGCTCATGTCACCAATCAGAACGTTCCAGAACTGCGGCAACTCGTCCAGACTGAACCTCCGCATGAAACGACCGAACGGTGTCACGCGCGGGTCGTTCTTCATCTTGAACGTCGGGCCCTGCATCTCGTTCTGCCCCTTCAGTTCATGCAGAGCCGCCTCCGCACCTGTGCACATGGAGCGAAATTTGAGCATCTGAAAGAGTCGCCCGTTAAGGCCGACACGTGTTTGACGGAAGAGGATATCACCCGGCGTCGTTTTAACACCCAGCGCCAACACCGGGAAAAGTGGGGAAAGCACCACGAGCGCTACAGCCGCCACACCAATATCAAGGATTCGCTTTACAACAAGCTCCCAGGAGTCGCCTGGAGGGGTCTGGAAGTGGATGAGTGGCATTGAACCGAAGTAACTAATCCCTGACTTCACAAGTCCGATGCTGAAGAGGTCTGCGGCGATCGTGGTACGCACCCCTTGTTCAGCGCACACCAATACCATCTCTTCAACCTGCGGCATCACCTCTACCACATCAGTAAAGATAACCTCGTCGATAGCGTAGTCCTGCATCGCCTTGACGATAGTTTCAGAACCCACGAGGATGCGCCCAACCTGAACGACGCTCCGAAGATCGAGCCTGAATTGATGTATGGCTCGTGCTTGATGAGCGTCCGTGGAACGAAGGTCTCCGAACGCGCGAATATGAATCCCCAATTCGGGTCGATCGGTAAGTTCTCGCGCTATTCGGACAGCCTGTTCGCCGATGCCACACACGATCACATTACGGAAATTGCGCCCCTTACGCCGCCAGTAGCGCAGGAACTTAAACACAAGATATCGCTCAAGGGTGAGTCCACACGAGCTCAAGACGATGAAGAGTCCGAGGAACGAACGGCTAATATCCAATTTCAAGAGGTAGAGCGCCGCCGCGAGAATAAGAAACACCCCACATCCGCTCATAAACGAGACCCTAAAGAGTCTCCATACCGAGCTTAGGCGCATACTTCCATACGCCCCCATGATGTTCAGCGTTACCCCGTACCCAAGGAGTCCTATAATGAGCACAAGCGCGTAATCCTTAATCGGGGCAAGGATCTCACCCGCGAAAGGGAGTGAGAGTTCGAAGATCTCGTTCCAAAAGATGAGAGAGTCACGCCCGTAGTAGGCAGCGAAGAAGGCGGCGATAATAATCGCATTATCACCGATCCGCTCTAACCGAGAGATGAGGCGCCAGTTCTGTTTCAACATATGGGTCTCCCTATCGTATGTAATTACGCGGGTTTATTCAATGAGGGATGGGGCATATCCCTAAAAACGCTAGATATCGACCCCTGCCCCGTGCCCACATTCAGGAGCCCATCTTTAGCCCTACCCCAACGTGCGCTATCTTTGCCCCCATGAAGATAGTTCTCCAAAGGGTTTCTCAAGCTCAGGTCTCCGTCGACGACACGATCGTCGGCGCAATAAACCACGGCTTAGTGCTTCTCGTTGGATTCGGCAAAGGCGACACCTCGTCGTGTATCCAGCCGATGGTCGACAAGATCGTAAAGATGCGAATCTTCGAGCATGGGGCAAAGGCATTCGACAAGGATATCATAGAGGTCGACGGCGAGGTGCTGGCCATCTCTCAATTTACCCTCTTTGCGGAAACAGCCAAAGGGCGTCGACCCGAATTTTTTCAAGCACTCGAGCCTGCCGCGGCCTCTCACCTTTTCGATGAGTTCGTCGCGGCGTTGCGAAGGACTCCTATCAAAAAAGTGGATTCGGGAGTCTTCGGGGCGCACATGAAGGTCTCCTTGATCAACGATGGTCCGGTAACGATTAATTTAGAGCGTTGAGATCGCTTCGTAAGGTGTCAGATGCCTTTTAGGTAGGTAACCAAAAACCGCTATAGCTTGAGACACACCAACAAAGAGAATATGAAACACTCCCCCTCCCGATGCTTCTGGTGCTCCGACGATCCCATCTACATCGACTACCACGACAACGAGTGGGGAGTTCCGGTGCATGACGACAAGACCCTCTTCGAGATGCTTATCCTTGAGGGCGCTCAAGCCGGATTAAGTTGGCTCACGATACTCAAGCGACGCGAGGGATACCGCGCGGCCTTCGCTGACTTCGACATCGAGAAGATCGCCAGGTTTACTCCTCGCAAGATTGAATCCCTCATGACAAACGAGGGGATCATTCGCAATCGCCTTAAAATTGAAGGAACGGTGAAAAATGCGCGAGCGGCGCTGAAGCTCCTCGACGACCACGATTCACTCTCCAGGTATCTCTGGAGCTTCGTAGACGGACAACCGATCAGAACTCCGGCGCCGCTCTCACGAGCAAGCTATCGCACGACATCCCCCGAGTCGGACGCACTCTCCAAGGATCTCAAGAGGCGAGGATTCACCTTTGTGGGCTCAACGATCATGTATGCCTTCATGCAGGCGGTGGGGATGGTCAACGATCACGAGGACTCGTGCTTCAAAGCACCATCACGCCTTCGGCGATGAGGAGACCTTTTTGAGCCACTCGATCCGCTCGCCGATCGTTTTTTCGTTGCCGCGATCACTTGGCTCATAGAACGGTCGCCCACTGATCCCTTTCGGAAGATACTCAACGCCCGCCGCGTAGCCGTAGGGTTGATCGTGGGGATACACATACCCGTCACCGTATCCTAACCCCTTCATGAGACCGGTCGGCGCATTGCGAAGATGTTTCGGAACCGCCGCCCCGGGATTGCTCTTGACCGCCGATAACGCGCGATTGAGAGCGACGTAACTCCGATTAGATTTCGGGGCGGTTGCCAGATACGTAATGCACTGGGCGATCGGAATCCTTCCCTCTGGAAGCCCCACGAGCTCAAAGGCCTGCAACGTAGAAACGGCGAGCTGCAGGGCGCGAGGATCAGCGTTACCGATGTCCTCGCTGGCGAAGATGATGAGCCGGCGAATAAGGAACCGAGGGTCCTCCCCTCCCTCCAACATTCGAAAGCCCCAATAGAGCGACGCGTCGGGATCGGACCCGCGTAAACTCTTAATGAACGCGGAAGCGATATTGTAATGCTCTTCACCGTCCCGATCGTACGAGAGGACTCCCGCGTTCGCGAGAAATCCTCGTACATCGGCATCCCCCATCGGCGCACCGGCTTGCTCACCAAGCGAATCACGACACGATTCAAGAAGGTTGAGCAGACGACGTCCGTCACCACCACACGCCTCGGTAAACAGCGTGCGCGCCGCAGGCGACAGCGAGACTCCAAGCTCGACCTCTCCACGCTCACAGACTCGCTCAAGTGCCTGGGACGAGAGCGGCTGAAGTACGACGACGCGACATCGGGAGAGGAGCGCAGCGGTCAGAAAGAATGAGGGGTTCTCAGTTGTGGCCCCGACCAGGGCTATCGTGCCGGCCTCAACGTGAGGAAGAAACGCGTCCTGCTGAGCCTTATTGAAACGATGAATCTC
Source organism: Pseudomonadota bacterium (assembly GCA_039799965.1). Classification (GTDB taxonomy): domain Bacteria; phylum Bdellovibrionota_C; class UBA2361; order UBA2361; family OMII01; genus OMII01. Next base: position 7,891 of record JBDLRS010000044.1, read on the forward strand.
GTCCACGAGTAGCAGGGTCGGCTTCTCTCGCTCCCGAGCGGACTCAACGACCTCGCGAACGTCTTTTACACCGGAAAGAACGGCCGAGAGTTCGACGAACTCGCAGTCGTACAGCTTTCCGATAAGCTTCGCGAGTGTCGTCTTTCCACATCCAGGTGGTCCCCACAAGATCGCTGAGGGAATTCGCCCAGAGCCAGCGCGCAATTGCTTCACGAACGCCGCGTCAAGCGCATCGAGACCGGAGAACTCGTCAAGCGACCGTGGACGAAGTTTTTCAGCTAGTGGAATCTGCGTCATAGGGTCTGGAAGAACGCTACCGTGTAGCGATATCCCTCTTCAAGCTGACGCAACGAGAAGGACTCGTTGGGCGAATGGATTGCGTCCTCTTCCAATCCGAACCCAACCAAAAGTGGCTCAGCTCCAGCAGTGGCAGCGAGGTCAGGAATGATCGGGATGCTCGCGCCCTCCCATAAGAGCACCGGCTCACACCCAAACGAGCGACCGATCGCCTCGGTTGCTGTTTTGACAACCGAGGACGACGTTGAAAGACGAAAGGCATGCCCACCGACCTTCTCCCCCGTAAACTCAACACGACATCCAACGGGTGCCGAATCGCGCACATACTTTTTGATCGTATCGAGGGTGGACTTCGGATCCTGGCCCGCTACGAGCCGACTTGAGATCTTAGCCATGGCGTAGGATGGGATAACGGTTTTGCCACCTATGCCTTGGTATCCTCCCCCTATGCCGTTGACCTCAATCGTGGGGCGGAAACCCCTTCGCTCCATCGGCGGCAAGGCACGCTCACCACCAGCGAGGGGCACACCGAGCTTGAGCGCTATCGCATCAAGATCAAGGGGGGCGCTATTCGCCCGAGCCTTGTCCTCCGCGCTCGGCTCTACAACCCCCTCGTAGAAACCTGGGATCGCTATCGATCCATCGTCGTTGAACATTCCGCTGAGAATCTTGGTCAACGCGTGAATAGGATTAAGAACGATTCCACCGTAGATACCTGAATGAAGATCGATCGCGGGGCCGTGCACCTGCACCTCACATCCGATAATACCTCGAAGACCCATCGTGATAGTTGGCCGACCATGCGCGACCATGCCAGTATCACAGACCATCAAGATGTCGGCCGACAGAGCCTCGCGCCACTGAGGGAGGCCCTCGTGCATCGCCACACTTCCGCTCTCCTCCTCTCCCTCAATCAGCACCTTGATCGTCGGGAGGTCCGCACCTTGCGCTCGAAGCGCCTCGACCGCCTTTAAAAAGAAGAACACCTGTCCTTTATTGTCTTGGGCTCCACGAGCGTACATGCGCCCCTCGCGAATCGTTGGCTCGAACGGCGGAGAGCTCCATAACTCAAGCGGCTCGGGTGGCTGTACATCGTAATGACCGTAAAAGAGAACGGTCGGTTTCGAGGGGTTTCCGGGAAGGACACCGTATACCAAAGGTTTTGTGGCGGTTTCCCAGATCTCCGCGCGAAACCCGAGCTTGGTGAGGTGTGTGGCGACCCAATCGGCGCACGCCACACAATCCTCTGCATAGGCGGGGTCCGTACTCACGCTCGGAAACGTAAGAAACTCCCTCCACTCAGAGATAAATCGATCCTGATGATGTAAAAAATACTGATCAGATGGGTTCATAACGTTCACTTTCAAGAAAGTCTCAAATCAGCGCCCATACTCCTACACTTGAGCCAGCCACGAAACGAAAAATCAGGAATCTAGCCACGTTTTTCCGGCCAATCCCATTCCTCAAAAATCACACCCCCACTCCATTCCTACCGTTGCGCTCCGCACCCTCGAATGTAATTATTTCCCAACTTAGTGTTTATACTGTTGAGACGATCATGAAATCAGCTACGAGCCTCTTTTACCATTCGTGTATGACCATCGCCCTCACCTCCGTCGCCCTCACCTCCGTCGTCACCCTTTCGGGGTGTTCGTGGTTCAGCTCAGGAAGCGGTGACGGGGAGCTCTCGGAGTCCGAGCTTGAAGCTCAACGCGAGGGCCGATTCGGCAGCGGCTCCATTCCATCCGCCGAAGGTGAGGGAATGTTCCAAGATATTCACTTCGGTTTCGACTCCTACTCCCTCGATGATCAAGCTCGTGCCGACCTTCAGTCAAACGCGCGCACCCTCAAGGAGCAATCAAGCCTTCAAGTTACCCTTGAGGGACACACCGACGAGCGTGGAACGGTCGAGTACAACATGGCTCTCGGCGCTGAGCGCGCGCGCGCGGTGAAGAGCGCACTCGTGGCCTTAGGAATCCCAGGAAGCCGTATCGATACCATCAGCTACGGCGAGGAGATACCTCTCGATCCTGGCCACGATGAGGTAGCTTGGGGCAAGAACCGTCGGGTACACTTCGCCGTTGGTCATGATAACCAGAACTCCGGAGGCAACGGGAAGTACTAAGCCGATCTACCCGCAGTTACGCGAAAGCCCCGGTCTCCAGTCGTCCTGGAACCGGGGCTTTCCCTTGGTATTCATTCATCAGGCTAATTCGGGAACGTGCGCGTAAACGCAATCGAATAACAATTTGGAACGGGAATTATTCGCTCGGGGACGTTCACGTTTACGTGCACGAGCACGTTCACGCGCCGGCCCCTGGCAAATATACGTCGGATAGGCCCACCGCCTCGTACCAAGGCATGCCGACCAAACCGGTGCGGATTATCGAAGATCTCGGGCTCGCTCCAAAAGATCTCGAACAACCTGAGTGATGTTTTCCACATCCCCCAAGCTCTCCGCGTTAAAACCGAGATAGATTCCAGCAGCGAAGAAGAACGCAAAACGCATCAGCTTCATATGCAAGGCCCCTTAACCAACTAAAAATGTGGCATCCCCCTCAGACTGACGGGGGCCCCCGACCCTTGTACGCCTCACAGTAGTAAAGCGTACATTATTTGAGATTCCACACACGCGTGTTCGACGCTCGACGTAATCCGCTTTCGATTCAGATTTAGCGAATCCAGAGCAACTACAAGAGCCTATCCACCACTATTTTTTTATCATCCGACGTCGCGTTTTCATGGCCAGACACGCAAGGCTCGTTCATCTTTTCTAAACAGCCTGAGAAACCTCATAAAACCAACAGCTTACCACCAAGGAGCCCCCTTGTGCCTCAAATGCAACTCTCCCATTTGATTGGGGGGTCAGGTTCCATGTATGGTGTCAGGGTGACGCGCAGGGGGCACTGGGCACGCTACTGGCGCTCCCGTTTGACACACAACAAACTGAACGGGCGCCGAGCCACGTCAGTGAGATCAATCTGTTCGCTATGCAAGACGAAAAGCTCATCGACACCTTGAAATTACCTGAAGATCTCCGAACCCTCTCGACTACGGAACTTGAGCAGGTGGCGTCGGAACTTAGGGATGAGTTGATCGACACCGTGAGCGCCTCCGGAGGCCACTTTGCCTCCAGCCTGGGAGCTACCGAGCTCAGCGTAGCTCTGCACAAAGTTTTCGATACCCCTCATGACAGACTGATCTGGGACGTTGGTCACCAAGCGTACGTTCATAAGATGCTCACGGGCCGTCGCTCCAAGATGGGAGCGATACGAACCAAGGAGGGGATCTCCGGTTTCTTAAAGAGAAGCGAGAGCCCATTCGACGCATTTGGGGCTGGACACGCAGGGACCTCGGTATCCGCCGCCGTTGGTATGCGAGTTGCCCTCGATACTATTGACCCATCGCGGTACGTATGCGCGATTATCGGCGATGGCTCCCTCACCTCAGGTATGGCTTTTGAGGCTCTCAATCACGCTGGAGACCTTGGCCTGAAAAGGTTCGTCGTTGTTCTGAACGACAACGAGATGTCCATCTCGCAAAACGTGGGAGCGTTAAGCTGGCTCTTCTCTCGAACTGTAACTGGAGAGACTGGGTCAAAGGCGCGCACGACCTTCAAAGACCTCTATCGAAAGGGCTACGTACCGGAATTCCTCTACAAAGCGATAGATAGAGCTGAAGAGGCGACGCAGGGGTTCTTCTCCTCCCCTGCAATGCTCTTTGAGGCGTTCGGATTCCGCTACATCGGGCCGGTCGACGGAAACAACCTCGGAGAGATCCTTCACGCCCTCGAAAACGCAAAGCGTCAAGACATCCCTGTGATCGTCCACTGTCGCACCGTTAAGGGCAAGGGATATGAGCCTGCGGAAGAGGATCCGATCATGTGGCACGGCGTTGTACCCTTCGACCGCTCCAAGGGCGAGTTTAAGGCTCCCGCTGCTTCCGCAGCGCCAAAAAAGCTTCCAAGTTACACCGGAGTCTTCGCGGATACCCTGATTGATATCGCAAAGAGCGACAAGCGGGTGGTGGGGATCACCGCCGCCATGCCAAGTGGAACTGGGCTCGACAAATTTCAAAAGCAGCTTCCTGAGCAGTTCTTCGATGTAGGTATCTGCGAACAACACGCGGTGACCTACGCAGCCGGACTGGCGTGTGAGGGGCTTCGTCCCGTGACCGCGATATACTCGACCTTCCTTCAACGTGGCTACGACCAGGTTGTGCATGACGTGTGCATCCAGAACCTTCCCGTCACCTTCGCTATCGATCGTGGCGGCGTTGTCGGCAACGACGGAGAAACACACCAAGGGGTGTTCGATATCGCCTACCTCCGAACGATCCCCACTATGGTTATCATGTCGCCAAAAGACGAGAACGAATTGCGGCATATGCTCTTTACGAGCGTGAAGCGAAACGGTCCGACCGCCCTTCGATATCCACGGGGCAACGGACTCGGGGTCACGTTGGATGCGAACCTCACAACCCTCCCGATCGGCAAGGGAGAGATCGTTCGCCACGGCGCACATGCGCTGATCGTCGCGTTCGGACCAATTATCTCCAATGCTCTCAAAGCGGCGGATATCTTGAGCAGTCGCCACGGAATTTCGTGCGCCGTAATAAACGCTCGATATGCTAAGCCTCTCGACTCAGAGCTTCTTGCGGCGGAACTTCCGAAGTATCCGATAGTGTGCACGATCGAGGACCACGCCATCGCGGGAGGATTCGGGTCCGCGGTTGTGGAATTTGCGAACGACGAAGGGCTTGCGTTGCAGAGCCCAATCAAACGATTCGGTGTTCAGGACACCTTCGTTCCGCACGCCTCCCAGTCAGAGCAACACGCGCTTCATGGATTTGACCCTGAAAGTATCGTTACCCACATCGTTCAGCAGCGTGGGGCCCGTCAGCTTGTCGCGTAACGGCTACGGGTTTCCCCTAGCAGGGTGGTGAAAAATGATTTCCTGTTGCGCATTTCGATAGTTTGACTGCAACTTCGTTGGAGCCGCCGAAAAAATCCTCAACGTATCTTAGTGGATACGCCTCCGGTTTTTTCGTCGTCTCCGCCTCGTTTAGTTAAAACTCACTAGTGTCCCGTTAACATTTTTGAAATCTCACTTAACCGCCTGAGCTGACATGGGAATCAGGAAATTTAAGAAGGGATCGATTTGAATTGGGATGAGTGGAAAGAGGAGAATTTGCCTAGTTGACAATCCGACTAGGAGTTCTTCCATGAATCACGGCAAATTAGTTTTCGCACAGTTGATAGAGTTCGTCCCGATAAAGAAGTTCCGGCAGTGCGTGAAGCGCTATGGAGGGGACCACCGAGTCAGAAACTTCACGTGTTGGGATCAGTTTCTATGCATGGTATTCGCACAGCTCACATATAGGGAGAGCTTACGCGATATCGAGGTGTGCCTTCGAACCAAAGGCAAAAAGCTCTACCACCTCGGAATTCGGGGGACAGTGGCACGCACCACCCTTGCTCGTGCAAACGATCGTCGTGACTGGAGGATCTACCAGGACTTCGCAATGGTGTTAATTGAACAGGCCCGGGCGCTCTATTCGAATGACACGTTCTCGGTACGTCTAAAACGTGCCGCATATGCACTCGACTCAACAACCATCGACCTCTGTCTATCGCTTTTCCCGTGGGCGAAGTTTCGTTCTACGAAGGCAGCCGTCAAGCTTCATACCCTACTAGATCTTCGAGGCAACATCCCCTCGATACTCGTGATTTCAAAGGGAAATATGCACGATGTGAACATCCTTGATGAACTCGTCTTCCAAGTAGGAGCGATCTATATCATGGACCGAGCATACCTCGACTATGCGCGGCTCTTTCGAATCACGCAGTCCTCGGCGTTCTTCGTCACGCGTACCAAGAAGAATACTCAGTTCCGACGACTCTACTCTCACAAAGTCAACCGAAGCACCGGCATCATCGCCGACCAAACCATAACACTCACAGGAGTCACATCGCGCAACGACTATCCGGAAAAGATTCAGCGGATCGTGTTCCGAGATCCTACAACGGACAAGCGGCTGGTGTTTCTGACCAACAATTTCTCGCTCGCTCCAAAAACGATCACAGACCTCTACAAGTCGCGGTGGCAGATTGAACTCTTCTTCAAGTGGATCAAGCAACACCTTCGCATCAAGGCATTCTTCGGCACATCAGAGAACGCCGTGCGTACTCAAATCTGGATCGCTGTATCCGTTTACGTCCTGGTCGCCATCGTCAAAAAGCGGCTCGAACTCAAACATAGCCTCCACACCATGTTACAGATCTTGAGCCTTTCCACTTTCGAAAAAATCCCTATTTTTCGGCTGTTTAGTGACCTAGATGATTCAGAAGAGTGCATTGATATGACTAACCAGCTGAATTTGTTCTAAAGTAGACGGGACACTAGTGGTTAAAACTCTCAAAATGCTCACGACCGAACCATTTTTCACCACTCTGCTAGAAAACGGCCCAAAACGCTCGCCACGCCAAACGACACCTGTATAAAAAAACGACAGGCAAATCGGGCTTTTAGAGCCTTTTTCAGGTACTTACCGTGGCACAGTTCATGCCCCTACTCAGCTAACCTGAAGCACATCCCCCGATTCCACGGATAGGTGGCTGAAGACCATGTCGGTCTTAAGTGATGTTTAGGTAGTTACGAACACACTTTGAGGAGTACTAACATGAACTGGTCCAACGGCGGAGATTTTACAAAGAGCCTTCTTAGTTTGCAGATGCAATTGCAGACCTTGCTTGAAGGTGTGGGGGGAGAGGAAACTGCCGGTCTATTGGACGGGCTCGCTCAATTGAGCGAAGCGGAGCGGTCGGTGGTCATTCCTCGCCTCACTCGCACGATTCAAGAGATTGCCAAGAGCGACAAGCGTCTCGCCTCGGATAAGGACAGAGAGATGAAGGAGTTCGAGGACTCTCTCTTCGAGGGAGTTATAGCGGCGCTCAATCACGAGGCAGGAGACAAAGCGGCGAACCAGGATCCCGGTCCGAAGCTCGCGGTTCTCTCAGGCGGAAAGAGCAAGGGTGACCTCACGAATCAATTTAAAAAACCTGTACGGATTCCGACCCTGATCGACCTGGCGAAGGCGAGAGAGAGCAGAAGGAATCGTTTGGATAACTCGCCACGCGACCTCGCGTAGCTGAGTAGACGATGCCCCAGTGAAACGGTCGGACCTCATGGTACTCCATGGGGTCCGATTTTTTGTGCCACTGCTCCTGAGCACCTCTTCGCTCACTTCCTTGGCGTATCTCTCCCCGTTCACACCAATCAGACTGTGTTCGTGTGAGTATCTACGATACGGGGGGAACAACCACCAAAACCCAAAGGATAACCCTAAATTCGGCAGTTGCGGGTCTGAAAATGGCGCATCTGACTACAATCACTTTGTGCTCTTGGCCATCCGCACCATTTTCATCCTCCTTAACTGCCGAATTCAGGATAACCGGATCGAGCCCTCAAGAATCGGCCCCTACCGAGATGTTATCAAGCAATCGCACCCCTTCAATCCGGACCGCAACGATTACTCGACACGCGCCGGAGATGGTTGCGACCCGCTCGAGGGTACGCTCATCAACAACCGCGATGTACTCTATTTCAGCGCCAGGTATCTCACACACCGAGCGCTCCACGATCGACTCGAGCTCCCCTGATGTAGAAGTTCCCTCACGATACGCTTTGCGCGCGGCGAATAAACCGCGACTAATCGCGAGCGCGTTGAGACGACCCTTCTCACTTAATCGAGCGTTACGAGAACTCAGGGCCAATCGATCAACGTCTCGCACCAACTTCCCTCGTATGATTTCGATATCCATCTTGAGATCGCTCACCATCCGCTCAATCAAACGGAGCTGCTGGAAGTCCTTCTCTCCGAAGATGGCGACATCGGGAGAGGCCGCGTTAAAGAGGATCGTCACTACGGTCGCCACACCGGCGAAATGGCCCGGACGAAACGCCCCCTCCCATGGCTTCGATATCTCATTGACCGTCACAGTGGTCTGAAAACCAGATGGATAGATCTCATCAACCGAAGGGGCAAAGAGGATATCGACCCCCTCCTGTTCCAAGAGGGCTTTGTCGTTCTCAAGATTAACAACGTACGATTGGTAATCCTTTGGATCGTTAAACTGAGTTGGGTTCACAAAGATGGAGCAGACTCGCACGTCACAGTGCGTGGTGAGCGTACGAGCCAAGGAGAGGTGCCCCTCGTGCAGCGCTCCCATGGTCGGCACAAAACCGACGCGCTTTCCCGCCTTCTTCACACCCTTAATCTCGGCTCGGAGATCTGAGATAGTGGTACATAGCTTCATATCGAAAGGTATCCTAACCAGCACATGGAGAACGGTATCCGCCCCCTCATTGTGGGACAAAGTAGGCGGTATAGCGCAACCCACTGGATGCTGCTAGCCTAGCAGGGTGGTGAAAAATGGTTCCGTCGTGAGCATTTTGAGAGTTTTGACGAAACGAGGCGGAGACGACGAAAAAACCGGAGGCTTATCCACTGAGATACGTTGAGGATTTTTTCGGCGGCTCCAACGAAGTTGCAGTCAAACTATCGAAATGCGCAACAGGAAATCATTTTTCACCACCCTGCTACCGGGAAATCGATAAAGACAGGTCTCATGCGAGCAGATTCAGTCAACAAATCAGATATCTTGCGGTCTTTCCCCCTCATGGGCCGGATCTTTCTGGCCATCGCGATTGCATGCGTGAGCGCCTGCGCCTCGACGGGGGATTCGTCCCCCTCTCCTTCCGACCCAGAGGCTAAGGAGATCAAGGCAAAAGACTCCATAGACGATGACCAGGGACCAGAGGGAGCGATTCTTGCCGAAGCGAAGCAACTGTATGAGGCGGGGATGTACTCACTTGCGCGCGACAAGTTTCAATCGATAAAGGACCGCTTTCCCCTCGGAGCCTATGGGCACTTCGCGGAGGTGAAGATAGCTGACTGCTATTACTACAACAGCGAATTCAACGAAGCAGCGAAGTTTTACGAAGGCTACCTCAAAAGTTATCCAGGAAGCGTAGATTCGCCCTACATCGAGCTGCAAGCCGCTCGTGCCCATGTGAACTCGTCCGGAGGCGGAACAGGGAGAGACAGACAGCCTCTTGAGCGGGCACTCATCATCTTTGACGGGATCGTCGAAAAGTATCCAGGGTCCGCGTACTCCTACGCCGCTGAGCGAGAGAGGGCTCCCCTCGTGGAGCAGCTCGCCGCCTACGACCAGCTCATTATCGACTTCTACAAGCAACGAGGAAACACCGCGGCGGTGGAGGCTCGAAAGAAGCTCTTCTTGGAGCGGTGGTCTCACCGGCTAGCAACGGCGCAGGAGCAAAAGGATGAAGCCGCTCCAAACCTCGATCAAGTCCCCCCGACCTCGGAATGAACGGGGCCCTTCACCTAGCTTGTTCGAACTCAATGACACGCAGATTCCTCGTGGCGCTTCATGTCGTTGCGGGGTACTTTCCTTGTAGGATTTTATTTTTCCTCACCTTAGAACGTCGTCATCTCATCTTATCGTCGATGGGCAAAAAAGGACGCAAGACTCTCTCATAAGGGGTTTGTGACCTATCGGTGAGCACTGTGTATCTCACTAACCCCTCGAAACATTAAGCGTTATGATGTTGCAGTATCGGTTTTAATAGGTAGCACGTGGCAAACTCTCTCTCGCTTCAAGGGATTAAGGACCTCGATTTAGCGCAGATCCTTCATCGCCTGATGCGGCGCCAAAACATCGTGTTAATAACCAGGGGTGTTCGCCTTCTCTCGATGGTCGTTGCGATCGGAGCACTCGTGTGGTTCCTCTCGGTGGCGATTAAGGACACCCTCTCCCGAAAAAGCATCGAGAGCGAACTGGAGGGTCGTCTCGGAACGATACTGAGCACGTCGACCTCCAACGCTCAACCGACCCCAGAGATCGAGCGCAACTGGAAGATCATCTCCGATACCAAGGTATTCGGAACGCTTGGTGGCCCTCCGGTCGCCACGAACACGGCACCGCCCCCAAGCCCTCTGAGTCTCACCCTGATCGGCACCTTTGTCACCGATGGGCAAGAACCGTACGCAATCATCGAGGACAAGAAGAAGCAGACCCAAGATATGTTCCTCCTTGGTGATTCAATCTTCGAGCAAGCTACACTCAAGAAGATCCATCAAGACCGCGTGGAGATCGAGCGCCTTGGAAAACTTGAGGTGCTGCGGCTGGACGACTTCGGCGGCGGAGACTCGCCGACCGGTGATGGGATCTCCTCGAATGGCGATGACTTCGTTGTGGATGAGGCGGAGCTCGACAAGGGACTTGAAAACCTACCTCTTCTGCTCACGCAGGCCCGCGCGGTTCCATACTTCAAGGATGGTCGATCAATCGGCCTACGCCTCTTCGCAATCAAGACCGGCAGCCTCTACGAGAAGATCGGTTTGAAAAATGGCGATATCCTCAAGTCTATCAACGGCAACAGCCTCGCCGACATTACGCAGGCGTTAAAGCTTTTTGAACAACTAAAACAGGAACGCAGCATCAACTTGGTTCTCGAGCGCGAGAAGCAGGACAGGGAATTTAAATATACCATAAGGTAACGCATGAAACGTCTCACACACCTCATGAAAGCTATGGTGGCGGGAGCTCTGATAGGTCAGAGCCTTATCGCTCCGGTCATCGCGCAGCCACGACCAGGTGGAGCGCGACCAGCGGGGGCTGAGGACGACATCGCAAAGGACTCGAACACCGAGATCAACGTCAAGAACGCCGAGATCGCCTCGATCATCCGTATCTTTTCTCGCAAACTTAAGCGTAACTACATCCTCGACGAGAAGGTTCGCGGAAAGGTGTCGATCTACCTTCCTGGCAAGGTATCGGCTGAGGAATCGCTTCGTATCCTTGATTCCGTGCTAGCCCTTAAGGGCTTTAGTTCCGTTCCGATCGGAGATAACATCTGGAAGATAGTTCCGTCAAAAGAGGCGAGACAGAGCACCATTCCTACCCTCACGGAATCGCGCCCCGATAAAGCGACAGCGGCTGTCGTTACACGACTCGTCAACTTAAAATACGTTAACGCTCAGGACATCCAACAGATCCTTTCACAGCTTGTCTCTGCCGACGGTCTCGTCAATTCGTACACGGGAACGAACTCCCTGATCCTCATCGATTCAGAGGATAATATTGAGCGACTCGTAAAACTCGTGGATGAGTTGGATGTGCCATTCTCTAATCGAGAGATGACCATAATCCCGATCCAATTCGCGGACGCGCAAGACATCGCCCAGAAACTTGGCGACATCCTCGGCGAAGGAAATAGACGAGATGGATCTACCGATATGGCCCGAGCCGCTATCGGGGATCCCGCCGCCGCCGCAGCTCCCCCACCTGCTGGAGGAGCGTCACGGTTAGCCACAGGCGGTAGGACGGTCGCGGCCCGAGGAATCGAGCCGAAGATCATCGCCGACCAACGCACGAATTCGATCATCGTCGTAGCCGACGGCGACACTACCGCTCGGGTTCGAGCCTTAATTGCACAGCTTGACAGCAAACTCGACCTCTCTGGAAACAAATTCTACGTTTACCGTTGCCAACACGCCAACGCGGAGGAGCTCGCGCAAGTTCTCTCTGGACTCGCGGGTGGCAGCGGTGCGGGCGCAGGAGCCACGGGCGCAGGAGCCACGGGCACACGGCCCGGCAGGCTATCAAGTAGCTCATCGTCACGAAGCGGACTCTCTGGTTCTCAGCAGCGATCCTCGTCTCAAAATCAAGGAGCCTTCGGAGGAGCTGGCGGGGCGGGTGGATCCCCTGGCGGAGCTGGTGGTGGACAGCAAGGTCCGATGTCGACGCAGCTCGGTGAGAACATCAACATAACCGCCGACCCCGCGACCAATTCACTGATCATCGCTGCTAGCAAACTCGACTACGAGCGAATCCGTGGCCTGCTCGCGCAGATAGACGTAAAACGGCGCCAGGCGCTCGTGGAGGCCACGCTGCTTGAAGTATCGATCGATCATAGCATCCGTACGAGCACATCATTCTTGGGCTCAACCGGGGGAGCTGATGGCGGAGGTCTTATCAAGAGCGATTTCGCGAATACCAATAGCCTCAACACCCTCTTCACTGAGCCGGCAAAACTTCAGGGTCTTACGCTCGCCGCCGCGAGCGCTGGCTCCCTGAAACTTCCAGGGGGTCTGACTATCCCGACGCAGAGCATCCTCATCTCCGCGGCGCAACGAAACAACAACGTAAACCTGTTGAGCGCGCCGACCATTCTGGCGACAGATAACGAAGAGGCGCAGATCGTTGTGGGTAAGAACGTACCGTTCCTCGCGAGCACCTCAACGAACGCCACGAACCTGAACAACACCTTTAATCAGGTGGATCGTCAGGACGTTGGTATCACGCTCAGAATCACACCGCAGATTAGCTCTCGCGACTACGTGACGCTGAAGGTGTTCACAGAGGTTTCCGCGTTGGATGAGTCGACCATCAACTCAACTCTGGGTCCAACAACGAGAAAGCGTCAGAGCGAGACCACCATTATCGCTAAGGACGGTCAGATGATCGTCACCGGTGGACTCATCTCCGATGACACCGGAGAAACCGATGAGGGTGTACCGTACCTGAAGGATATTCCGGTTCTCGGTCACGCCTTCAAAGCTAACACGCAGGCGCGTCTGCAACAGAACCTCCTCATCTTCCTCACCCCTCGAATCGTGAAGGATCAGTTCGACGCTCGAGACGCGACGATCGAGGGGCGAGATCGACTTGAGGATGTCATCGCGGCGTACGACGTCAATCCATCTCGTAAAGAGGTGCTTGAGAACAACCGCATCGACAAGGTGGCAGAGTCGGTTCCGTACGAGGGACCTAAGCCGGGGACCATCCTTCCTCCTCAGAAATATACCGAGGGAGTTATGGGGAAAGTGGTAAAGGCTCCAAAGGAGAAGCACGTCATCGTGGATGATCCGAGCCGCGGAACGCTTGACCTCGACGCTCCGGATGGACAGGGAAAGAGTGATGTTCTCGATCTCGACTCCCTTCCATCCTCGGCGTCGCCACGTGCCTCTCTTAAGGGAAGCTCGGTAGCGACGGCCGGAAAGACCCAGAGTCGGGGAACCTATGTTGTGGTGGAGCTTGCGCGTAAGGAGGATGCGAAGAAGGACCTCCCCTTTCTCGGCAAGGGCTCACACGGAATTGGCGGACTAATGATACCGGCTGAGAGCTCTGAGCAGGCTCAGAAGTTCTTCGCTCCTCGCGGAGACTACAGCTACTCGTGGAACAATCAGAGTATACCAGTCCGTATCCGTTCAGCGTATTCCTCTCAAGAGGCCGCTCAGTTAGACTACCCGCGACTCGGCTCCTGGTACTCTCTCTCTCCATACGAGATAATGAATCTTGGAAAGGGCCCATGGGCTAAGAAGGGATCGCGATGAACAATCCATCACCAAGCCAGGTAGGAACGCAGCAGTCCATTCCAGATGGGGCGCAAGGCAAGGTCCTCGCTCAATTCCTTGGGATGCAATACGTTGACCGACTTCCAGATCCCTCTCCTCCCCGGGATCCGGTTCGGGGTGATTTCGATCGTATCGCTGGCTCATGGGGTCGCCAATTCCTGACGGTCCCAGTTGGTGGGGATGACTCGCACGTGGTGGTAGCCACCGCCGATCCCCTTAACGTTGAGGCTATCGACCAGCTTCGCGTGTGCTACGAACGTCCGATTAAGGTACTCGTCACCTCTCCTGACGAGGTAACGAAAGCGATTAACTCTATCCGAACGAGCCTTATGTCCGACCGCTCGAGCAACCTGGGCGACTCAGGTGGCAAGGATGACGAGGATCTCGCAACCCAACTCAAGATCGACGTGACCGACTCCGATGACGATGATGCGCCTATCATTCGGTACGTCAACGCTATCATCTTCAAAGCGAGCTCCGAACGCGCCTCGGACGTACATATCGAGCCGTTCGAGGATCGACTCAAAGTGCGGTTCCGAGTTGATGGAGTGCTGTACGATGTCGCCAGCGAGGAGAAATCGTTTCAAGCAGCTATCATCTCGCGCGTCAAGGTCATGTCCGGTTTGAACATCGCCGAAAAACGACTACCGCAGGATGGACGTATCGGTCTGAAGATCGCCGGTAAAGACGTTGATATCCGTGTATCGACCGTCCCGACTCAGTTCGGGGAGCGAATCGTGATGCGACTTCTCGACAAGTCGGGAGCGGTGCTCGATATCGATCAGCTCGGCATCGACGAGCGCAACCTCTCGCTGATGAAGAAGCTTCTGCAGAAGCCGAACGGTATCGTTCTGGTAACTGGCCCAACCGGTTCCGGTAAAACCACAACACTCTATGCGTGTCTTACCCACATCAACAAGCCGGACCTCAATATTCTCACCGTAGAGGACCCGATCGAGTATCAACTCGATGGTGTGGGACAGATGCAGATAAATTCCAAGATTGATTTCACCTTCGCGAGTGGGCTGCGAGCCATCTTACGTCAGGATCCGGATGTGGTGATGGTGGGAGAGATTCGAGATGGAGAGACCGCCGAGATCGCAATCCAAGCGTCGCTTACGGGACACTTGGTTCTCTCCACCCTCCATACTAACGATTCCGCCGGCGCGGTTACTCGACTGGTAGACATGGGTGTCGAGCCGTTCCTCGTATCCTCCAGTCTTCTCGCCGTGGTCGCGCAACGACTCGTTCGACGACTGTGCAAGCACTGCAAAGTTCCAGGAGAGATCACCGACGATGAGTTAAAGGAGTTGGGATTAGATCCCTCCAAGGTAGCCAGCCGTGAGATCTTCAGACCCGGAACCTCTCAGTGTCCGCACTGCCAAGGAAGCGGGTATGCCGGTAGACTCGGTATTCACGAGATCCTCGTGATTGACGACGAGGTGCGAGGACAGATCATAGGGCGCCTCGACTCAAACACGATAAAGAACTCAGCGGTGAAGCGCGGATTTAGCACCCTTCGTGCGGACGGTGGGCGCAAGGTACTCCAAGGAGCGACCTCGGTCGAGGAGGTCATCCTTGCGACCCATGACGACTTTGTTGAAGTGAGCTAGCAAAGAAGGTATGCCGATTTACGAATATACAGCGCTCAACGGGACCGGAAAGAGGATTAAAGGCCTCGTTGACGCCGACACCCTTCGATCGGCCCGTTCAAAGCTCCGCACACAGAATATCTTTCCCACTGATATCAAAGAGTCGATCAAAGCCGCGAAGGACAACAAGCAGAACGTAAAGAACTTCTTCGGCGATCGGGTATCTCTCAAGGAGCTTACCGTCGCGACACGACTGCTTGCGACCCTCGCGAACGCGGGCCTACCCCTCGTCGCGGCCCTTAACGCGCTCGCCGATCAGGTTGAGTCACCAACCCTGAAACGGATCGTCGTGAACATCAAGGAGCGGGTAGAACAGGGAAGCTCGCTTGCGAAAGCGCTGGCGGCATATCCGAAGGTGTTTCCGCGCCTCTACGTTAACATGGTGCAATCGGGCGAGGCGTCCGGAACCCTCGATACCATCCTCGAAAACCTCTCCGACTACTACGAGGCTCAGATGGAGCTTCGCCGAAAGATCTCATCCGCACTCTTCTACCCGATACTTATGTTCGGTTTCTGCACCCTAGTCGTGATAGGATTAGTGACCTTCGTGGTTCCGAATATCGTTGAGATCTTTATCAAACAGAAGATCGACCTGCCATTTCCAACTCGAGCGGTGATAGCCCTTTCAAACGCGCTCACCGGATACTGGTGGGCGATCATCGGCCTGATCGCCCTCTCAATCAGCCTCGTGCGATACTACTATAGACAGCCCAAAGGACGGGAGTGGTTCGACGCGAAGCTCCTGAAGGCACCCCTCTTTGGACCGATCTACAAAAAGATCGCCACCGCGCGTGTCGCGACCACCCTCGGAACACTCCTCAACGGCGGCGTTGAATTGCTTCAAGCGCTCGATATCGTCAAGAACATCGTAGGCAACGTCCATATGCGAAAGGCGCTCGAGGAGGCTCGAGACGGGGTGCGCGAGGGACGAAGCCTCGCCAAGGAGATCTCCAAGAGCGGCTACTTCCCTAACCTTCTCTCCCAAATGGTGGCGATAGGTGAAAAGAGCGGAAAAATGGAGAATATGCTCTCCAAAGCTGGAAAATCGTTCACCTCCGAGGTTAACGCCGCTATCGCTGGACTAACATCCCTTATTGAACCACTGATGATGATAGTGCTCGGAGGGCTCGTTTTCTCTATCGTTATCTCCGTGCTTATGCCGATGACTAAGCTGATGCAGGCCGTACGACCGGGGGGATAACAAGTGAAGAAAATACCGTTGCCTGCGTCTCCATAACGTGAGAATCAAATGGGGATACACATACCAGTCTGGTATTAAAGCGCCGATTTTTACAAATAACAAATCATCGCAACCGTAGAAGAGATCGCTATGACCACACTAGAAAAGAAGATTCAACGCCTCCAAGCACTCTCAACCCCCGCCAAAGAGCGCGGTTTGACCCTGATCGAGATCATCATCGTATTGGTAATCATCGGTATCGCGATGGGATTCCTGTTCAAGAACGTATTCTCCATGGGAGATGAGGCTCGCGTCGAACTGACCAAGACAAAGATGAACAACGCCAAAGGGCCGCTCTACCTCTACCAAATGCGGAACAACACCCTTCCGACCGATATCAAGGCGCTTGAGAGCGCAGATACGACCGACGCGTGGGGTCGACAGATTACCTATCGAGTTCTCGACGGTGGTCGTAGCTACGAGATGAAATCCCTCGGTGCCGATGGCAGAGAGGGAGGTTCAGGGCCAGGCGCTGACATCATCGTGACAGGACCGTAAAGCGAGATGTATGCCGAGTTATCCCAAAGGTCACACAGAACGAGCCTTCACCCTTATTGAGTTAGTTCTTGTGATCACGATCATGGGTCTCATGATCGGGATATTCTCGGTACGCCTCAGCGATATCAACTTCTGGAAGGAGGAGGCAGCGCTCCGCAAGTTGCGAGACCTCGTTGTCTATCTGAACAACGCCGCTGTTATGGACCAGAGCTTCTACCGCCTCGAGTTCGACTTGGAGAATCGACAGTATCGAGTCGGCGTCATCAGCAACGCCAGTGACGGTATGGCGGCATCATCACCCTCTTCCCCCGGCGCCAATATCCCCCCCCTTCAACTGGAGCTTTCCGCGATGCTCAGTCCCGACATGGGAAGTCAGGGAACCCTTATCCCACCACCCTCGATGCCCTCCCTGGCGGAGCCAACAACACTTCCAGGAGCGATGGAGTTCCTCGATGTGATGGATCCGCGCGGCAAGGTCTCAGTGGGTGAGAAACGGGAAAACCCCTATCTCATATTCTCTCCGCGGGGCACCTCTGAGTTCGGGGTTATTCACATCGCAATCGGCCCTGGACAACCGGTCACCATCCTCGTCAATCCCTGGACCGGAATGGCGGAGGTATATCGAGAGTATAAAGAGTTCAAATGGAATTTGAACTAAGGGAGGAAGATATGCGACGAACCTCTCACACGCAGGCTGGCTTCACCTTCATTGAGGTTATGGTCGCCCTTATCATCTTGGCGTCCGCCTCAGGGATACTGGTGGGGATGCAATCGTCGGCCATCGCCCGAACGATCCGTGATAAGAACGCTCAACAAGGGATGCTTCTCGGCCGCCGCATTATGGCCTCCATTGAAGCTCTCGGTCCTCAGGGAATCGTCGGAAATTTTGATGGAGACCCAGCGATCAGCGCACTCCAGAAGTGGTCCATACCCGATCCAACCGATGAACTTGAGAAGAGCGCCCTTGCTCCCTTTGTCGTAAGCTTCGCGTCCGAGGATCTCGTTGTCCCCCTTCCCAATACGGGACAAGACCCCATGAAAAAGATGCTCCTGCGTATCACGTGGGGGAAGGAGATCGATGAATCATTCACCATCATCTATCTCATGGCTATGTAGGAGATTATGAGAGCCCAGATGGCACCCAGAAACGCTCAAGCTGCCGGATTCACCCTGATTGAGGTGGCGCTCGCGCTCGGCATCCTCTCAGTCATGGTGTTGCTGAATTACAACATGATCACAACCCTCGTCGAATCAAAGATGGAGATAGACGATCAAAGGGACGCCGTATTCGTGGCGAACTCCGTGCTCACGCGCCTTACCCGAGAACTCCAACTCGCCACAAAAACCCCCCGACTTCCCCCGAATTGCGCTAACGTGGGCAGCAACGCCTCAACCCGTCTCCCAGCGGCGCTCCTGAGTGATTCCAATAACGAGGGGAACGGCAAAGGTCAGAGCCTCATCTTCTCATCGAAGCACGCCGCTCAATATGTCCATAACGGCAATTCTCACTCTGGACCGGTGAAGATCTCCTACCTCGTCGAGCAGGACCCCGACCAAAAGGGTGGAGATACTCTCGGGCTCCTCCTCATTCGTGATGAGATCGCAAACCGTCCCCCCTTCGACGTCGCGTGCAAGGATCTCATCCGCTTTCCGATCACAAATCGGCTCGTGAACCTCACCTATAAGTTTTTCGATAAAAGCACGGCTGAGTGGAGCGATACATGGGAGGGCCCGAAAGCCGCTAAGCTACCAGAGATCATTCAATTGAGTCTGCAGCTTAAGAGCGATAAGGGGCGAGTTTCGAGCTACACGACCGCAGTGCGATTGATCCCATAGGCCTCCCGCCACGTCCGGAAACGCCACTTCTACCCACTCGATTCCATAAAGAGCCACAAAAAATCAACAGACGGTGCGAGCCTTTCGTCGTAAAACGAGCGTAGCATTATTTTCCTAACGGGCTATAGTACGGTTGCGGCCCCTACGCATTTTAGGATCAAGAATATAGGGGCGCAGCAGAAGGTGCATGATGAGCACCTATGACAACATTGGTCGTATCCTTGCCCGGAAGTTGCAGACTTGATCGTTGGGACTTGGGTCCTTGGCCACTCCGGTGGGAAGGGGTTGTCCCATCCCTTCTCGTTACAACTACGGGGGACTCGTTGGAAGCCGTAGCGGAGCGGAGGCGCGGCTGTTTGATAGACTTTTCGTTGTGCTGCTTACGTTTCGTAATGTTTCAGCATCCATCAGTCGAGAAAGGTCAAATCGGTCGGAGTCCCGAGGTTCCAACCTTCACACAAAGTGCTTCCTACAAGATTGGGAGAGCTTAGTGCTGCGGCGGAGATCACAACCCCTGACCTCCAGGTTGACTCTGCAAAACGTTTGGGCGAGAGCAGCTCTCGCGGGTTTGGCATTCCGAGCTTTACTTCAACGGGAGTAACGCCGCGGGAGGTGCTTACAATAAAGTCAACTTCTTCACCATCCCGTGTTCGCCAGAAGTGTATTTCTACCGGGCGTGAGCGGTGTAAGCAATGTCGCAGAAGGTTGCCAAACAGGTGGGTCTCAAAAGCGGCTCCAGCGAGTGGACCGTGTAGCAGATTTTCAACCGAGAGCCATGCGCCTAGGTAAGCGGCGAGCCCCATATCCAAGAAGTAAAGCTTTGGGCTCTTAATGAGTCGTTTGGTTCGATTGGAGTGAAGCGGATGGACAAGCTTGATGATGAAGCTATCCTCAAGGACGGAGAGCCAGTCTTTAATCGTCGAAGCTGAAACCCCGACATCTCGGGCTAGGTCATCGTAGTTAACAATCTGCGCGGTGCGGAGAGCGCACATCTTTAAGAAAACTTCGAACTCTCGGCGCTTCTGCACTCCGAGAAGAGCTTGAATGTCGCGTTCGACGTACGTTTGGAGGTAGCTGTTTAGAAAGAGCGCCCGCTTATCGAGATCTCGGACATTATAGAGGCGAGGGAAGGTTGTCTCTAGTATGCCTTCGAAGAGTGTTTGTGCATTGATGGGATCGATTCGTTTCTCTTCGTCGCTTAGCCCGAGAAGGTTCACGATACCGACTCGCCCCGCTAGCGACTCTCTCACTCCACGCATGACGTCGAAGTTTTGCGATCCTGTGAGCCACACACTCCCAGGTTCGTGTTGTTGATCCACGAGAAGCTTAATGTGGCTCAAGAGCTCCGGGGCATATTGAATCTCGTCAATGAGCACTGGCAGCTTTATGCTCTGGGTAAAGAGGTCCGGCGATTCGGTGGCACGACGGCGAGTCGGAAGGTCGTCCAGGGAGATATACTGGCGGTCTAGAGCGCTACAGTGCTTAAGCAGAGAGGTTTTGCCCACTTGGCGTGGCCCAAGGACCAGCCACACAGGAAACAGCGCTAGAGGTGAGCTCGTCCCAAAAGATTGCTGTAATGTCCTAAAAATCCATTGGGTTGGCATTTCCTGAGCGTAGCATGGAAATGCCAAGATCTCAACAGCTCGGGTGCACCCGTCCGAACCTGGGGAACTTTAAACCATCAGGGCTATAGGTGGCGGATCACCGGCTGTATTTGCAAATTTTAGGTGACTCATTCTGATTAAAAACCAATACACGACGATCGGCTTCTTCGGGATTTGATAAACAAAAGCCTGATTGAGTAACCACGCTCCCCTTCGGAAAACAATCCGGCTTCCTTCTCACCCCGTGTCACCACGACGAAATTGCCTTCGACTAACGGTTTCCCTCCATGGTAACTGTGGCTCATGGCTCCTCGAATAGCCGGGGCTGTTACAAAGGGTGAAAGACAGGATGCAACGGTCTCTTTCAATTTAAGCCTGTCAGACGCTTTGTTTCTCTCAATCATTATTATGGGTCTTCGTGAAATCGAGTGGGTAGGGCTCGGTGTTATCCCGACGTGAACGTGCTCGTGCACGTAAACGTGAACGTACCCGAAACAGGCATCATGCGGGCTGAAGGCATAGCTTGGAA
>JBDLRS010000045.1:0-26599 GCA_039799965.1 Pseudomonadota bacterium
CGTTTTACTACCTCTTCCATGCCTACCTCCTCGATTTCGGTAACATGGAATTATGAGCCAACGACCTTACCGAACAGGTGCGATCACCTCATTTCGGTAACATTTATTTTGAGCCATATCGGTATGCCGGAATCGGTGTCGACCCGTCTAAGTACCCAGCTTCGAGCGCTCGCTGCCGGGTGTCCTGAACCCTACGTTTACCAACTTTAAGCTCCCGGCAGATCCGGTTTACTCCGATCCCCTCACGCAGCTTTTCAACTATCTTTCGTTCCACTATCCGCCTCTTCGTTCGTGTGTTCATGTGACTCCTCCATAACTCTTTAGACATGGAGTGAGACACTATTTGAGGTGGGGTCGGATTCGTGGGATTTCTCCCCCCGAAACTGGGCTCAGTTATGTGGGATTTACCCCCGCTAACTGGGTTCATCTATGTGGGATCCGACCCCTCTCAACTGGAGTCGGTTATGTGGGATCGGGCTAGCCAAAACTGGGCTCAGGTATGTGGGACGCAACACCCAAAACCCCACGAGGGTAGGGCAGAGCCCCCTCAAAAAGCCGAGTTGTGGAGCAGAGATGAGTTGCACGTAGTACTAAGTTTGGCTTGATAAGCCTGCTATGAGACTTGTCAACGTCGCGACAAAAAAATCCTGCCTGATCCAAAGAATCGAAGTATTCACTAAAACCGTTGGCGTAGAGTTGCCTTTTAAAAACCTAAGGGGACCTTTCGCGTAACAACCTGCTAAACCACCTTATCTGAGCAACCGGAAAAGAAAAGTCATGCCTTACACACAATCTCTATGTGGGGTCAATTCTCTTCAATCCAAAAAGCTCCCTATTAGGCCCATGACGAGGAATAATGCTTACCATCGTATGGCTAGGTTCTTGAGCAACCAAACCCTCAATCTTTATCCTTACGTCTCCGTACCTACAACTAGGAACAAGGAGAACATGCCCCAATCCCGCCCGTCGTGCTGAACGAGTGCCGCCAACGGTATCCTCACAGGTAAGCACCTCTCGTGCTTGTAAACCAGGAACGAGCGAAGAGAGCCTCTCAACAGCTATCTCATACGGGCGCGCGTCAGGTTTTGCCTGATCAGCACTATAGTCATCAGCAAAGACTGACAGCTCCTCATTAAACAACAAGTCGAGCTGCATTTCTTTCACCATGGGCCATACAACATTTCTTGTACTTCCGGTACAGATGACGGTAGGGATATTTCTAGCCTTAAGCGCAAGGAGCATTTCCCTAACTCCTGGATTAGGCTTAAGCTTTAGCGTCATCATAACACGCATATACTGAGAGCTTTCGCTAGACTGAGAAGTTAATGGACTCTTCCCATACCTACTATCCGAAAATCTCTTTTCAAACGCGGAAAGCCGCATCTGATCGATAAAACTTGCCTCAACTGGTTGTGATTTCGCTTGCGACGCAGCCTCCGCCACGATGGCACACGAGACTTGGTTAGGAAGCCCCCACGCTGACGCACACGCCTCAACTTCAGATTTGGTTAACCGTCTTCCCAACGCTAGCTCCTTGGCGCCGAGAATTGCACATCGATGAAACGGCTCGGTCAGAGCTGTGGTTCCATCAAAATCAAAGCATACCGCTCTTATCCCCGTAGGGAATTTTTTAACCGTCCAAACATCTTCTAAACCACCAGGGCTCTGCAGGCTTTCTACCCCATCCAGCATCACGGGCGCGCTACCAACGTTCATCTGCGCCCTGGTGCTAGCAAACAACGTTTCTGCAGATTTTTCCAAGATTACACTATTGCCCATAACGGCTCTCTCCCAAAAATATAGTTGCTGGTGACTACGCAACCCGATGCTTTTAAGCTGCACCGCGGTGTGGACAAAAAAAGCGTCCTGCGCTAATCGAAACAAAGGCTCACAAAGAAGCGGAAGCGGATATAAGTTGCCCGTGCATGAGAGCTGCAAGAATAGCGCTCTTTCGGGACTCAGAGACTGCCACACATTTAGCTTAAAGGCTAGAGTAAAACAAATCAGTTATACTGGGCACTTTACTGTAATAAATTAGGATAGTTATGCATCTTGGGATTGATATCGGAACATCGAAAGTAGCGGCTGTGATCGTCTCCCAATCGGGGCAAATTATCGCGGCCTCGTCTGTACCCTCACACGCTGATACCGAGCGTGGAGCGACCCGGTCAGAGCAGAGGGTTACCGCAATCCTGGATGCGGTAGACAGAGCGGTGCTTGCGCTTCCTTCATCTTCCCGCGAAGAAGTTACCGCCATTGGGCTCACCGGTCAGATGCATGGAGTAGTCTGCATGTCTGGGAATGACTTCTCGCCTCTTATCACCTGGGAAGATGGGAGATGCGCCCCGGAGGAGTTCTCTAACTACCTCATGTCAAAAAATATTACTGGCTTAAAAACTGGTTTCGGATGTGCCACGCTAGCGTGGTTCGCGAAAAATGATCCCTTGTTTCTCAATCGGTACGCGTCAGCAGGCACTATTCAGGATCTCCTGGCAGCTCTCCTTGTAGGAAGCTCAAGGATGATAACTGACCCCTCTGATGCGGCGAGTTGGGGCTGCTTCCTCCTCAAAGAGCGGAAATGGGATGTCGATGCTCTGCATGCGCTCTCAATCCCGATCACACTTATGCCTGAAATTAAAGGAGGAGGCTGCGCGTTGGGGCAACTCACTGCCGCTCGAGCGGGACAGTGGGGCATGTCCCCCAGTGTTACCGTTTGCAACCCTATTGGCGATAATCAGGCCTCAGTGTACGCGACATTACAGAACCCGTCTGAAGAGATGGGAATCACCCTCGGTACAGGGGGACAGCTTTCTATTGTAGTTGATGGATTTCCTAACTCCTCTGAACTCTGCACTGGTGCTGAAATTCGTCCCTTTATCGGAGATCAGTATCTGATCGTTGCAGCCTCTCTTTGCGGAGGCAGCGCCATGCGTTGGTTGGCTGAAAGTATAGCATCCTTCTGCGAGAAAATTACCGGCTCTCCCCCTGACGTGAGCAGCATCTACCCTTTGCTTGACTCCGAAGGGCTCTCCCTGTTTCCGGGAGCGCTTACAGTGGGCACATCATTCAGGGGGGAACGATTTGACCTTTCAAGACGCGGGGTCATAAGCGGACTCTCAATGGATAATTTCACCATTGGAGAGCTCGCTTGTGGTATCGCTCGAGGTACCGTAACAACTCTGATGGACATGTTCCCTCGCCAACTCCTACAAGGGCGGAAGAGGGTCGTAGCAAGTGGCAACGGTGTCAGAAAACTTGCTCTGGTCAGAAAAGCGATAGAACACGAATTTCAACTACCCCTCGTCCTCGCTGAGGACAGAGAGGAGGCAGCCTATGGCGCTGCCAGAATAGCCGGGCTTTCTACGACGTAGTTCGTCGCTAGTGTCCGCATCGATGTGACCCAAGCCTCCTAATTATTTCATATAAACGGCTTTTTCCAGTTTTCCTGAGTTTCGGGATTTTTCCATGCCGTTGTTTTGCATGAGTTTAGCATGTTGAAATAACCAGAATTTGATTGCGAGACTAGGACAAAATTGGGTGTCCCGTGATAAGACGCCTGATGTTCGTTCGAAGGAAGCCGAACAAGAGCGGCAGCACGAGTATTCAAATTGTAGAGAAGCGTGGAGGACGCAACGTAGTTGTTTGTAGCGTTGGTTGCTCAAAAGATCCAAAGCGGATTGAGCGACTTGAAGCTGAAGCACATACCCGACTTGAGGCACTCAGACCTCAGCTAACACTCAACTTTGGTCAAACTGAGCGAGAGCGCAACACGCTTGATCTCCTGCACACCGGAACAATTCAATCTGTCGGTCCTGAGCTCATTCTGGGGGCGATATTCGATAAGATTAGCTTCAACACGATCCCTTGTTAACACCGACCACAACCCGCACCTATTCGCCGATGATAAGGGATCGGCGATACCCCGCCGCCGGTTCATAAGAACCGTACCCCGCTATACCCCGCATACCTCGCAGTAGAGCCGGAGGGTGCAATTTATTTTGAGTAGCGAAGAGGAAGTGCGTAGCAATAAAGGGCGCGGCAGGAGCGCATAGTGCAATAACAAAAAAGCAAGGGACAACGATGGGTTGGCTAAAACTGCCCTTATAGCAGCCGTCGGAACCGCTACTGTTGGCGCCGCTTCAAGCAAAACACGAAAAGGCAACGCCCCGCACTCGTGTAGGCTCTACTCAAAGAGGGACTCAAGCTCTTGCGAGGGTGTAGGAGGAGGAAGTTTCGTTGAGTCCACCCGACCGGCCCAGGCAGCTAGCAGATAGGCGAAAAAGGTATCATAGTACTCCCTCTCGGCGTTTGAAAGTTCAGGAGCTTCACCAACAGTCCTGGCCAGATAGCGGAACATCTCGGCATCCTGCCCACCTCCACTATCCTCGGCGTACGTGGACACACTCACACGCGAGGCTTCATCGAGCACCTCGGTCGACGGATAACGAGCGGGTGTTCGTCTTACGCCAGCGCCGGAAGCAACCGCCGCGGTTGGGGTCGTCGCCTGCTCCAGCGGAGCCTCTTCGACAGGGGCCTCCCCCCCTCTCACCTTCTTTTTTCGCAACGGTTTTGGGGGCGGGGTCGGGCGCGGTCCGAGCCGTCCGCACGCGCTGACGATCATCTTCCAGAAGGAGCGGCAGGTGATACAGACCTTCTCCCGAGCGACCCCAGCTTCCGCGATAGAGACAAGCCGCTCTCGACGTCCGTCCGCTTCGAGGCCTGTGCATAATCCCTTAAAGGCTGGCTCCATGCGCGCGAAGGAATAGATTGGGCTTGCAGCCTCTAGCCTTCTCGGGGTTGCGGTTGCTTGAGATACGGGCTTGAAGAAATCATCCTGCGCGCGCGCGGAGGGGGCAAAAAACAGAGTGATCGCACTAAACACCGCTACCAGGGCGGCTCTCACGCTACCTATCCAAAGCTGCCAAGAAACTCCCGCCGAACACCTTGCAACGAAACCACCCATGGGGGACTCCCGGCATAAAAAATCGGGGGCCGGTCCCAACGCGACCTACCCCCGACT
The DNA here is from genome assembly GCA_039799965.1 of Pseudomonadota bacterium. Lineage (GTDB taxonomy): Bacteria > Bdellovibrionota_C > UBA2361 > UBA2361 > OMII01 > OMII01. The sequence goes on from JBDLRS010000045.1 coordinate 5,021, forward strand.
ATCGTATCGGATTCCAGCCCCCTCACAAGGGGGCTCTTCACGACCTTATGAAGCGAGCCCCTGCTCCTTCATATCAGCCGCGGCTTCCTTCATGGAGAGCCGGATCTTTCCTTGTCGGTCGATCTCGAGGCACTTAACCCATACCTCATCTCCCTCGCTCAACACGTCACGTACGTTGTTAACGCGAGCCTCAGAGATCTGAGAAACGTGAACGAGTCCATCTGTGCCTGGGAGGATCTCAACGAACGCTCCGAAATCCACAAGACGCTTCACAACACCTCGGTAGATTTTTCCAACGACAGCCTCTTGCGTAAGGCTCTCGATGATCGCGATAGCGTTCTGAACCCTCTGATTGTCATTGCTGGCGATAGAAACGGTTCCGTCATCCTGAACCTCCATCTTCACGCCACATGACTCAGTGATTGAGCGAATAGTCTTTCCGCCCGGCCCGATGATGTCACGGATCTTATCCGGATTGATCTTGATGGTAACGATCTTCGGAGCGTACTTGCTGAGCTCTGGACGCTCCTTTGTGATGGCCTTCCCCATCTCGTTGAGGATATGAAGCCGGCCCTCTCGAGCCTGAATCATCGCCTTGTCCATGATCTCGCGGCTAAGGCCCTTGATCTTGATGTCCATCTGAAGCGCGGTGATACCCTTCTCGGTACCACACACCTTGAAGTCCATATCACCGAGGTGATCCTCGTCACCGAGGATGTCGGTCAATACGGCGTACTTCTCGCCGGTCTTGATAAGACCCATCGCGACTCCGGCAACCGGAGCCCTAATTGGAACTCCCGCATCCATGAGCGAGAGGCTCGCGCCACACACCGTGGCCATCGAACTTGAGCCGTTCGACTCAGTGATCTCAGACACGATACGAACAACGTACGGGAACTCCTTGATGTCCGGCATAACCGCGCGAACTGCGCGCTCAGCGAGAGCACCGTGGCCGATCTCACGACGACCTGGCCCACGCATCGGCTTCGTCTCACCAACCGAGAAGGGTGGGAAGTTGTAGTGAAGCATGAAGGTCTTCGACGCCTCGCCAAGGAGGTTATCGATACGCTGAGCCTCAGCCTCAGTTCCGAGCGTTGAAACAACGATCGACTGAGTCTCTCCACGGGTGAAGAGAGCTGAGCCGTGGGTCCGAGGAAGCCATCCTACCTCTATAGATATCGGACGAACGGTCTTCGTATCACGACCATCGAGACGAACACCCTCATCGAGAGCGAGATCGCGAACGACTGTGTAGTGAGTATCCTCAAACGCCTTGGCGGCGAGCTTCGCGGCTATAGCAGCGTTAGCGTCACCTTCCTTCACGAACTCAGTGAGAAGGGTGTTCTTAGCGAGAGAAACGGCATCACGACGAGCGTGCTTCTCTCGGTTCTTGATGGCAACCTTGAGGAGTGGCGTTACAAACTCAACCATGCGGCCATAGAGAACCTCGTCGTATGCCTTCGGAGTGAACGGCACCGTTGGTTTTCCGATGTGCTTCTTGAGCTCAAGCTGCATCTCATTGATGACCTGCAGTTGCTCTTGCGCGAAGAAAAGCGCCTCAAGAACCTCTGCCTCGGGAACCTCTTGAGCTCCACCCTCAACCATCGTTGTAGCATCCTTTGTACCAGCAACGATGAAGTTGAGATCGGCGTTAGCAAGCGCGCTGCGAACGGGATTGATAACCAACTTGCCGTTAATGCGAGCCACTCGAACTCCAGAAACCGGACCTTCGAACGGAAGCTCAGAGATAGTAAGCGCGGCAGACGCGCCACACATAGCCAAAATATCTGTATCGTTCTCATCATCAGCGGAGAGAACGGTCGCTACGACCTGAACCTCGCGATGGAACCCCTCTGGGAAGAGTGGGCGACACGGACGATCGATAAGACGGGAAACAAGGGTCTCCTTTTCGGATTGCTTACCCTCGCGTCGGAAGAATCCGCCAGGTATCTTTCCGGCGGCGTAGGTCTTCTCGATGTAATCAACGGTAAGAGGGAAGAAATCTACATCCTTCTCCGCTCCACCACACGCGGTGACGAGTACTACTGACTCTCCATACGATACAAGAACGGATCCGCCCGCCTGCTTTGCGATACGGCCTGATTCAATTCTGAGTTTTTTGCCGTGAAATTCTCTTTCTACTACGTACATGATTTACCTCTATAAGGTGTTAACGGTGCTGGTATACGAAACGCTTTTGAGCGTGTAGCTACATGCGCAAACGCCACGAGAATCTTGCTTGGGCCGACACACAACCCTTTGACAGGATCGGATGACCAAACAGATGTCGTGGCATCTTGCAAAACTCCAGCCAGAGCTTACTTACGTAAGCCAAGAGCTGAAAGGGTATTTCTGTAGCGTTGAACGCTCTCTTTCTTAAGGTACGAGAGCAACTGCTTACGCTGAGAGATGATGTTCATCATCCCGCGGCGTGAGTGGTGATCCTTTGGATTCGTTGAGAAATGCTGGGAGAGAATCTCAAGACGACGAGTCAAGAGCGCTACCTGAACCTCTGGCGAACCGGTATCCTGAGAATTAATCTGATACTTCTTGATGACATCTTGCGGCTCCATAGCCGAAAGCTTAACTGCGCCTAATGCCACATCCTGCTCGGTGAACCCGCTGAGCGTGGTTGGCTTCTCTCCAGTTGTGGAAGACTCCATGCGAACTCCTATCTCCAATTATATCAAGCGTTTAGCTATTTTGGTACGCTTTTTTTCGTTTTTTATACCAATATTTCTGGGAGACCCTACCAGCCTACGGGATAAAAGTCAAAGACCTGCCGAGTTTCGGTTTCGTTCGGGCCTTTGCTGTTACTCCGAAGCCCCGTCACCTGTCCCGTGATGGGCACAAACCCCTCGTTCTGAGGTCTCCAGGAAGGCGATAACCTGCGCGGCCCTCTGGTTTGTCCCAACCTCGACCTTAGCCGCCGCCAATCGCTCCTTAAAGGTTACTCGATGGGCGCCCGGCACCACCGTTGGGGTGAATACGCTGCGGTACAGGGACCGAATAGCGGCAAGGTCCTCTCGGGTGCCTCCGTTTCGCTCCAAGCCGACCCTGTTGAGGCCATGAATCTTTGCTCGGTCACCCTGAGCCATGAAGTACGGCGGAACGTCCTGACTCACCATAGCTCCGGCACCGATCATCGCCACATCGCCGAGTCGCACGAACTGGTGGATCCCGGAGAGCCCACCAACGATGACGCCATCACCGACGATCACGTGCCCGGCCAACGCCGCACTGTTGGCGAATACGCACCGATTACCAACCAAGGTGTCGTGACCGACGTGCGTGTTTGCCATGAACAGATTCTGATCGCCGATCCGGGTTATCATCCCGCCGCCACTCGTTCCTGGCTGAAGAGTCACGCACTCCCTGACGATGTTGCGATTACCGATGATCAGCTCGCTCGGCTCACCTCGGTACTTCAAGTCCTGCGGAATTGCACCAACCGACGCGAACTGAAAGAAAGAATTTCCATCGCCGATCGTAGTATGCCCCTCAATCACAACATGAGGACCAACGTTATTATCGCGACCAAGAACCACATTCGGGCCGATAATTGAGTACGGGCCTACCTTGGTTCCCTCTCCGATACGCGCAGCGGGATCAATGATCGCGGTTGGATGAATAAGGCTCATTACAACGACCTATCGAGCTTAGGCGGCCGCCGCGGTAAGCGTTCCGCTCGCGACAACCTTTCCGTCAACGAACACCTCTCCATCCATGATCCAAAGAGGATTGCGCTTTTTAACGCTCTTCATGACAATTTTTAGCTGATCACCGGGCACAACCATCTTCTTCCACTTAAAGTTATCAGCACCGACGAGGTAGAACGTCTTGTTCTTCAGCAGCTCAGGCTCGCTGTATCGGGCGAAAACGGCGGCTGTTTGAGCCATAGACTCCATGATCAAAACACCTGGCATCACTGGATGCCCAGGAAAGTGTCCCTGAAAGAACTCCTCGTTGGCGGTAACGTTCTTGATCGTCGTGATATGTGCGTTCGGTACAAGGTCGACAACCCGATCTATCAACAAGAACGGGTACCGATGAGGGATCCATCGTTGAATCTCTAAAATATCCATCGTAACCGGAGCAGCTTCGATTGCTTCCACTGTTTCCATCTTAACTCCCCTACAGAGCTACTTTTTTCTTATCCAGGATCTTCACTACATCTGCGCTGATGTCAATCCTATCGGACGCATATAGTACGGTTTGACGGTCTTTTTCGAACACAAAGGTCATCTTGCGCTCCTGAGCGACCTCCTGGACCGCAGCCTGTATCTCCTTTACCACCTTTCCGATCTCCTGCTCGTTGGCCTTTGCCAACTCCTCTTGTGCATCTTGGTAGGCGCGTTGGAGCTCGACCTGCTTCTTTCCGAGTGCCTCTTTCTTCGCCTCCAGAGCCGAACCTGAAAGTATCTTGGCCTGCTTCTCAAGAGCCGATCGCTCCTTGTCGAAATCAGCTTTCCGTTGTCCGAGAGCGACCTGCGCCTTCTTGACACGCCCCTCCAGGTTACTACGAGCGGCTTTTCCAACGATCGATTGATTAAGTACCCACTGGGTATCCACAATCGCAACGGCCTCCCCAAATGCGAGCGAGGGTGCCGCCAAAGTGAGGGTAAGAAGAATAAGAGATAGGATCGTTTTCATAGTGAGCTATCCTACGACGATTTTGTGACCAGGGAAACAGTAGGTCACGCCCCCTCGCTGTGCAGCGATCGATTGACGCTCACTCTTCGGCGCTAGTGAAGAAATGGCCCGTACTTTGACGATCCTGAACTCGATGCTTTTTTGCCCGAAGAGTTCCCTTTTCGAGGTCGGACGGTCAACCCGAGTAACTTTCGAAGGGGCTCAAGGACCTCTGGATTCAGTCCAGGGGAGAAATCGCCCTCTCCGGTTGATGCTCGGAGCATTCCGAGGGCCCCGCCAAGAAGGCTTGCGTCACCGCTCGCCTCCTCAATAAAACCAGCGGCCATCTGTCGATGAGCCTCTCGATGTAACGGGTCAGTTACCTGTTGAGACTTAACAATGCATGCGACCGCCAAGTAGTACCGTATCTTCCACGTTATCGAGATCCGCCCCTCGCGAACGAAGAAATCGAGAGCCCGTTGCAACGCTCCGATCGCCTCATCCAACAAGCGAGTGCCGCTCTGCTTCGAAGCTTCAAGGAGGGCGAGCCCCACCAGACTATCAGTCAGAGCGACCTCGCGCTCCACACCGCCCTGGCTGAAGCACTCTCGGGAGCGATTCAGATACTTGAGGGCCTCCAAAGGTCGCTTCGCCAGTATCGCAAGCTGCGCGTGAATATGAAGCGCTCTACCCATCGACTGGAGCGCCTGCGTTGATTGCCCGAACGGTCGAAGAGCCTCCTCACTCGTAGCGAGCAGGCTCTCGATCTCGACGGTAGTATCTTCCCGCAACTCTCCAATCTCGGTAAAATCCACCATCGCGATCGCCTGCGCCAACGCTGCCCGGCGATCACATGCGCTAATGTACGCTCGCCGCAGCTCGTCGCAGAGAAGCGCCCTCCTCCAAGCAGCCCGAGCTTGTTTCCATTTGCCATCATTGGCGTACGAGGCACCAAGCATGAACGCCGCTTGTGCCGTTAATTCTCGAAGCCCATGACCGGCGAAGAGCTTCTCACACTTTATCGCGATCTTCGCCGCAACGTCCGACCTCCCAAGGAGCTGATGAGCTGCTACGACGTTAAGCCCAAAGGCCGCTACAAATATCTCACTGGAGCATAAGATCCGGAGCTTCTCAGCGCCTATACGGGCGTTCTCCACCTCTGAGCTGGCGAGGGCGCTATGAAAGAGGCCGAGGAGCGCGACACCGCGCCCGTACAGGAAACCACCGGCGGACGCGACGAGATCTGCGCGCGAGAACAAGCGATACGCCTTAGCATGATGCTCACACTCGACCGAGGTGCTCGCAAGCGCAACCAGAGCCTCAAATTCTCCAGAGCGATAGGCGCTCTCTTGAAACAGCATGAGTGCCTTCTCAAGGGACACCGCGGTTGACTCAGAAACACGTGGCTCTCGACGGGCTATCGTCAATTCAGCCAATCCCCGGGCAACCCCCCCCAAAGGATGCGCCAGTTCACGAAGTCGTTCAGCGGAGATATCATTGGATCCCCCCACCTGGTGCATCAGTCGGGCCACGTCGAACGCCAGTTCCGGGGGCACTCCTTCAGATTGGGAGAGGGCGAAGAGCCGAGAGAGGATCTCTCTCGCTGCCGGAACCTCGGGGGTTGGGCAGTGGATATAACTTTGAGCAAGCTCGATCCCAACCTTGATGTGTGTCTGCGCGCTGGTCGCCGAGGATCCCTTCGAAAATTCTTGAGAGAGAAGCGTTCGCGCCCGGAAGAGCTCAGACTCCGGCAACGCGCGCGTGTACACACCAACCTCAAGAGCTCGAGCGAGCACAATAGCGCTCCAGCACCTATCATTCGCGGAGAAACCACCGTGCTCTATCTCAATCGTCAAGGCATCGATCCTCTCAAGCGCGGTGGCGAGTGGAGCACCCTGCAACACGTTACATAACTCCGAGTATGCCTGAAACAATCGATTTCGCTTATCATCACCAAGCATGGCGACAACGCTTGTCGAAAGCGCAAGTGCGTCCTTAAACGCGCCCGCGTCGAGCAAGAGCTCAAGCGACTCAACCACATTCCAGCTAACGCCCTGGTCATCACCTCCCCGCTCAACGACACGGATTAGCTCTGGGATGAAATCCCGACAGAGGGGAGATGGGGATTCAACGGACTCAACCATCTTACTACTCCCTCACGTTCTTTTGAGGACACTTTGCTGGAGTATCCTGAAAGGTAAGAAGCGCGTCACTCAGAGCCGCTATCTGCGCCTCAACCGGACCAGCTAGCGAGATCTTCCACGCTGTGGGAGCGCGAGAGGCGAGGCTCTGCAACTCATCGCGGATGAAAGCGCTTGCACGACTTGTAGCGATAACGAGCAACGGACATCGAAGCCGATGCACGTACGCTTTGACATTGAAACCAGAGGAGCCGAGCCGTAACGGGAGGCCGAACGGAAGATGCTCCTCAACCCAGTCGACAAGTCGCTCCCAGCGCGTAGGGTGAGGACGCGAAGAGGAGTCGACGATCGCAAGGGATCGCACGGTCTTGGGTTGAGAGAGCGCAAGATTCTGCGCCAAGGCCGCCCCCGCTCCCATGCCAACAACGCTCGCCTGACGAACATTCAGATTCGTCATCAATGAGCTCAAGGCCTCGGAGAGCCCCTCCCATGACGACTCAGTGACAGAGGAGCTCATAAGGAGAACGCTTCGAGCTTTTGTCGATAAGGTGTCCACGACCGCCTTCGCGAACGGAAGATAGGCCTCGTCATCAACGACGGTAATAAAGGTTCTTCCGGAGCCCTTATCCGAAAGGATCTTGATGCCGGTTGACGAGTGCTGAATGCTAAAGTGTGCGCTCATATGATTTCCTTGACCGAAGGTAACGGAACCTCAACCCTTAGTCTACACACCCTCGCTAAAGCTCGTTCATTCTATGAGTTAGAGAATCCGAAACACCGCCTTGACTATCAACAAAAATTCACCCCCAAAGTTTGCTCCAGGCACGAGATTGTGAGAGGGTGACCGGCGTCCGAGGGGTACTCGCCTCGGGTCGGGCCACTGGCCCAACTGGCATCACTGGGCCCACTGGCATCGGTGGTATCGGTGGTATCGGTGCGCGTAACAGCAAGCGTAGTTGTGAAGAGCAAGACATTGATGTCTGACCAATCCATTGGAACACCCGGCCCCTTTGAAGTGCGTTGTGAATCACACGCCGATGGAGACCCGAACTCAACAACCTCGACGATCGCTCGTAACGACCTTCCTGCCTCATCAGATGAGGTACCCCGCCGACGCTACGACTGCGAACGGTATGAGACCTGTCTTGGGCTCGCGGCGTCACTGAATTGGGAAAGCTTTACCTGCCGCGGATGCTGCGGTCAGCCGAACGAAAACCTCGTGTGGCGAGCACGCGTGTCAGCGCGCAAAGATTCCGTGGCGGCGCGGCTCCTCAAAGCTCCACCTATCGTGCCACTCAACTCCCCGAGCGTTACCCTTGACGCCGAACGGGAAACGTCCCCCGGAAGCTAGCCCGGCTCGTTGCCCAACCGGATATTACGACTCTACCCGACTATCAACCGCAGAGGCAGAAGGCGTTCGCGAGATACTAAGCCATAACAAACCACCACACAGGGCCAACACATACGATTTGCCCCGGAGCACGAGCGCAACCGCAAGCGCCTGCCCCGTTGTGGCACCCACGGCGTGCAAAAAGTAGAGAAACGCCCCCTCCTGAATACCCAAACCTTGGGGCGAGATAGGAATCGCACCGACCAAGAGGATCAGAGGCACAACGACAAAGAGATCTCCCCACGGCACCCCCTCCCATCCCACAGCGTACGCAACCGCTGCGGTATTAACGATCGTAAGGAGATGAAAGGCGAGCGATAGGACACCAGCCCGAATGAGAAGCTTCGCGTCAGAGAGCCCCCACGAGAACCCCTCCTGCATCCGAACGAGCTTTGAGTGGAGCTTCACGGGAACTCTCAGCGCCTCAGAGAGCCACACCAGACGTCCTGTGAAAAGAGCCACCGTAAGCCCTAACGCCGCAACGCCGATAACCACCGTCGCAACCGTTATCTCCCAAGAGACAGCGGGCGCCCACCACACAGCGAAGAACGCCATGGACACCATAGCGATAAAGCCGGTATACCGCTCAAGCAACGTTGCGGAGATCGCTCGAATCTTATCGATATCCCTCCCCACGTAGAGCGTGCGCACGACATCTCCCCCTAGGGCAGATGGCATGATGAGATTTACGAAATAGCCGACGAGGTAGAGACGAAAGAGGTGCGCAATCGATGCGCAGATCCCTAGCCGCTCAAGAAACAAGCGCCACTTAAGAACACTCACAAAAACGAGAGCGATAGAGATCGCGAAGATAGCGGCGAGATCCCACCCCGTAATGTCGACGAGCGCGGCGACACACCCCTTGAGATCGAAAAAGGACACTAAACCGACAACGAGAAGAACGCCAAGCACAGCTCTAAGGAGGGTCGAGTATGCACGAGCGATTGCCATACCTTCCTCTATCACCTTGCGGCAACACTCGCCATAACCGGTTCGCTCACACTGCCGGTAAAGAACCTCAGCTCCGCAATAGACCAGTCAAGGATAGGGTGACGACCTGTTTGCGTGAAGATGACCCGACGCACTTTTCGCGGCGAAAACCAGAAGCGAAACGTATCTCCCTTCCAGAACGCGAGAAGTCGCTGATACTCATCGTTTGACAGACGAACCTCTCGCCTACCCGTCACATCTTCGGTCTCAATTCGCAACGCACGGGGGTAATCCTGGCTCCAACTACCGAGGCTATACTCGAACGCGGCAAGGGACTGCGGTTCTTTGAAAAGAACCTCGAAGCTCTGCCCGTCCCGTTGCGGCGCTCCCGTTGCCCATCGGGTAGCCTCGTCACCATCGATAGCCGCCAGGGCTGGGTTCGAACCAACACCGGTAACGGTTGAGATAGCCGCGCCCTCGATCGGATGAAGATCTAGGTCCGGACGCTTAAGATCGTGGATCAGCACGTAACCACCAACCGACCGCTCCTCGAAGGAGTAGCCGAGTGTTGTCAGAGCGCCCACCAAGATCGGTCGCTCCGAGGGAACGAGAAGCAACGGCACGAGATCCTCAGATACACCAGCCGGAAGCACCTCATACTGCGGAATCCGCACCTGTCTCGGCTCCTGCAACACAAGGAACTTAACCCGCTCCTCAGTTTCGAACGCCAGCCTGTAGCCGATCCAATAGTTCGTGCGAACAAGGGAGATGCCGAGGCTTGAGAGGGTCGCGTTCAGATCGGCATGATCGCGCCGCACCCGATCTCCCTCAAACACCGCTGGCTCACCGGGTAACGCCCGTCCGCCCCAGTAGCATGACATGAGATTAACCGCGAGGATGCACGATACCCCGAGCGTTCCAAGAGCGGTCGACACCCGAAACAATCGACTCGCCCACACCCCGCATACAACGAAGAGACCGACGTAGAGGGGTAAGAGATATCGAGGGGCCTGGGAGAGCCAACCAAATGTGCTTACGGCGAAGACAACACACGCGCACCCCATGACTGCGAAGCAGAGCTCAACCTGCGACTCCCTATTCACCTCTCCACAAACCAGTCGAGCGAGCGCCCCTCGCCTCTCCCACACCACCATCGCGAAGATCAATCCGTACAGGACGTACACAACCGAGGTAGCGCCACCAAAGGTAAGGCTTGATTCCCAGAAATGCTTAGCGCCGAGGATTATCGGAAGCGCAGTCGTCCATAGACCGACAACGTAGGTTGCGATCTCCGAGGGCGCCGCGAACCCGAACATACCAAGCGAGGGAAACCCGTGACGGAGGTTATAGATCCAATACGGCGAGCTCCCCAAAAGGAACGCCACCATCGACACCGCCCCCACGACGGTACTCTGAGCCCATGAAGTCCGTCCAGCGCGCAGAGAGCCAAGGAGATGGAGCGCGCCACATCCCGCAATCGGAACCATGAAGTAGAGGATCTGAGTATTCACCCACCACCCGATGCCGACGAGCAGCCAGATAAGAAATGGGTAGATGAGGCTCGACGGGTCCCTCTTGAGCCACCGCACCGCACACAACATCGCGCACGCGCCGATCACGAGAAGCTCGATGAATCCACCACGCGCTTTGTAACTCCACACCACGAGCGCCACCGGGGGCACCGCGCAGAGAAGAGCCGCCACGCGACCTGCAACCACTCCGCCGATCTCTCGTCCAAGCGCGTAGATCACGACAACCAAAGTAAGAGAAAATAGAAGCGGCGTAAGCTGGAGGGTAAACGGCGAGGCCCCGAAGAGGGAAAAGAGTCCAGCGGCGCATATCGCCTCAAGGGAACCCATGTAGTGTTGGCCGTAGTAAAAAGTAGGGATCGGCGCTCCAGCCGCAATATGTTGCCCCATCAGACCAACGATCGCTTCGTCTGCGTCTATAACAAAGGACCCGGCCCGCATGAAATCGAGACGGATCAGGGCAGCGAGAGCACACAAACACACAACGATCACCCACTCGTAAGGATTTCGTAGCGCCGTTGCCCTTCCACTCGCTCGATGGAGTTGGAGGTCTACCACCTTTGCCGAACGGTGCGCCGATCTCCTCATACGAACGTTCCGCTGGACTCAACCTTCTGACACTCATCGCGAGCCAGACGCGAAGCAACCGTTTCGCCCCTCGCGTTTCGTATCTCGTGGGCGCGCCTATACCCCTCAACGGTAGCTCGCCCTGTCCGCTCCCACGTAAACTCACGGGCTCGCGCCACACCTGCCCGTGAGAGCGCGTCTTGGGTATCTTGACGCTCCAAAACTTGCACGACCGCCCGCGCCCCATCATCGACACTGAGCGGATTAAAGAGAATACCAGCCTCACCGACCACCTCTGGAATTGAGGAGGTATTCGAAGCGACAACAGGGAGACCGGCGGCCATCGCCTCGAGCGCGGGCAATCCGAATCCCTCATAGAGGGTTGGAAAGAGAAAGAGCGAGCTCTCGGCGTAAAGTTCCTTAAGATCGTCATCAGAGACGTACCCGAGCGATACCGTGTCCCGCTCCATTCCATACCGTCGAAGGGTGGTATCGAGCCGATCCATCTCATCTCGAGAGGTTACTCGACCAGCCATGACGAGGAGAGGCGCTACCTTTCCACGAGACCTCAGCTCAGCTCCCGCTTGATGGACGATTCCAACCAGATTTCCGATATTTTTTCGCTCATCGTGCCCACCCACGTACAACACGATCGGCCTCCCAAGAGGGATGCTCAGTTTAGCGCGGATAGAACCGGTCCCCGATCCAGCGGCCTGAGCGCGCGCTGTTGCCACGTCAAAGAACCGCTCGTCAACTCCAAGGGGGGTCACAACGATCCGCTCCCGAGGAATGTCCAGCACTCTTACAAGATCGTCGGCGGTTGTTTCACTGATCGCGAGCAGAACGGTCGCCTGCCGGATCGCCAGCACCTCAAGGGAGCGCGCGATCTTGAAACGCCAACCCGGCTTGTTTACTCGATAGAGATCCTTCAAGACGTGTGGGATCAGATCGAGCACGGTGAGCACGTACGGCTTGGAGCTCCACGCGGGGGCATCCATATGCGCTGGATAGTGCAGCAGGGAATACTCACGCATCACCCCTTGGTGCAACCGACGAGGATACACGACGTGCTGTCGCAAGGAGGTACGACCACACGGAACGAGAGAGATAAGCTTGTCCGCCAATTGGTTGCGACGAAGCGCTTCGTGATCAAAGAACCCCACGGAGAGATCGGGATCGGTGTGCGACTCGAAGAACTTGTGAAGCTCCGCGACGTAGCGCCCGATACCACGATGGGCGTGCGATTTAAACCCTGGGTCGAGAGCGCTGAGATCGAGACCTACGGAGATCATGCGCCGTGAGCCTCGCGTTGACGTTGGCCGCCGGTAAGAAGCTCATTAACGCGTGCCTTAAAGGTGTCGAAGGAGAACGCGCGCACCCGCTCCCGCCCCTTCTCGATCATCCGTGAGCGAAGATCTCCAGGTTGAGCCAAGGTGTGAAGCAGCGCTCCGATCTCGGAGTGACGCTTCTCGGTGACTACGACCCCACCGGTACTGACCGTCTCGGGCACCGCTCCAGCGGCAAACGCAATAACCGGGAGACCAAAGTGCATCGCCTCGATGAGGGGCAAGCAGAACCCCTCGTGCTCACTCATACAGACATACACCGAGGAGGCCTCGTACAGAGATCGGATCTCCTCATCAGTGAGACCACCGAGCACCTCTACGGATTCATCCAACCCAAGGTTGCGGATTAACCGCCTAAGTGAGAAGGAGTAGAGCTCCGTGTCTGTATCGATGCCCGCGAGCCACAACGTGCTGCGCGGCTCGATGAACTTGTTCAGATAGTAGAAAGACTTAATAACATCCTCAATGCGCTTATTTGGCGCCATACGCCCAACGTGCAGCACGTTAATGCCGGGCTTTCGCTTCACTCGGGCGTACATCGCCTCACTTCGCGCTCTATTCCACCGCTCCGGCGAGATCGGAAGCTCGAGCACCGAAGACGGGAATCCGAGCGCCCCGATCTCCTGAGCGTTGAAGTTAGAGTCGGCCCAGATTCGATGTGACCGAGCGCACAACGCTGGAAGATCAGAGAGCCCTCGCTCGATATCAGCGGCGACCCGATTGTTGATCCCTTTAAACCATCGTGCAGGCGTAATATTGTGATAGACGAGAACCTTGTGCCCCCGGTCCCAGTGCGCGTAGAGGTCGTTCAGGGGAGAGCCGATCGAGTAGTGAAGGATAATATCCGCCTCGGGACACTCACCGATCGCCTCGTAACGCTTTGAGCGACCCTTCAATCGGTTGTGCTCGTGAAGGGAAAATATCTCACTCTCAAGCCCTAACTCTCGAAGAGCGGCCTGAAGCGCGAGCACCTCAGTGGAGATCGCGTCTCCATAACTCAAGGTGTGTACGAGTTGATGAAGGGGTCGAGTAGCCGTCATAACGCTTCCGCAAATCGCTCCTGATAGTGACTATGAACTCGCACGCCTATAAACCCGACCACCACGCACATAGCCGCGACATAGAGAACCGAGCTGGAGTTCGGGAGCACTCCCTCGACGAGCATCTCTTGATAAAACTGGGTCAACGCGGCGAACGGGTTATAGGTGACTAAGAACCGCAACCGCTCTGGAACGACCGACACCGGATAGACCACCGGACAGAGAAAGAAGAGCAGCGTGAGAAAATTGCCAACGAGATGTTGTACATCGCGGAAGAACACGTTGAGCGCGCTCAAGCCAAGCACGATCCCCGTTAAGAAGATCGCCTGGAGCGCCACAACGAGCGGCACCAGAAGCCAGGTCCACGACACCGGAACTCCCGCGAGCAACGAGAAGATCGCTAGGATTGGCAGGGCGAGCAGGAAGTGAACCATGGCTGCGGTAACGCTTACCACCGGCAACACCTGCGGAGGAAAGAGCGATTTGGTGATAAGATGTCCACTATTCACCAAGGAGGCGGTGCCCTCCATAAGGGAGCTACTCGTCCAGATCCACGGCAGGAGCCCGGCAAACACCATCAGATGATAGTGAGGCCCTCCGTTAAACCGCATATAGTACGAGAACACCAGGGTATAGACCGCCATCAGACAGAGCGGATTAAGGAGCGACCAGAGAAATCCGAACAGGGAACCACGGTAGCGGGTGGCGATGTGTCGCCGCACGAGCGCACCAACGAGGGTTCTGAACTGCCACACCTGTTTTACGCTTCCTAGCATGAGCACCTCACTCCATCGACGACCCACGAGCGTGTGAGTGATGAGACACCAACCTCGCGCTTATCTGAGCGCACAGAGAAATGAACCACATCCTTGTGATAATCATACGGGTAGCCGTCCGTTCGATGCACTGCGACGTCAAAGGTGTAGGAGCCCTCTACCAACCCGATCCGGGGAATCTCGCACTCAACAACACCACTCGTCCCAACCGCCGGAAGGTTGACACGGTCGATATCGGTGTTCGTTCCGAAAACACTCAACCCATCGACCCGTGTTATACCGACACCAAACACGAGCCCCTCATGGGATCCATGCACCTTATACGACATCCGAACTCGAGCTGTATCCTCGGGATGAAGGACCCTCTTCTCAGAGCCGTCAGTCCCGACAAGGGATACCTGCGTAATCTCGACCTCACGACTCCCCCACCGTGAGGATTGACGCCCATCCGAAGCTGCGTCGACGGAGGTTGCGGCCGCGACCTGCGCGGTATCCTCCTCTAAGAGCGCTCCCTCCTCCTGCTTTTCAATGTGATGACGATAGGCGTCGATCACCCGTCGTGGATTTCCTCGGTCCTTAACATCCCCCTTATGGAGCCAGACCGCCTCGTCGCACCACCGCTCAACGGCGTCGAGGTCGTGGGTTACGAGGATAAGCGTCTTACCAGATCGACGGAGCTCGGCGATCCGATCTTTGCACTTTGCGACGAAACCGGCGTCGCCAACCGCGAGCACCTCATCAACAAGGAGGATATCGGGGTCAGTGTGAATAGCGATACTGAATCCGAGACGCATGAACATCCCGGAAGAGTACGTTCTAACGGGATCGTCAATGACGTGCTCAAGCTCCGCGAAGCGAACGATATCATCAAAGCGAGCGTTGATCTCTTCGCGTGTCAGGCCGTGCATGATGCCGGCGAGGACGAGATTTTCCCGCCCGGTGAAATCGGGATGAAATCCCGCACCGAGCTCAATCAACGCGGCGATACGACCGCGTACGTTCACAACGCCACTGGTGGGTTTGTAAATTCCGGTGATTAATTTCAGAAAGGTTGATTTCCCCGATCCGTTCCGTCCTATCAAACCGATAGACGCTCCCCGCGGGATACGGATCGTCAGGTCCTTGATACCGATGGTGACCGGCTCCTCAACCTTGTCCGCAACGGTGCGTTGCCCCTTGAGACGAGCAAGAAGCGCCTGCTTGAACGTGGTATAGCCATTAACCGCGCGTGTCTTACGTTTGAACACCTTCGACAGGTGCCGAATGTCAACGACGTAGTCGACCTCGTCAGTGACCTCCCGGTCGCCACCCACGTGTGCGGTGTTGCCAGAGATCATCACTACTCATTCCGTCCGATAACGTACACATCGGGAAGGTTCCGATACCGTTCGTTATCATCCATGCCGTACCCAACGAACCATTCCGGTCCTGAGTACTCAAGCCCAACCCAGCACGGGACGAAGGTTGGTCGAGAAAGAAGACGTCGAATAAGAACCACCGTTCGAACCTCTCGAGCGCCCCGCTCAAGGAGCGATCTCTCCAACTGTTCCAAGGTGCGACCCGAGTCGCACACATCATCAACTACGAGCACGACCCGTCCCCTGATCTGAACGGGGTCCGCGAACTGATCCACGGTAACCTCTTTGGCTGAGTTGGTGCCCGCATCGTACGCTGAGGTCTTCACCGGAGCTATCTCAATAGAGGATGTGATGCAACGTGAGAGGTCGGAGAAAAAGTAGACCCCTCCACGAAGAACCGGGATGGCGACAACATCCGTTCGGGAGTCTGCCCAGACGCTCTTGCACCACTCATCGATCTCAGCCCCTAGCTCCCTGACTCGGTTGTGGATCCGCTCTCCGGGGAATTGGAGTTTAAAGTTAGCTGGAATATGGTGCCGACACCCGCTATCATTTGAAAAGGACACTAGAATACTCCTTCTAATGGGTTCTATGAGAGTTGCTATGAGAGACCGGCACTATACTGGGTTTTGGAGGATTGGCGCAATCACACAGGCGCACATCCTCCTTGTGAGTATCCTGCCGATAACCGGCTGTAACGATTCAGGGAACGATCAGAGTACCACCCCGCCCTCAGCGAGCTTGGCAACAACGGATGAGATCGCTTCCAGATCACTAACGCTCCTACCGGCGCACGGATTACCTGTAAGCGCCCCCCCCAGAAGCGCTCTCATATATCTGCCTCTTTTCCCAGGATTGTAATCTGTGAGCACGATCAGACAAACCTTCCTCATCCCTCTTTTGATGGTTACCATCCTCACCGGATGTGGAGCCGCGCGAATACCGGTCGCCCCGGGAGAGATCCCCCCGGGAGAGTACGTCACCTCACAGGATGAGCAGTACGGACAACAGGTACTCGCCGCACTAACCCGAACCTATCCCCTTTTCCGTAACGATGATGCAATCAACCGAGTTCGCGACATAGTCAATAATCTGGCTGATGCGGCTGGCGCGAGCGACGCCCCTTGGAACGTCTACGTTCTACGAGGGGATATTGTAAACGCTGCGGCGACCCGAGGAAACTTCGTCTTCATCTGGACCGGTATGTTGCGGACAGCAAGAAACGACGGAGAGCTTGCTGCGGTGCTCTCGCACGAGATGGGGCACGTCCTCGCACATCACACCCAACCCACTCCCTCTGAGGAGGCGAGCGCGATTATGGCAAGCGTTGGAGGAAATGTAGCCAGCCAGGTTATGGCGGTGCAAGGCGCCTACGGGGCCTTGAGCGGTATCGCGGGCCTTTTGGCCGAAGAGGCGATTAAGGCGCTCATCGTTAATCCCGAATCTCAGAGAAAGGAACACGAAGCGGACCAGATCGGACTCTTCCTCATGGCGGACGCAGGATACGATCCCCACAACGCAATCAGTTTGTGGACGACGATGAGCGAACAGGGCACGGGAGGAGAGATTCCGACGTTCCTCTCCTCACATCCAGCGAATGAGGAACGAATCAAGGAGCTTCAGCACCTCCTTCCTTCAGCGATGGAGCGTTACGAAGTCGCGAAGATTTTAGGACCTCGCCCCACGAAAGAGCGACCTCCGCAGTTTGAAGCCGACACCTTCGTCGTTGATCATGAACCTCCGGCAAAACCTCGCTCCCTCACTGACAAGCCATCAGCACCATCTCCGCCTCTCACCGAGCCGGCACCGTCTGAATGGCGAACTCTTGAGAACGGGGTCACGATCTTTGGTTCAGAAGCACACCGTTGAGAGGAAGCTCGCATGTCCAAACAGGATTGCATCAAGAATCCTCAGCACCACGTGCATAAGGTCCATGGAGAGCTGATATGCCTCGAACTTCTCGTGAGTAAACATACGGGCTACTCGGGAACAAAGCTGCTACGTGTCTAACGAAGGCTCAGGAACCCGGTGCAAGTGCAGGAGGAAGATGAGGATGAGGATTAGGAGGAGGAGAATGGAGATAGTAGCTTAGCTTCAACCAAGTGGCACTCAATCAGAGGGAGCATGTTGCAACTTCCTATCCAAAACCATCCAAAGAAGCGTTGAACCCAGCCGCACTCTCAGGCACACTACCGCTATGTTTGATCTCCTACACGATAAGATAGACGGTGCCCTCAAGAAAATTCGCGGTCGCGGCGTACTTTACGCCAGTGATGTAGAGTCCGCTATGAAGGAGGTGCGTACCGCCCTCCTTGAGGCCGATGTAAACTTCAAGGTGGCGAAGGAGTTCTGCGCTCGGGTCACCGAACAAGCTATAGGAGAATCAGTCCTCAAGAGCCTTACCCCCGATCAACAGATCATCAAGCTCGTCCATGAAGAGCTTACGAGAACGATGGGCGATCAGTTCGCGGACCTCAACCTGCACTCCTCACCTCCCGTTGTGATCATGCTCGCGGGACTTCAAGGTTCCGGTAAGACAACGACAGCCTCCAAGCTCGCTCGTTTACTCCGCGACACCTACAAACGCTCCCCTCTCCTCGTGCCGGCCGATATCTACCGGCCTGCGGCGATCGACCAACTCAAGACCCTCGGGAAGAATCTCAACATTCCGGTGTTTGATACTCAGCCAGGTGACAAGCCTGTCGATATCGCCATTCGTGCTCGCCATTACGCCAGCAGGAATATGTGCGATGTGATGATTATCGACACAGCGGGACGACTTCAGATCGATACCGAACTCATGGATGAGTTGAAGCAGATCTCCGCGGCCGTCATGCCAACGGAGACACTCCTCGTTGCGGACGCCATGACCGGACAAGAGGCGGTAAACGTCGCTCAAGGTTTCGATCAAACGCTCTCCCTCACCGGCTTAATACTCACGAAACTCGACGGTGACGCCCGCGGTGGAGCCGCGCTTTCGATGCGAGCGGTAACCGGCAAGCCGATCAAGTTCATCGGAACGGGCGAGAAGAGTGACGCCCTTGAGGCGTTCCATCCAGAACGGATGGCATCACGTATTCTCGGCATGGGAGATGTTCTAACCCTCATCGAAAAAGCGGTCGAGCAGGTCTCCCTTGAGGATAGCGTTGCGCTTGAGAAGAAGCTCAAGAAGGATCAGTTCACCTTCGAAGAGTTCCTCGAGCAACTAAAGATGATTAAGCGTATGGGTAGTATCTCCTCACTCATGGGGATGATTCCTGGGCTCAATAAGATCGCAAAACAGGTCGACCCCGAAAAGCAGGAAGCGGAGCTTAAGCGAATCGAGGCGATTATCCTCTCGATGACCCCACAGGAGCGGCGCAATCACGAGATCCTTAATGGAAGTCGCCGGCGTCGTATCGCGCTGGGCTCTGGCACCAAGGTCGAAGACGTCAACAAGCTCGTGAAACAGTTCGTTGAGATGCGAAAAATGATGAAGCAACTGATGAAGATGGGACCGGGGGGTCTCGGGGGGTTGTTCGGCGGTGGTGCCGGCGGACCGTTTGGAGGTCTTGGGAATATGGGTGGGTTGTTCGGGAAGCGATAGGGACTTACCGGGACCACTATCCCACGTGCACGTGCTCGTAAACGTGAACGTTCCCGAACACCGAGCTTTCCCCTATGAACATCGATAGCCTTGAGGAGCTTCTCCTCCGGTTACGTTCACGTTTACGCGCACGTGCACGTTCACGAGAGGCATAAGGTCGATTAATTCCAGGTAGTTAGAAACCTTAAGGGCGAGCCACCCCACGAAAAAACGCCCACCCTTTACCTACATCCCATTTTTCGGTAAGCTCGCCGTCTAATTTTCTTGGAACCGTATTAAGGAGTTACTGTGGCAGTTGTTCTTCGTCTCACTCGACTTGGGAAACATAAATCCCCTGTGTACCGTATTGTGGCTGCTGACAAGCAAGCTAAGAGAGACGGGCGTTTCCTTGAGGTACTTGGTACGTACAGCACGCTGAACAATCCCGCTCGTATCACCCTCAAAGAGGATCTCGTTAAAAAGTGGATGGAAGCTGGAGCTAAGCCTACGTTGGTTGTTCGCTCTATCATCAAGCGGACTATGCCTGGATACGTTGAGGCTCGTGAAGAGCACAAGGTTAAGAGGACCCAAGCTGCTCGGAAGGCTCGTAAGGCTCGAGCGGCGAACTCCAAGAAGAAGTAGTCTCGTTAGAGATGCTACCTAAGACGCGGTACGTTTCTGTAACGGAAACTACCGCGTTTTTTATATCGTACGATGGTATCGGTGGGCGCTCGTGTGGAACGTTAACCTTCTCACTATTTTTCCCGAGATATTTGAGAGCTTTCTCAGGACAAGCCTCGTCGGCAAAGCTATCGGGCGCGGTCTCTTCAACGCCACCATAACCAATATCCGCGATTTCTCCCTTCCCCCTCATCACAAGGTCGATGACTCGCCATACGGAGGCGGGGCTGGAATGGTAATGCTTCCCGAACCCCTGGTCACCTCGATCGAATCTGTAAAACAGCGAGACCCGAACACGTGGGTGGTTCTTCTCTCTCCTGGCGGCGCTCGCTTCAATCAACGTAAAGCTCAGGAGTTTGCGAACAGGCCATCCGTTACCTTTGTATGTGGAAGGTACGAGGGCATTGATCAGCGTGTCATCGAGATCGCAATCGACGAGGAGATCTCCGTTGGCGATTTCGTTGTTATGGGAGGCGAAGTGCCCGCAATGCTGATTATTGAGGCGTCCCTGAGACTTCGACCAGGTGTACTACACAACGCAGAATCGGTGACTCACGAATCATTCTCGCCGGAGCTCGCCGACGGTTCGCTGGTCGAAGCGCCCCAATATACTCGTCCAGAGATCTTTCGCGGCCTCGCCGTTCCAGAGATACTCCTCTCCGGAAATCATAAAGCCATCGCCGAATGGAGATTCAAAGAGGCCACGGTCAAAACAGGCCGCCTCGCTACCACGCAAAAAAAGATAAATTCATGACCATCACATCCCACATCTACGTAGCGCTCCTTCATGACAAGATGGTCGATAAGACCGGACGTCTGGTTACAACGTCGGTGACCCTGATCGACACGCACGATATCTCTCGGAGCTGTCGCACGTACGGCGCGCAGAGCCTCTTTGTGGTGCATCCGGCGCAGACCGTGAGAGCCCTCGTTCGGACGGTCAAGGAGCACTGGGATACCGGATTCGGCTCAACTTACAACCCCAACCGACAGGACGCTCTGGGTCGACTTTGTATCGTCTCGGACCTCGACGAGGCGATTCTTCAGATCGAGCAACGAAGCGGGAAGCTGCCAAAGCTGATTGCGACCTCAGCGCGGGATGGTGAGGACCGAATAAGCTACGAAGGGATGAGAGAGATCATCGCCTCGGATGATCAACCGTTCCTTGTGATGTTTGGAACTGGATGGGGTATGAGCGACGAGCTTATGGGCCGCGCCGATTTCGTCCTCAAACCTATTAATGGCCCGACCGAGTACAATCACCTCTCCGTCCGAGCGGCGTGCGCCATAATCCTGGACCGTTTGTTTGGAGTATAATTGTTTGGAGTATAATTGTTTGGAGTACAATTGTTTGGGGTATAAGCCTTTTCCCGTACCTCGGAAATAGCTAGCTTACATGGCCATTCGTCCCGCACACATCACACTCACAACACGCATGACCTCCCTAGTCGTTGGGATCCTTTGGATTGTGGCGTTAGCGTATCCCCCCATGCCGGTTATCACCCTGATAGGCGATTCGGATCAATACCGGCAAGCAGCGCGAGAACTTCTGTTAGAACCCCCTCTCTCAACTCAACACGTGGTCTCGCCCACCCCCCATATCGCGACCCCCCTTCGTCCCCCC
>JBDLRS010000046.1:0-3017 GCA_039799965.1 Pseudomonadota bacterium
AGAGTGAGTTGTTCGGTCACGAGAAGGGCTCCTTCACCGGCGCGATAAGCAATCGTGTAGGTCGTTTCCAACTGGCGGATGGTGGAACTATCTTCCTCGATGAGATCGCGGAGATGAGCCCAAAGCTTCAAGTAAAGCTCCTCCGAGTGCTTCAAGAGCGCAAGGTTGACCCGGTTGGATCGACCCGTTCGATTGATGTAGACGTTCGAGTCGTCGCTGCTACCAATAAGGACCTCGCCGAGGAGGTGAAAGCCGGTAGGTTCCGTGAGGACCTCTTTTACCGCCTTCAAGTAATTCCGGTTAATCTTCCAGCGCTTCGTGAACGTGGAGATGATGTTCGTCATCTAGCCCAGTACTTCCTAACCCGACAAGCTGAGGAGACGGGCCGTCCTAATCTGACCTTCTCGCAAAGCGCGCTTGAACTTATGACGAGCTATCGCTGGCCTGGAAATGTGCGAGAGCTTGAGAACGTTGTCGAGCGCCTCGCTATCCTGAGCGATGGAGATATCATCGAGCCGAATAATCTGCCGGAGTATATTGCCGAAGAAGTGGCGATGCCTCAGGGGCTCTCGCTCTCCGACCTCACCCTTCCTACCTCTGGAGTGAACTTCAATGAGCTCGTCGATTCGTACGAGAGCAAGTTGATCTCATCGGCGCTCTCTCAGACGGGCGGGAATAAAAAGGCCGCTGCTAAGTTGTTAGGATTAAATCGCACCACCTTGGTTGAGAAGATCAAGAAGAAGGGGCTTGAGAGCAAGATTGAGGTGCTCGTTGTTGGTGACGACGAGGGGGAGAAGGTCGAGAGGGGCTGTAACTAATCGGTCCCTTTTATGTGGCTCTTACGGAATAGAGATACCATGAGATCGCTTCTAAGGTTACCTTTAGTTCTCGCCGTGATTCAGGCGCTCGTGATGCCGGCGCTCGCCGTGGCGCAACACGCGGCGGAGGTGCAGCGGCTCTCGGCCGACGGGGAGCACATGAAGGCGCTCGCTATGTATGAGCTCCTGCCCAACAAAAAACTGGTTACCGAAACCCGGATCGCCGCCGCCAAGAGCGCGTGGGCGCTTGGACTAAACCGACAGGCAGCTGAAGGATTCGACACGGTTCTTCGCGATCCAAGCATATCCCAGGATATTCGAACCCGTTTGATCCTCTCACGTGGCGTAATCGAGTATCAGGAGGAACGGTATCAAGAAGCGGCGCTCTACGCGGAGAAAGCAATCAGCTCTATGCGTGAGAGTGTGCCCCTTCGTGGCCGGGCTTACTTGCTATGGGGACAGAGCCTTCTGCGCACCGGCGCCTACGTGTCTGCTCACGAGAAGTTTGAGAAGGCGCTTGGCGATGTTCAGCCACAGGATCGCCCCGAGGCACACTTCGCGCTTGGATTGGTCGACCTTAAGCTCGCCCGCTATGCTGAGGCTCAAAAGAACCTTGAAGCTATTCCGATGGATCACCCACGGACACCCGTTGCCGTTCGTATGCTCGCCGGTATCTCGCTTGAGACACATCAGTACGACCGCGTGAAGTTCTGGGTAGAGAAGGGCAAGGTCGATTATCCTGAGGCGTTCGTCGATAGCTGGGGCGACTATGGGCTTGTACAAGCGGCCATCGCGCGAGGTGATCTGGACGAGGCGCGGCGTGTGACAGAGATCGCCCAGAAGCAGTTTGCACCATCAGATTCGTGGATCATCCTCATGCAAGCCTCCCTTGAGGTCGCTGAGTGGAAGAAACATGATCAGCTAAGCGTGGGGTAAGCGGAATGTTCGCGTCTAAGCAGAAGCACCCGACGGCTAATCCGATGGCGAACCTCGTCGAGGTTATCGAGCGGTTTAATGAGAGTAGCTCTAAGCTTGAGCTTCGTCACACGGCGCTCATGCAGGAGGTTGAGGACCTTCGAGAGCAGCTTCGCGCTAAAGATGAGGAGATTAAACGCTCAGAGCGGTTGGCGGTTCTCGGTGAGACGGCCGCTGCGCTCGCGCACGAGGTGCGCAATCCCCTGGGCGCTATGTCGCTCTTTGTGTCGATGCTTAAGGGAGATCTCGCCGAGCGGCCTCAATCGCTGGACCTCGTTGAGGAGATCGAGAAGAGCATCTCAAGCCTCAATCAGGTGGTATCAAACGTCCTTCATTTCGCCAAAAACAATAAGCTGCATCTCGCGCCAATCAACTTTCACTGTGTGGTACAGGAGGTCGCGCAGCACTTCACAAGCTTATATGGAGCTACCGCGACGATATCGGTATCGGTGAAAGGAAATCCGTTCATCGTCGCTGACCCTCAGGCGCTCAGGCAGTGTCTCTATAATCTTGTCACCAATTCCCTCCAGATAACGGGCTTTGCGGGTTGTGTGTTGCTCTCCGTTTCGGATACGGATCCTGAGGGGCCGGTTACCCTCATCGCGCGGGATAATGGTGCGGGGATTCCTGACGATATCTTTCCAAGGTTATTTGAGCCATTCGCCTCTGGTCGCCGAGAGGGGACAGGCCTCGGCTTATCGATAGTGAAACGAATTGTAGTGGCGCATGGTGGTGAGATCTTGGCGAGAAACACGCCGGGAGCTGAGTTTACGGTGGTTTTGCCGCGTCGAGCGGTTCAAGGTTAAGGGGAGTCTGGTATGGATACACACGACACAACTAATCAGGCAGGAGAGCGCGGCGCGAACAATACCCGTCAACGAGTACTCGTGGCGGATGATGATCCGCAGATGCAACTCGCCGTGAAGACCTGTCTCAGTCGAAAGGATTTCGACGTAACTGTTGTCAACAACGGACTCTCGGCGTTTGAGCTTCTTGAGCGTGAGAATTTCGACCTCGTTATCTCGGATCAGCAGATGCCCCAGATGTCGGGAAGCGAACTGCTCGCCAGCCTTGTGAAGAAGGGGAGTGAGGTGCCCGTTGTCATGATCACGGCATATGGCACGATCACGCAGGCGGTCGAAGCGATGCAAAATGGCGCAGCCGATTTCATCACGAAACCGTTCACGGCCCAGGATCTTGAGCGGATCGTTGAGCGTGTATTGT
>JBDLRS010000047.1:0-15380 GCA_039799965.1 Pseudomonadota bacterium
GACAATGCGAGCTACTTGACCCAACGCTCTTGAGGAGTCCGTTCGAATATACACGGGCGACGATAGTCCGACTCACCAACCTCTCCCTCGCAGCGGCTCGAGCTGGAAGATGGAAGGGCGCGAACGGTAAGTTCAGCGTACCTTTCATGTCGAGAGGGGCAAGAGCGCTCGCCTACATGGAACAGGTGTTCCGCCACAGTAGTGGGCAGAGCTTCCAATGTGAGGTGGTTCCGATGTCCTGCTCTGTGCGACGCGTTCCGAAGAGTGAGCTACTTAAAGCGTTCGCTAACATCTTCCCTCCTCGCGTACCACGAGGACTTGACCAAGTGGCTCGTAGGTCCAAGCCAGAGACCGCGGCATTCAAGCGATTGATCAACAAGATGCCTAAATCCTATGTAAAATGCGACTAAGGTGCAGCTCCTGATGAAAAAGCGGGAACTTCATGACTGAGACTGAGAGATTCCCACAAATTTTAACTCATCGTGGAATGGAGTGGGTGCCAACGAGCACAGAGGTAACGTAAACCCTTGTTTTGGCTCATACATAGCGCCCTTTCCACGTGAACGTTCACGTCGGGATAACACCGAGCCCTACCCACTCGATTTCACGAAGACCCAGCCTCTGAGCCTGCCTACACAGCGGGGGTATCAAGTAATACGACCCTCACCGCTACCTCCATATGTACGGATAGATGTCGAGCTGAAAAGCAGAAACGACCGCGGGGCCCGAAGGCCCCGCCGTATCCCTTATGAGCGCTTGTTCGCTGGTAAGATAGTCTTCCTAATTCGGATGGACTTTGGCGTTACCTCAACCAACTCGTCATCTCGAATAAAGTCTATCGCTTTCTCAAGGGTCAGCGGAACGACTGGAGTGAGGATAACGTTCTCATCCTTTGCCGCTGCGCGGATATTCGTGAGCTTCTTTTCTCTGCAGATGTTTACGTTGAGGTCGTTGTCACGGTTGTGCTCTCCGACAACCATTCCCTCGTACACAGGATCCTGTGGTTGTACGAACATCTTCCCTCGAGGTTGAAGTCCGAAGATAGCGTACGGAATGGCTTCACCCTGTCGATCAGCTACAAGTGAGCCCAACTGACGGGACATGAAATCACCCTTGTATGGCTCGTACCCCTTGAGGTAGGAGTTCATGATTCCCGTTCCACGTGTGTCGGTGAGGAATTGGTTGCGGTACCCGATCAGACCACGCGATGGGATCTCGAACTCTAGTCGAACACGACCAGTTCCGTGATTGACCATGTTTACCATCTTTCCACGGCGAATTGAGAGGGTCTCGGAGAGAATACCGATGTGCGCTTCATCACAGTCGATGATGAGGTGCTCGATAGGCTCGTGCTTTTCGCCGTTGGTCTCCTTGTAGATGATCTGTGGACGGCCTACGGTCAACTCGAATCCTTCGCGACGCATGGTCTCGATCAGGATCGCCATCTGAAACTCTCCTCGACCACGAACGATGCAGCTCTCGTCCTCGGTAGATTCCTCGATCTTGAGAGCAACGTTGTAGAGAGCCTCCTTGTGAAGTCGCTCTTTAATCTTTTGCGGTTGAACGAGCTTGCCCTCCTTTCCGGAGAAGGGAGAGGTGTTCGCCATGAACTTCATCGAGATCGTTGGCTCGTCTACCGTAATTCGTGGAAGTGCAAGCGGTCGCTCAAGGGTACAGATCGTATCGCCTATCGATACGTCTTCGATACCGGAAAGGATGATGATTTCGCCTGGCTCAGCTTGATCGACTTCAGCGAACGAAATGCCTTGGTAGACCTGAAGCTTCGAAACGCGAAGGGGCTCCACCGTCCCTTTCTCACCGATCCGGGCAAGTCGCTCGTTCTTGCGAGCGGTTCCGTTGAATACGCGCCCGATGGCGAGACGTCCAAGGTAGTCCGAGTACGAGAGGTTAGTCACAAGCATCTGGAACGGTTGTTCTGGATTGTGAGATGGGCCAGGTATGTGTTTTACGATGGTGTCGAAGAGCGGTGCGAGCGTCGTGCTGTCATCTCCGATCTTGTGCATCGCAACACCCTCGCGGCCGATCGCGTAGAGCACTGGGAAGTCGAGTTGGTCCTCAGTCGCGTCGAGGTCGATGAAGAGGTCGTAAACCTCATTGAGCACCTCTTGAGGACGGGCGTCTTGTCGGTCGATCTTGTTCACGACAACGATAATTGAGATCCCCGCCTCAAGAGCCTTGCGGAGAACGAAACGGGTTTGGGGCAAAGGGCCCTCCGACGAGTCAACGAGGAGGATACATCCGTCCACCATCATCATCGCGCGCTCTACCTCGCCACCAAAGTCGGCGTGGCCCGGGGTGTCGAGGATATTAATCTTAACGTCGCCCCATTTTACGGAGCAGTTCTTGGCGGCGATAGTGATCCCACGCTCACGCTCAAGGTCCATACTGTCCATTACACGTTCTGCGACCTCCTGATTTGAGCGGAAGAGCCCGCTCTGTCGGAAGAGGTGGTCTACAAGGGTCGTCTTGCCGTGGTCTACGTGCGCGATGATAGCGATGTTGCGGATATTGGGATTGATTACTTTAGTATTGTCACTCATGGGCGCGCATGGTAGCCCGTGAGCCTTTTTTATTCAACGTAACGGCCCGAATTGTTTGAGTCGGGCTCGACAAGACCTTCATGAGAGGCCTACCTAAGCTACTGATAGTGGGGTATCGATCGAGGGATTTCAGATGGTTCGCTACTCAGTTTCGTTTCGGGTGCGCTCACATGTACGTGCATGAGCCGGTGCACGGGGCGAGCCCAGGTCTTTTTAGCGACCTGCCCGGTATTAGGAGAGAATATGTCCTTACACGAACCCCATGCGACACGGTCGTTAACCTGGAAGATCCTTATAGCCATGGGTCTTGGGGTGGTTGCTGGGGTGCTCTTTGGACCCAACGTTACGGGCCTCGGTCTTGTAGGTAAGCTCTTTATTCAACTCATCAAGGTGATGGCGGTGCCGTTGGTGTTCTTCAGCATCGTCGACGCGATCACCACCACGAAGCTCTCCTGGGCTGGCGCCCGCAAGCTCGCCGTGGTGGTGGTGATTAACACCAGCGTTGCGCTTCTCATCGGACTCACCCTTTCTAACGCCGTTCAACCTGGGGGCCATTTCGAACGGGGTATGGCGCGGGTTGAGGGTGTCCAACCCCCAAAGGTGGACTCTATCGATTTCGGAAAGATCGTCTCCTCAATCATTCCAACGAGTATTGTAGCTCCATTTGCTGATAACAACGTTATCGCGGTGGTCCTACTCGCCTTACTGCTCGGGACGTCCCTTCGCCAACATCTTACCGGAGGGAAAGCAGACTACGAGCTCGTCCAGGCGGAACGCATGATCCGAACGATCCTCTCCGTATGGAGCTCCGGTTTGATGTTATTGGTACGCCTCGTCCCGTTTGCGGTGTTCTGTGTGACAGCTCGGACCGTCGGAGAATACGGATTTGAGCCCTTCAAGGGACTCGCTCTGTATAGTGCGCTTGCAATCGCGGGGATGCTCGTACAGATCGCGGTGGTGTATCCGCTATGGATTCGCTTCGTCGGAGGAATTCCTCTCGGAGAGTTTATCAGATTGGCCAAGAAGCCGGTTGTCTATGCGTTCGGTACCAATTCGAGCCTCGCGACCTTGCCCCTTACCCTTGAGGCGCTCGATTCCCTCAAGGTGTCGAAGAGTTCCTCTCGGTTGGGAGCTTGTATCGGTACGAATCTGAATAACGATGGTATAGTCCTGTACGAAGCGATGGCGGTGCTCTTTGTCGCGCAGGCTTTCGGATTTCACCTCACCCTTGAGCAACAGCTGCTCGTCGCTGGGATGAGCCTTATCGCCGCAATCGGGGTGGCCGGAGTTCCCGAGGCCGGCGTGGTATCCCTCTCGCTTGTGCTGACGGCAGTTGGGCTTCCCCTTGAGATGTTACCTCTTCTGCTCACCGTCGATTGGATCGTCGCGCGTATGCGATCCGTGACTAATGTTTTGAGCGATATGACCGTCTCTATCGGGATTGATGGATTGGGTAGAGCGCGGTCATAGGTACCTCGGTGTACGCTACAAAAAGTTTGATCAATCCTAAGAAGCGCACAGGTGCCGACAGATAGTGACCCTGTTTGTAGGCTACCTGGCTACGAGAATCCTCCATAAAGAATCGAAATTTAAGTCGCAGAGGAAATCATGAACGATGTAGAGATTCTTATCAGTCCAGCGATCTCAGAGGTTTTGCGACGCATCGATTCCTTGAAGTCAGCCGAGCATATCTCGCTTGAGGAGAAGATTCGAATCGCGGAGCTCATACTCTCGGTAATCGCCGAGGAGAACAAAGAAGAGAACAAAGACGGCACGATGATGGTGCAATAGGGGGCAATCAAAGCGGCGGTCGGGGACGACCGCTATCCATGCACTGATTCGCAAGGACGGGAGGGCGACCGTCCCCGGTCGCCGGAATCCGCGCCTCCGCCCCTACACCGCTTTCGCCAACGGATTTACAGCCCGCTCACGCGGCGTTCCAAAATACGTTGAACACAGCAGATCTGCGGCATGTTCAGCGCCCTCTTTAAGGTCGCCAATTACAGGACGTTGACGCTCCTGAAGCTCCTTCCGAGCGTTCCACGCCTCGGTCAACTTCTGCGCAAGATATTGTGGGGTGAGCGATGCAAGCTCAAGGCTGAACTCCTCGCACTGAAGGAGCTTCAGGTATCCACGAACCTTCGGTGCGTAGATAAGTCCAACCACGGGAGTCTCGACTGATGACGCGAGCACGATCGAGTGGAAACGCATCCCCACAAGGATACCGCACCGACGAATCACCGCTTGAATGTCGTGGCTGAGGTATGTTGAGTTTGTCAAAACCTTTGCCCCACACATCTCGGCGAGCTCACGGCATGTCGCCTCATCCATCGGATGGGTGCAGACGATCAACGGCTGGAAGGTGTCCGCAACCTGCGCCTGAGCCTGTTTTACCCCGGCCGCGATGGTCTTCAGAAGTCCCTTAGGATCCGAGAGCTGCTCGTTCGGATTGAGCCAGGTGTCGAGGTACGCCGTCGCGTTAATCGCCATCGTTGGCTTCTCTGGGTCGAGGCCGAGCTCACGCATACGAGAGACGGCAACTTTGTCATCCGATACAGGATTTATGAACGCTGCGTCGCCGGTCAGCTCTACGGGCTTTGTTACCCCGATATCCTTCGTGAGCTTTTCGCTATCCCGTTCACGCATCATCACCAGATCGCACCCTTGAATCGTCCACTTCGCAAAGAGGCGGCTGATAGCGCTTTGGAACGGCCCGATACCTGTTGAGTAGCACACCATCTTGCATCCCAAGAGGCGAGCGAGGGGCACAAGGAATACCAGGGTGATGAGGTAGTTAAATGCTGGGTTGAATAGCTTCTTACCGAAGATGATGCCGTCGCAGATAAGCGCGACGTCGCTCTTGGCGAGGCAGATGAGGGTAGGGAGGCCAAGGAGTCGAAGGCTCAAGGTCCACGGCATGACGTTCACGGCCTTCACGTTGTAGCGGTCGCCGTAATGCTTGCGAACCCACTCAGGCTTGATAGTGGGCACGTAGAACTCAGCGTTCGGCATCCGCTTGGAGAGACTCTCCAAAATGCTCGACATAATCGCCATGTCTCCGAGGTTTCGACCTGAGTTGTTGCCGAGGAGCGTGATGCGCGGGTGCGTGCCTTTCATAAAAGTAACTTCAGTAGGTTAGCCAGCAACGCTACTCTAATGGGATCGGAACGGGTTATCAAGGGAAGGGGCGTAGAGAGGCCGATTGAACGACAAGGGTACGTGAACGTGCACGTGCTCGTAAACGTGAACGTACCCGAGTTCCCGGTGGCACCCCCTCCGATTTGGGCTATGAGTTATTGACCCGCACCCTGCGCACCGATACCCTACCACGCAGTTGCGAGCGCCAGGGAAGAACGGTGTAAATCCGTCGCGGTCCCGCCGCTGTAAATGGGTTTTGGCCTCACGCACTCCACTGTCGTACCACCCGAAGGGTGTTGGCGATGGGAAGGAGAGGCCGTTTCGATACCCCTAAGCCAGAAGACCTTCTCGCAACGGTGAAGTTGTATGAGCGTCGCTCGTGCCACTATCTCCCAAGTGTTCACCTCGTGGATTGGGTGTGCGCTTGCAGTCACTGTATAGAGAAGTTTTAGGAAACGTATGCGTGAACGTTGGTTCGTTCCTGCTCGCCTGGCGTGTGGTCTTATCCTCGCCTGCGTAGCCCCTGTGTCTACCCTTCGAGCCGAAGATGTAGAAACCCCTTTAGACGCTGAGCAGATAATCGTCACGGCGAGTCGCCTAGAGACTACACAAGCTGATGTCGGCAGCTCCGTCTCGGTTGTTACGCAGGAGGATCTTCAAGAGGGGAGGTATTCCACCGTGGTGCAGGCGCTGCGAAAGGTGCCTGGTCTCGATATCGTGCAGAGCGGTGGTCCTGGTGGAAACGCGGCAGCGTTTATCCGAGGTGCCGACAGCTCACAAACGCAGGTGCTCATGGATGGCATCGAGTTGAACAATCCCGCGAATCCAAATCGCGGTTTTAACCTCACAACCCTCACCCTTGAGAACGTCGATAGAATCGAGATTATCCGCGGACCCCAGAGTATGATCTATGGTTCGGACTCTATCGGAGGTGTTATCAACATCATCTCGAAGCAGGCTAAAAAGGGCGTACACCTGAGCGCCATGAGTGAAGCTGGTTCTTATGACTCCTTCAACAACGTTGGCACCCTCTCGTATGGAAGCGATGCGATCGACTTTACGGGAGGCGTGACGCAGCAAGACGTGGGTAACATCTCCGCCGCCGGCGCGAACTACGGAAACTTCGAGCAGGACGCCTATCGCAACACCGCGCTCTCAGGACGCCTCGCATTTCGTCCAAGTGATTCGGTCGATGGGGCGTTGATAACCCGATATAGTAAGAGCAACGCTGGTCTCGATAACATCGGTGGCTACGGCGGAGACGATCCAAACCGTCACTACAATAACGAGGAGTTCTTTAATCGGGCGCAGATCGAGTCCCGTCTCTTAGATGATACCCTCACCACGAAGGCATGGACCGATTACACAGAGCACGGGTTGTACGACAATAACGATCCGGACCAGCAGAGCCAGGAGTATCTCCGCTCAAACTATATCGGAAACATGTTTGATGCAGGGACGAGCGTCACTTGGGCACCAAAAAAGTATTTCTCATCGGTCCTGGGCTACGAGTATGAAAAGGAGCGTGCCAGCTCGTACTACTACTCCGAGGGCGCATATGGGCCCTATGAAGATGACTTCGGTTGGCGAAGCGCCAACACCAACAGCGTGTTCTTTGAGACGAAGACCTCGTACGATGAGCAGGCGTTCCTTGATGCCGGCGTTCGCTACGATCGACAATCGATCTTCGGAGACCGAACGACCTTCCGTGTGGCACCAGCGTGGCGCGTGACCGAATTAACCAAGCTTCGTGGCTCAGTAGGCACAGGATTCAAAGCTCCATCGCTCATGCAGCTCTACTCCCCGTATGGAAATGCAGATCTTCAGGCGGAAAAAAGTACGGGATGGGATATCGGAGTTGATCAACAGATCGTTCGTGATCGACTCGCTGCGGAGCTTACCTTCTTTGATAACGACTACACGGACTTGATTACCTTTAACCCATCAACGTTCGTCCTTGAAAATATCAACAGCGCCTATACCCAAGGGGTAGAGGCGGCCCTGACCTCAACCCTCTCTGAATCCCTGTCGCTCCGCTCCGCGTACACCTACACCGAGACACAGGATCGTGACACCGACGAATCCCTTCTCCGACGTCCTCGGAATAAGGGAAGTGTAACGGTGAACTATCAAGCAACCCCTCGCGTGAGCTCGCAGGTTGAGTGGCGTGTGTACGGAAAGAGGTTTGATAACGACTTCTCAACCTACCCACCGACCCGAACAACGCTCTCTGGATATGGTGTTGTCAACCTCGCGATCTCGTTTAAGGCGAACGATAACGTTGAACTCTTCACCCGAGTCGACAACCTCTTCGACCAGGAATACGAGGAGGTGCTTGGATACGGCACTATGGGATGCGCCGCGTATGGAGGTGTGAAGGCCACTCTCTAACGATATGCTCGGACTCTCTGACACTACCGTTGGCGCTCTCGTTTCCGTGGTCCTCCATGCAGGTGTCGCGGCAGCCTTCCTTGGGCCGCTTGGCGAGGGACAGGGGCCGGGCGCCTCGGTTGTGATGGTGAGTATCGATGGTGTCGAGGTACCGCAGACCCCCGGCGAGGAGCTTCAAAAGGGGGAGCCCCAGCACGTGCCCCCGCTAGCTCCCGAGGAGTCGCAACGCGCACTCCAGGCTCCTCAAAGGCGCCATCAGCTACCACCGCGCAAGCCACCCGTTGCTCGCCAACAGCGGCCATCTGAGCCCCTTACGCAGCAACAGATCACCACTGAAAGCAGCGAAGCAGGGGGTGGGGGGCTGCTCGGAGCCTTGTACGCTCAACCGGTGATGCTCTCCATGCCGAAGCCCCTCTATCCGCCGCGGGCCCGGGAGCGGGGTATCGAGGGGAAGGTTACCGTTAAAGTTCGGGTGAACGCCGAGGGGGGCGTTGAGCGTGCCGAGGTTGTAAAGGGATCCGGTTTTGATCTTCTTGATCGCTCCGCGCATGAGAGCGCCCTTGCAGCGCGCTTTAAGCCAGCACTTACAGCAGGTGTTCCCGCTCCCGCCGAGAAAACAATGATCGTAACGTTTAGTCTCGTCGAATGAAGCGGTTTCTTATCTCACTGATCGTCACATTCTTGGCCTCTCCATGTAGCGCCGAGGTTGTCCCGTGCGCGCGCATCATCTCGCTCTCCCCAAGTATCACCGAGGTGGTCTTTGAGTTAGGGCTCGGAAAGAAGCTTGTAGGGGTAACTCGCTACTGCCGGTATCCCGCCGAAGCTCAAGCGGTCACTAAGGTTGGTGGCTTCTATGACATGAGCCTTGAGAATATTCTCTCCCTCAAACCGACGCACGTCTTTGGGCTTCGCGAAAACGCCGAGATACGGGAGAGTCTTCGAAAGTTTGGGGTACCGACCGCCGAGGTGGACCACACCACCGTCGACGGGATCAAAAAAAGTATCGCCACCGTTGGTGAGGTGTGCGGCGTTCAAGCGCTCGCTCGCGCCAAGCTTGCGGAACTAGATGCTCGCGAAGCTGCCCTTCGCGCTCGACGCGCAGGCACGCCATCATACAAAACCCTGGTTGTCGTGGGGCGTATGCATGAGGGAGGGTCGCTCTCAGGAATCTACGTTTCTGGAAAGGACGGATTCTATACCGGCGTGATAGACCTGTTGGGAATGAATAACGTGAATGGTGATCCAACCGTAGCCGTTCCGATGATGTCCGCCGAGGGCTTCATGGCGCTAGCGCCTGAAGCTATCGTTGAGGTTGAGAACGTCGACGATCCATCGCTGAACGGAGCGCCATCCGCCGTATGGAATCGATTTCCAACCGTGCCAGCCGTAAAGAACTCCCGCGTCTTCACCCTCTCAGATGACTTCGCGAGCATCCCTGGACCGAGATATATCATCCTCGCTGAGAAGCTCGCCGATCTCCTTGAACAACGGGAGCGACCATGACGCAACCGTTGCTCGCCCTACGAGATTTGTTCTTAAAAGCAGGCGAGCGAACGCTCCTGCGTGATATCAACCTCACGGTCTCGCAAGGGGAAAAGGTGGCCGTCGTCGGCGCTAACGGAGCGGGAAAGAGCTCGCTTCTTAAAGTGATCGCTGGGCTCCTCCCACGATATACCGGTTCGCTCGCGCTCGACGGTCACGAGGTCAACACGCTCTCGCCCCGTGAGCGCTCTCACCTCGTGAGCATGGTTCCGCAACGATTGCCCTTCGTGCCCCGATTCTCTGTGCGCGAGTTCCTTGAGCTGAGCGGCATCATGGATCTCACGGATCTCGACCCCACGGTAACGACCCTCGTGGATAGCTACCTTCCCGACCTCAGTGGCGGAGAGTTGCAGCGAGTTGTTCTGATGGGCGCTGTGGCGCAGCGAGCACGCGTAGTGCTCCTCGATGAGCCGACCGCGCACCTCGATCCAAGGGGGCGAAGTGAGGTCGAGAGACTCGTTCAAAGGTACCACCATGAAAAGAGCATCTCCTACATTCTGGTGACACACGACATCTCGCTCGCGACCCGACTCGCTGAGCGTATCGTGATGCTACGACGGGGTTCTATCGTGTGGGATGGCGCGGTTTCAGCGCCAGAGCTTCCGTCGTTGCTAGAAGAGGTCTACGGGTGCTCCTTTACTAAGGTCGCCCATCCGACCACGGGCGAATGGTTGATTATTCCGGGGTAGGGAGTGATGAAGGAGCAAAGAACATCCCTTTGGTTCGTGGTGAGCGTACTCGCTCTGGTCGTCTCATCTTTCCTTGCGGTGATGTATGGCGCTTCGCGCGTTTCGCTCAGTGATATCTTCGCTTCGCCGGATGCTCGACTCGTGGTCCTGGAACTCAGGTTGCCCCGTGTGCTGTTCGCCATTCTGGTTGGTGGTGCGCTCGCCTCAGTGGGGGCTGTGTATCAAACGATCTTCCGCAATCCCCTTGCGAGTCCCTTTACGCTAGGAGTCTCCTCCGGTGCGGCGCTCGGTGCCTCCCTTTCACTCATGGCTACCGCAAGCCCCCTCGGCGTCGCGACAAGCGCTATGCTTGGCGCGCTCGTGAGTATTACGCTGATAATGACTATCAGTCGTCGTCTCGGCGAAGCCGCGGGCGAATCGCTCCTCCTTGTAGGAGTAGTTTTCAGTTTCCTCTGCTCAAGCATCCTCACGATGCTGCAGTACATCAGCGATTACTCGCAGCTCTTCCGTGTGACGCGGTGGATGATGGGTGGCATCCCCGCCGTGAGCGCAGTAGATCTCGTTGTGGGCGCGGTTCTGATAGGGCTCTTTCTCGCCTATGTGACGTTTCGCCATCGAGATCTGGATCTCCTGCTTTTTGGTGATGAGGTCTCCTCGGTTAAAGGGGTTGCAATCGCGCCACTCTACTATACGATCTTCATACTGTCGTCTCTGATCGTCGGATGGGTCGTGGCCCAGTGCGGTGTTATCGGATTCGTAGGTATCATTGTTCCCGCCTGCGCGCGACTGCTCGTTGGGTTGCGTCACGGTGTTGTGGTTCCTCTCTCCTTTGTCCTCGGTGCGGTGCTCGTTGTGCTCTGCGATCTTCTCGGCCGAGTAGTTCGTCCTCCATTCGAGATTCCAGCCGGTGTGTTTACCTCTATCGTTGGAGGCCCGGTGTTTATCCTTCTTGTGGTAGTGGTATCGTTTGCTTCGGCCCGCGACCGCGGCTGGGTGCGCGGTCATCGATACAACCCCTGAATTTCGAATGGCCCCGATCTTACCTCTCAAGGTGTAATCGTTGATGGAGCGGAATGTGGCACCATGGCGGGAGGTGGCCTTTGTGTTCCGCGATAGTTAGGGCTACTCTCCTGGCATGTCGAACCACCCCCCGTCAGCTACCCAATTCTTCTTTCAACTCACCCCTGAGAGGGTTCTTGAGGCGGTCGAGTCCCTTGGCGTTCGATGTACGGGAAGAGTTCTCGCGCTCAACAGCCTTGAGAACCGAGTCTATGAGGTTGAGCTCGATATCGACCTGGAGCCAGATGCCGGGAGGTGGGACGCCTGCCGAGTGATTAAGTTCTATCGACCCGGTCGGTGGACGCGGGAGCAGATTCACGAGGAGCATCAATTTCTCAAAGAGTGCGCCGCCGTTGAGATCCCAGTCGTTGTTCCGCTTGAGTTTCCAAATGGTGGCACCCTCGGCGAGGTCGGCGACACGGGGATTCTCTATGCGATCTTCCCGAAAGTTGGCGGTCGAATTCTCGATGAGATGTCTGACTCAGAGCTGATGCAGATCGGACGCCTCCTCGCTCGGCTCCATAACGTCGGCGCGAGCGGAACGTTCCGCCACCGTATGAAGCTCACAACCGATACCTACGGGCACGCCAACCTCGCCTTCCTCAAGGATAACAAGCTTCTTCCCCCTTCCGTTGAAGGCCACTACCTGGGCGTCGCGGAACGCATCATTCGCGCGAGTGAGCCGTGGTTCAAGGAAACTAGCTCTCAACGAATTCATGGCGACTGCCATATCGGAAATATCCTGTGGCACGCAAAGGGGTGCTACATCGTCGACTTCGATGACGGCGTGGAGGGGCCGTGCGTCCAAGACCTTTGGCTCCTCACGCCCGGACGTGATGAAACCGCCCAACGCCAACGCCGGACTATCCTTGAGGGGTACGAGATGATGCGAGCGTTCGACCATTCGTCGACCCGTCTCATTGAGCCGCTGCGAGCGTTGCGCATGATTCACTTCACGACCTGGATCGCGAAGCGATATGAAGACCCCGCCTTCAAGCAGATCTTTGTCGACTACGGCTCGGAGCGATACTGGCGCGAGCAGCTTATCGCCTTGCAGGAGGTTGGCGAGGCGATCGGGGTGGGGTAGGGGTGAAAACCTTGACCCAGCACACGGGCGACCGCCCTCGTGCACTCGCGAATTCAATCGAATGTTTAATCCTTGATTATCACGACCCGGCAGTCGGAGGGGGGGATCGTCCTCGACCTCCTCGATTAACACCTGCAGTAGCTCACGTCGCCGCGGCGAGCTGTAGGTTAAGTTTCACAAGAAAGGTAGCAGAGGCTGATTCTCAGGAGTTACTAAAGTTTTATCCGAGACTGGGGAATGGGCGCGATTCTTTATCTTCAAAACTGTCCCATTATATACCTAACGGGCTATGGTGTTGATTCTTCATTCGAGCGGCCAAATATCGCCCCTGTCTCAATAGGGTCGTAGTCGAACCATTCGACCTTCTTGAAATTGACGGGCCTATTTGCAACGACCCCCCCTTCATCAAACTCGAACGTGGCCTGCGAAAAACCTTGATTGCTGCGCACGCCCTCTGTCACCATTCTATACGCCTCCTTGAGAGCGCTATCCTCTGTTAGAAGAGCGCCGTCGACCACCTTCAGGCCGTTAATTTCGAGCAACAGAAGACCTACTACGTTCTTAAAGTCATCGTGTGTGAGGAGCGATGCCCCTTTCAGTTTAGTCCATCCGTGATTGGAGAGATCAGAGAAATGCTTACGTCTAGCTCCACCGGTGAGGAGACATGTTATCTCTTCTGTTCCAGCTCTCGAAATGTTTACCTGGATTGCGGGTTTGCCTTCGGGGTCTTGTACCAGCGAAAAGCCGTGGCCGCAGACCGCCGCCCGCACTAGCTGCTGCATCGTATCTACCGCCTTGGTAAGTGTTTCGGCTCCTGCCTCCGATGACTTTTGAAGGAGATCTAAAGCTAGAGTTAATGTTTCTTGTTGGTCCTCTGCCGTCAGCGTACTGAGTGATTCGACGACTTGTTGGGCCCTTGCCAATTTATCCATCCGATCCATGTCCCCTACTTCTCCTCTTCCAAAATCGAAAGCACTTTCTTTAAAATCTCGGCCTTCTCTCCCTCAGAGAGCTCGTCTATGAGGAGTAACTCCTCGACTTGCTGCATCAGGGTCTCTGCCGTGACCACCTTTCGTTCTTCGTTTGCCATAGCTCTAGTCGTAAGGGTACCTAGGTCTTGAGCCCTATGCAAAGGGGCTTCGCAAGACGGGGAACTGAGCCTGTTGGAAGCAGTCGGTTTTGGAATGCTAAGTGCCTTTTTATCAAAGGGGCTCCGGTTCCCAAATCGCAGATAGCAAAAGGCACGAAGTATTGTAAACCTTTCGGAGACGCCCCCGCTGCACCGTAAGGGTGAGTTCCCAAAATTCAAAAGAGAAAGTGATTTTAGTCAGATGCGGCATTTCCAGACCCGCAACTGACGAATTTAGGTTTAAAGGTCCAGTAGTAAGAATCCTCAAATCGTATATAGTTACCCAATAGTATGTTTCTTGGCGTTGTCCTCATAGTTCTTCTCGTCGCGCTCAACGCTTTCTTCGTTGCCGCCGAATTCGCGATCATTAAAGTTCGTTACTCCGCTGTTGAGGCGGATGTCGCCGCTGGAAGTAAGGTCGCAAAGATCTCTCAGGCGATCCTGGACAAGCTGGACAAGTACCTTTCGGCAGCGCAGATCGGCATCACGCTCGCGAGCCTCGCCCTCGGATGGGTCGGTGAACCGGTTGTGGCGGCGTTTCTTGTTGAGGGGGCACACGCTTTTGGGCTTCCACTCTCTGAAACCCTTGCCCACCAG
This sequence comes from Pseudomonadota bacterium, assembly GCA_039799965.1. Taxonomy (GTDB): domain Bacteria; phylum Bdellovibrionota_C; class UBA2361; order UBA2361; family OMII01; genus OMII01. Next base: position 14,194 of record JBDLRS010000047.1, read on the forward strand.
ATAGCGGTTCCAGTTGGATTTACCCTCATTACCGTGTTGCACCTTGTGTTTGGCGAAGCGGTTCCGAAGTACGCCGCCATATACTATCCGCAAGAGCTCACCTATGTGTGCGCGATCCCCCTTAAGTTCTTCGCGGTCGCGACAGCGCCGTTGGTGTGGGTGATAAATGGCCTCACGTGGCTCATCCTTACCCCGCTTGGAATAAAGGTTCAATCAGAGGAGGATACGCACACAGAAGAGGAACTTCGACTTCTTCTCGCCGAGAGCGCGCAGAGTGGCGAAGAGGGTGCGATTCAAAAGACCGAGCACGAATTAATCGAGAAGGTATTCAAGTTTGATGAGCGTGTGGTGCGCCAGGTGATGGTGCCACGGCCACAGATGGCCGCGATAGATATCGCGACCCCAGTGGATGAGGCACTCACCCTTATCTCCCGAGAGGGATACTCCCGAGTGCCGGTGTACTCCGGTACGAAAGATAACGTTGTTGGAATCCTGCACGAGAAGGAGCTCCTGCGTCGGGTGCTCGATAAACAGCCGATCGATGTATCTCGCATTATGCGTCCCGCACTCTTCGTGCCAGAGACGAAAAAGATCGGCTCACTTTTGCGGGAACTCCAAACCAAACGAAGCCATATGGCGATCGTGGTTGATGAATTCGGTGTGGCCTCCGGACTCATCACGCTTGAGGATATCGTTGAGGAATTGGTCGGAGAGATTCAGGACGAGTACGATGATGAGCGTCCTGTAGTGGAGAAGCGCAAAGAGGGTGACTATATCGTGAATGCGCACGCCTCGATTTTAGACGTGAACGCGTATCTTCCAGTTCACCTTCCGGAGTCCCCGGAGTATTCAACCGTCGCGGGTTTTCTTAATATCCTCTTCAGTGGAATCCCGGAAGTTGGACAGAGCTGTGCTGATGAGGCCTACGTGTATCGCGTGCTTAAGAGCTCGCGGGGGAGCGTTGATACGGTGCTCTTAAAGGTTCTGCCGAAGCAGGGGTCGGTAGAAGGGGAGTAGCACGGTCGCCCCATGGTGCGACCCAGCAAAACCCAGGTAAGTTCCGCGGCATTAGCAGGGTGGTGAAAAATGGTTCCGTCGTGAGCATTTTGAGAGTTTTGACGAAACGAGGCGGAGACGACGAAAAAACCGGAGGCGTATCCACTGAGATACGTTGAGTATTTTTTCGG
>JBDLRS010000048.1:0-21439 GCA_039799965.1 Pseudomonadota bacterium
CGGAGGCGTATCCACTGAGATACGTTGAAGATTTTTTCGGCGGCTCCAACGAAGTTGCAGTCAAACTATCGAAATGCGCAACAGGAGATCATTTTTCACCACCCTGCTAGTACGAGTGTAGCCCACACGTGACGAAGCTTCATAGGTTAATTCACACCCACTCTAGAAAATTCCAGTCGCTCAAGCAGAGCCGCTCTTAGCCACACCATCCCAGAGAGGATCATTCCGAGTGTTGTAAGTTGCAAGCCGAGCGCGAGCGCTCGCGCCTCGGAAACTCCCATTACGCCTATAAGGAGATCCGCCACCTGACCGATTAAGACCGGCGCGAGCGCTGCACCGAAGAGCTGAATAGCGAGTATGGTAATGCCCTGCGTAAAAGCCTCCAAACCGTTCGGGGCGCGAGCGACAAGCACGGAGTTGAGCGGTGCGGTTCCCGCGAAGATAGCGATCTGCGCCACGAAACATAAGACGAAGAACACAAAGGAGGAGTTCGCGAGAAACGCGAGCGAGAGAAAGGGAGCCCCGAGCAAGGTTGAGAACGCGACAAAAAGGAGCAATCCTCGAACCGGCATCACCGACCGCTTCACTAATCGAGAAGCGAGCTGTCCACCGCCCAGAGCGCCAACAAAACCGGTTACCGCTAAGTTGTACCCAAACGATTCAGCCGCCTCTTGAGGCATCAAACCGAGGCCGGCTACATGTCGCACAACGAACATCGCGACCCCATTAAGGGCGAACGTTTGGAGGATATACCCCAGTATTGAAAGTCGTAGAACTCGCGCGGCGAAGATCGCTCTTACTCCCTGAGCAAACGACGGTCGCGCCCCTTGAAGGGCTTGAGTTCGCTCCTCCTTCGCGACAAGGAGGAACCCAAGGGGGAGCAGCAAGCCGGGTATAGTGGCGAGCAGAAATACGTATCGCCACCCCCACGTGGCGGCCAGTTGACCACCGGCTATGTATCCAAGAGCAGAGCCAACGGGAATCGCGACATAAAAGATTGAGAGCGCGGAGTTTAAAGCAACCATGTCTTGAACGCGCCCTTTAAGAAAACTGGGCACGATAGCGCTAAAGCTCGCCTCTCCAACACCCACCAACATCCGGGCCGTGACGAAAAAGAGGAATCCGGTAGCAAGGCCGGTCAGGCCGGTGCATAAACTCCATGCTAGAATACCGAACGCCATGAGCAGTCGTCGATCGATCCGATTATCGAAGAACCCAAAGATCGGAGAGAAGATCGTGTAGCCCACAACGAACGCGGCCCCAAGCAGCCCTGACTGTTGATTACTCAAGCCGAACTCGCTCTTGAGCAAGGGTTCGATCGCTTGAACGAGGTATCGATCGAAGAAATTAAGGATATTGATGAGCGTGAGAAAGGCGATGAGCCTATACGGGTATTTGCCCGCGATCATTATGACTCGCTGTCGCCAAGATTCGCGAGAAAGCGTTGCTGACTCGGATACTTCGTGCGTAACGCGTCAACCAACCGTTGGGCCTGCGCCTTCTCAGGGTCGGAAACAGCTATCGTGAGAAGAGTGCTGGCAGCGGGAACCGCTACGAAGGTTCCCTGCTCAGCGATTCGAACCAATTGCCCTCTGGCGAACTCGCGGTGCACGTCAGAATCGACCAAGGCGCGCGCCAATCCGAACGCTATAAGCTCTGCCATGAACCGTTCAGAGGATTCCGGCTTTCCAACCTCCTCCCACGAAGCGCTCGCGAGTGCATTTTTCGTCTTATCGTACTCTTTGAGTCGCGCCGCGAGGAGTCCTCGGTAAAGCTCCTTGAGCGTGCCGAACGGCGCGGACGAATCGAGGGATTCAACCATCAAGATCACTTTATCCTTGAGTTGATCAACCTCTTTGGAGGTGCTCGCTATCTTAGCGGTTATCTTGGCCTTCTCAGCGGCATCAGACTGCGCTGCCTCTTCAGCTCGAAGGGTGAGGAGCGTCTCCTCGTTGGTCACAAGTTGATGGTAGCTCTCTTGAACTGAGTTTAAAACGGCAGTAGCGGCGGAACGCTTTTCGAGGGCTACCGTGGCAAATCGGTCATAACCCATGATAGCAGCCCCAATCGCCAGCAAGACGACCACGATAGTGCGCCAGTGCTTGACTACCCAACGAGCGAAGGGATCATTCTGCGTCGCCATGGCGATAGCGGGATCCTGGAAGATACTACGAGATGGGGCTCGAGGAGTCTCGCCCTGAGATGGCTCGTTCGTTACTGGAGTGGTGGACACAACTAAACCTCGTTATTGAGACGCTTAAGCTTCTACCTTGGTGTCGTAGCAGAGGAAGGACCAAAAGTACAGGCAGAAGGTGCCCTTACATCTTGTACTTGAAGTCGTCAGGATCGAGCTGGCTCAGGATCTCCTCCCATTTCGTCTTATCAACGGCCTGAAAGTCGCTCGATGAGGATTCTCCCTCAGCACCTTCCTCAGCCGACTCACCCTCCCCTGGACCGGACGGTTGCGTAACAGGCTCCCCCTGCGAGGCAAATACGACCTTTGCTTGATCAAGAACCTGCTGAGCGACGAAGATCGGTGCGGAAGCCCGTAATGCCATGGCGATAGCGTCACTCGGACGCGCATCCAGAACAAACGCCTTATCCCCTTGACCGAGGATCAGTTCGGCGAAATAGGTGGACTCGCGCAACTCAGTAATAACGACTCGCTGAACCGTGATACCGAGCTGCTGCAAAAGATCGTAGAAAAGGTCATGGGTAAGGGGGCGAGCCATCGATATCTGTTTAATCGCGCTCGCGATCGAGGTGGCCTCGGTCATTCCGATCCATATCGGCAACGATACGCTACCGGTCTCATCTTTCAGCACCACAATAGGGGCCTGTGTCGTTGGATCCATAACCAATCCACCAACGAACATCTCAATAGCGGCCTCTTGTACCATGGTTGAAAATCCTACCCACATGGGGATCTGTATCACACGTTCGTACTAGCAGGGTGGTGAAAAATGGTTCCGTGGTGAGCATTTTGAGAGTTTTGACGAAACGAGGCGGAGACGACGAAAAAACCGAAGGCGTATCCACTGAGATACGTTGAGGATTTTTTCGGCGGCTCCAACGAAGTTGCAGTCAAACTATCGAAATGCGCAACAGGAAATTATTTTTCACCACCCCGCTAGTATACCTCTGGAGGCAGGGAAGGGACACGGGAAATTTTTTTGGGGTCTTCGTGAAATCGAGTGGGTAGGGCTCGGTGTTATCCCGACGTGAACGTGCTCGTGCACGTAAACGTAGCCAATCCTTGCCGAACTATAGGGTGTTAGGAAAATAATGGGCCTTTTTTAAGATTAGGGAGCGAGCAGTACGGGCAATGCGAGAGGCGCGTCTGACTCGCGAGCAAATCGCGAAGCAGTTCAATATTGCTCGGTCAACGTCACATCGTTGGTATGAGCAAGCGACGATGTAGTAAGGTTGTCCGACCTGGGTGAAATAAAATTCCTCATCAAGGTTGGCGATCCTTACGGGCAGTCGTAGCCTGCCCGTCCATAATCAAAAATTTTACTGAGGTCGTTCAGCCTTACGGGCAGTCATAGCCCCCTCCATCAAAATCGTTCGAGTAAAGGTCGTCACGGCTACGACATTCTCGCTTACAGAGCCATGAAATCTCGGTGCCACCGAATCTCGTCTACTCGTCGTCCTAGAAAGTGTGACCTTCGATAGTAAATCTCCGCGATATCGATCCGTTGTTTCCGTAACGCGTATCGTCGACAGAGGGGACCGTTGTTTCGAATGAATCGACGCCGCACCGCCACGAGGTGATCATGCTTACGTTGGGTAATCGCACCAATCGCGGGGAAGCGAGACTTGAATCGAGCGTTCCTCGTTTTTACCTCAACCACTATGACGGTGTTACCGGCGACAGCGATGATGTCGGCCTCAAGGCGTTTAGCCCGCCAATTACTGACGAGCACGATCGCTCCGTTTTTATCAAGGAAGCGGCGGGCAACGCGTTCGCCCCATCGACCGCTCGTGTGATATCTTATGAACCGACGGCGAGTCGATCCCCACCATCGCGCAATCCGTGTTGCGGCACGATGACCCCAGCGAACGTTCTTCGGTGTACCCGACATGGCCCTAACTCCATAATCGCCTTTTTGTGGGCGGGGGTGGGGTAGCCGGAGTGTTTCTCGAGACCGTATCCCGGATACTTCGCTCCGAGGGTCTCCATGATCCGATCTCGCCACACCTTGGCGAGAATCGACGCCGCTGAGATCTGTACGTGCAATCGATCGCCACCGACAACCGTTCGTTGGGGGAGAGCGCACACGATCGGTTGGTTCCCATCAATCAGTACGAGATCCGCTTTTACCCGTTCTACCGACAGCTTCATCGCGAGCTTGGTTGCCTGAAGGATATTGAGTTCCTCAATCCTTCGGGGGCCAACCGCGATGATCGCCCAGCTCGAGGCTGTTTGGGTGATGTAATCGAATAAACGGTCCCGTTGTTTCGCGGTGAGGGCCTTAGAATCTTGAATCTCGGGGTGGGTGAAGTTTTCATCAAAGACAGCGGCTGCCGCTACCACTGGGCCAGCTAAAGGGCCGCGGCCCGCTTCATCGACTCCGCAAATTAACATAGGAATTTTCTCTTCATTTTTGATTATGAGGGTATACCTGAAACGAGAGGGAAGGGTAAGGGATCCGCCTCCCCTCATTGCCGTCCCCCTCACGTACGGCACTACGCTCCTCATCTATCGCCGGATCCACGCTTAGGCGACCGCCCGTAAACTGCTGTTGCGCCATGGGCGTGTTAGGGCTAGGGTGAAAAGGTAATCGCTTCGAGATGTAGAACGAATTCCGAGCGCTGTAAAGAGTCTATGGATATTTATCGGTTCCTTAATCCTCATCACAACCTGCGCCTCGGAAACAAGGCGTTGCGGTATACTGAGTTGAGTGAGCTTCTTCAGACGGCGGTGGAACTTCGGAAGGCGCTTGAGTGCGCGCAACAGCGGACCTCGCGGCAGGCACAGCCCCCGATCCTTCCTGAATACTTCACCGACATCATAAAAGCTCAGCGATTCATGCAAGCTTCGCTTGGTAAGAGGTAGTATGTCCCGCAGTAAGAAAAAGATATCAGCGCGAGGGGCTCGTCGCTCCGCTCCCCGAGTTAAAAAAGTAAAGGCAAAATCCGATACCCCGAGGGTTCCGGGAGCTGAGATCTCTCGTAAGGGAAGTCGAGGCGAACGTCGTAAACATCTTGATGAGCGCCTTCGATTGCTCTACCAACGAGCGCTTCTGATTGAGGACCAGTTGCGGAAGCTCGATGAGGACCGGTTCTATCGAGTGTGCATCTTTGGAAGCGCGCGAATTAAGCCCGAGACGAAGCAGTACACCGATGTATTTGAGTTGGCTCGGTACCTTTCGTGGGAAGGGATCGATGTTTTGACCGGCGGAGGCCCCGGACTCATGGAGGCAGCTAATATGGGCGCCCGTCTTGGTCGTGAGGAGAAAAAGACTAAGAACCTCTCTTTCGGGCTCACAATCCAACTTGAGTTCGAGCCAGAGCCGAATCGGCACCTCGATATTAAGCGACATCATCACAAATTCTCATCGCGTCTTGATGATTTCATGCGTTTGTCCAATTCCGTTGTATGCACTCCTGGTGGAATTGGAACGTTGCTTGAGTTTTTCTTCGTGTGGCAGCTCATTCAAGTTAAGCATGCTACTCCCCGGCCGATCGTGTTGCTTGAGAAGAAGTTCTGGGAAGGTGTCCTTGACTGGATGAAGCAAGAGCCACTCGCTCGGGGATTATTAGGTGAGAAAGACTTCTCTATTATTCACATGGTTGATACACCGGCTGAGGCGTTCGATATTATTTCGGCGCATCATCGGGAGTTTAGAGAGCGTAAGAGCAAGATCGTAGAGGAACCGACCTAGTCGATTCATTACTCAGCGTCCTCTTGTTCACGACGTTCCGCCGCGGCTCGGATGGCCTCAAGAAATTTCTGTCGGATCGCTTCGCGGCGTTCCTCTTCCTCGGCTTGATTGAACGCTAGCTCGGGCTCCAGTTCGGAGCTTTCCGATTCTTGCCAGCTTCTACCGTCCTGGGGTTGCTGCCAGTTAGCATTGCGAGATGCGGGATCTCCCTTTTCGGTGCTCGCACTCTCAAGAAGCTTGTAGAAATTGCCATCCTTATTGCTCGAAACCTTAGCGGGCGCCATCGGAGCGTCCGGAAGCGCCACCTCTCCAAGCGTCCCCTTCGATGTGTCGAGAAGAGAGACCCGAATCGGTTCAGGATACCGATCAAGGATGTAGACTGACCTGATAGGCTCTATGGACGCGTCTAGCCGACCCGGTGCTTGGGGGGGGGTATGTGGCTGTGGCGCGCCGTCGGATGATCGGTGTTCGGTCTGTGAGGTGCTGGGATCGGGTTGAATAAGGGCTGTGACCTGTGCGGGTTGTTTCTCGGGCGATGTGCTGTGGAGGACCCCCAGAAGGGCGAGAGCCGCCCAGATACCGAGCCCCCCGGCACCTATTCCGGCCCCCGCCTTGAGGGCGGTAATCGCTCCCGGATTGAGAGGGGGATGCAGGAGTGCAGAGGTCTTCGCAATAAGGTGCTTCTCGACAGGAGTGGCCGTTGTTTCGCTCCCAAGCAGCGCTGCCGCGCCTAGTGACATCGCCGCGGCTTGTGGGCGGTGCTCTGCGTGAGGGGGCGCAGAGGGAGGTTGATCGTTCTCAGCCTGGATCTGGTTGCGAAGTTGATTGATAAATTGGGTGTCCTCTGCATCAACGGACCCAAAGCCGATAGTTTTTCGTAGGGATTGTCCAATTTGGTGACGTGAGATCGTTGGATTGTCGATCCAGCTATCTGGGCGATAGGAGAGGCTAGTGACGACAACTAAACCGTTTTTCGTTCTGACAAAGTCAGCGAGGAATTCGGCCATCCTCTCTCGCCAGCTACTCATGATCGGTTCAAAGGGCTCGTTGATGATGATGACCTTTGCAGGTTGAGCGGTTGCCGCGAAGAGCCGCACCTTGCGCTCCTCATCTGGTGAGAGCGCAGAGCACGGCTTGTGCTCGATACCCTCGATGCCGAATGACATCAGAAGGCCTGTAATCGCCCCATCGATCAAGCCGACCGAGGAGAGATACTCGGACACGGAGAGTCCAGAGTGAGGAGGGAACTCCCCACATCCGATCAGATTGTGATCTTCGGTTTTATACTCAGCGCCATCAACGGTGATGATGAACCGTTCCTTTCCCTTATTTCCGGATAGGGCGCGCTGGTAGGGGCGCAGTTCGCTAGGAGATTCGGCGCGAAGGACGGAGATGTGCCCAACAGAGCAGTTGGTCATTGAGAGCAGCTCGGCCGATTGAGAGAGGAGCTTTATTTGCAGCTTCTTGGGCATCGCCAGTTCCTTACCTTTTTACGTACAGGATGTATCGTCTCCTTTACGTAATCCCTTGAGTAAAGACATGACTGCATTCTCCTAGAAACGGTAGGTGCGGGTCTGAAAATGGCGCATCTGACTACAATCACTCTGTCTTTTGAATGTTCGGTGCTCACCCGGACGGTGCCAGGGGTGCGCCTTACGAAAAGTTCAAAGACGCGATGAACCCGATATGCCCGTCTCCTGACGGGCCGATGGTGCACGAATTTTTGGTTGCCGGCTCCGGCCCGCGAGGACACAGGCCATCCGGATTCATGTTCTGCCTTGTTTTTAAATGCCGTTCCCAGATTAAAGAGTTTGCTCTCCTGGTATCCAGCCGCATGGCGTGAGCTTCTCCGTTTGGAGCGCCTCAAGCACTCGAATAACCTCATCCACGTTTCGGCCTACATTGAGGTCGTTAACTGTAACCCAGCGAATTGTTCCGGAAGGGTCAACGATATAGGTAGCCCGTAAACAGATGCCCTCCTCTTTGTGGAGGATGCCGAGCTCTGTTGAGAGCTCGCGCTTGAGGTCCGCAAGCATCGGGAACGGAAGATTGTTTAGCCCCTTGTGGTCTCTGCGCCACGCCAGGTGAGAGTACTGAGAATCAGTGCTGCATCCCAAGACCTGACAGTTGAGGGCCTTGAAGCTCCCATGTTTAGCGCCGAATTCAATGATCTCGGTGGGGCACACGAAGGTGAAATCAAGCGGCCAGAAGAACATGACCTTCCACATCCCGTCATAGGTAGAATCTGTAATGGTTTGGAGTTCTTTGCCGTCCTCAATCGACACGCATGCGTTCAAAGAATACGAGGGAAATGTGTCGCCAACCGTCAACATAACGAATCCTTAAAAAATAATGGGTAGGAGACCTTAAACAACCTCTCTGATTGTTGTCAAGAAAGTCGGAAGTTGGTGTAGTAGGGGGATCAGGCACCGAGTTTAAAGGCGACACATGAGCACTCTACCTATCACCCGAGCAGAAGCGGTTCGGCTCCGGGATGACTACCGAAAAGCGGGTAAAACCGTGGGCTTCACCTCTGGTGTATTTGATCTCGTGCACGCGGGACATGTGGATTACCTCACAAAAGCCTCCCAGCTCGTAGACGTGCTATTCGTTGGGGTCAATGCGGATTCATCGGTGAAGTCCAACAAGGGGGAGCTTCGCCCCATCAACCCCCAACAGCAACGGGCCGAGGTGGTTGCAGGTTTAAAAGCCGTAACGCATGTGTTTGTGTTCGATGAGCTCAACAACAATGTGAACATTGAGCTGCTCAAACCTGATCTGTACATCAAGGCAGGTGATTACTCAGTTGATAAACTCACGTCACGGCATATTGTTGAGTCGTACGGAGGGCGGATTGAGATCGTACCGTTTAAAGCGGGCCACTCAACAACATCGATCATCGAAAAGATTTCGGTCGCAGCTATTACCAGAGAGGGACCCGAGGTGCCCCATCCACGAGCACCAGCGGTCTTTGTCGATCGTGATGGTACGATCAATGAGCATATTGAGTATCTGAGTGACCCAAAACGTTTCTTTCAGATTCCTGGCAGCTTTGTCGCGCTCAAGCGTCTCAAAGATCTTGGGTATCGGATAGTCATCGTCACCAATCAGCCCGGCATCGGATTGGGATACTTCTCCAAGGAGGAGTTCTTCGCGGTTAACCGCGAGATGATGCGACAAGCGACCGCAGTTGGCAGCTCAATCGATAAGATCTATTTCTGTCCGCACTCCAAGGCGGAGATCTGTCCATGTCGGAAGCCTGAGACATTCTTTTTGCGACGTGCCTCCGAGGAACTGAACATCGACCTGAGTTCAAGCTTCGTTATTGGCGACATGACCTCCGATATTCAGCTCGGAAAGAATGCAGGAGCCCATACGATCCTCGTTCGCACCGGTCGGGGCGGAGATGATGGGATTTTTAAGGTCTCCGCTGACTATGTCGCCAACGATCTCACCGATGCCGCGGAGTGGATAGCAACAAAGGGTGCGACGCTTGCGACTACGGCGAGTGAGGAGAGTAATGTTCCGACCGGCAAGAACCCGTCGGCCGCGGATGACAGGCTTGGTACGACCGTAGGGGCTGATTTTAACAATATCTTTGGGTCCATTCTCGGATGCGCTACCCTTATCAGCCAGAAGGCGGGGGTAGAGGCGGGAGGTGTCGGCGTTGACGACGCGCTGACAATTCTCCGTAAAGCCGCTAATCGAGGCCTCGCGATATCCAAGAAGATGAACAACCTCCTCTGGAATGGAGAGAGCGCTCGGGGACGGCGCTCGTTGCGAGCGTGCATCGATTCAGTGGTGGAGCTTTTATCCAGCTCGCATGGGGATGAATGTCAGATTGAGGTTATCTGTCCTCAGGATATTGAGGTTGAGATGGCCGATTTCGCCATCGTTCAGATGCTTCTTGAGCTGTGTGAGAACTCCCTTGAGGCAATGAAGTCCCTGCCTGATAGATTCATCCTCTTCCATGTCGATCAGGTGGAGATAGATGAGCGTGGCAATTCGTTAGAGTTGAAAACGGGGAGCTACGCGAAGGTTAGTCTCGTCGATCACGGTGATGGCATCGATCCTGAGCAGCACGAGGTGGTCTTTCAGCCCTTCTCATCCACGAAGCAGCGGGACGATGGAACCGGTATCGGTTTGAGTCTTTCGATGGCTAAGTCGGTGATGAAGAAGCACGGAGGCACTATTACACTCGCTTCGCGTCCTCAAGCCGGTACAAACATCTCGATCTACTTCCCGGTTGCGCGATAGATATCGTGCTCAGAGTATTGTGCAATCAGAACTCATCGTCCCTGCGATATCGGTGCGTTCGCGCTCATTGAGGTTAAAGGACTCGGCACCGACCCTCTCAAGGGGCGTGATTACTTTTTCTTTGTCTTTTTCTTTTTACCGTACGAGGCTGATTTTTTGCCCGACTTTTTGCCCGACTTTTTGACCGAGCTAGTACCACCGCTCCTGTGTAGGTTAGAATATTTCGTTGAACGGTAGCGAGTCGGAGGTGGCTCAACGGGGGCAATTCCAAAGTGTCGCTGGAATACGAGTCGCGCGAGATGGGACGCCTTGGATGAGTGACGCGGATCTACCGTAATAACCGCTACCGCCAGTTGTGGATTGCTAATAGGAGCAGCGCCGATGAACCAGTTATTGAGTCCTTGTGGATTATCGCCTGTAAGGGTCCCTGTTTTACCGGCGACATCGATGGTTCCTAGGGTCGGGCTTGAGCCGCGCATGAACTCCCTTCGGGATGTTCCTATCGTGGTGGTGTTTCTCATCATCTCCATCAGAGATTCGGCGGTCGATTCCTCAACGATTCGTTGAATCACCTCTGATTTCTGTTTGTGAATGACCGTTCCGTCTGGAGAGACAACGGTGTCGATAATCTGAGGACGGGGAAGCATTCCGCCATTTGCGATTCCCGACATAAAGGCCGCGGCATGAATTGGGCTTACTCTCACCTCGCCGAATCCTGCTGATGTTCGACTGAGTTCGTAAAGGTCGTCCTGAGGGATCCAAGCGGAGCTCTCAGGAAGCGGGGCTTCAAACCCTAATGGGCGGTTGAAGCCGAATTGCCGCGCGTATCGAGAGAGAATTTTACCGTTGAGGTATTTAACTCCGATGTGACCGAAAACAGGGTTGCATGAGCGCCCGAGAGCTTCGCCAACGCTCATAATCCTCTGATCTCGACGAGGGTCAGGGTAGTAGTTGGCTTGGTTAAGCGTGTAGTTTCCACCTCTGAATGGAATGAGAGAGTGGGAAGCGATTCCGGCGTGCTCAACGGCCGCCGCTGCCGTTACTACCTTGAACAGAGACGCGGCGGGGAATCCCGCATGGTACTCGATATCGTCGATTGAATTTGATTTGCCGGCAATAGCGAGCACCGCTCCGTTGGAGGGGTTCATGGCCACGATGGCCACGTGTGATGCTTGAGCCTGTGCGACGATCTTGGAAACGTGTTCCTGCAGTTCAGGATCAAGTGTGTAGAAGACGAAGTTGTTCCTCTTCGTGATGCTTGCGTATCGATCCCCGAGTCGTTTCTCAAAGCGAGGCCGCTCAGACAGCGCGATGTCGCCATCTCGTGATGAAATCACCTCCACACGAGGAAGATTGGGATCAGGATAGACGCGGCCCGCTGACGGCGCTCCTTCATTCATGGCCATCTGTTCAAGCGCGCTCTTTTCGAGTTGGACTCCACGCGAGAGCTGTGCTTGAAGCACGGGGTCGTTCTCAAATATCTGACCGTGGTTCTTAGAGGAGGGATCGGCCGCAAGCGCGGTATCGTCAGCGCGAGGGCTAAGCACGGCGAGGCTGATGGCGAGCGATGAAATTGCGCAGAGGGCCAGAGGGAGGCGAGAGCGAGGGGGCTGCGGGGCGATGAGGCCGTTCCGGCTCGGCAAGTGACTTAAACCGTTCTTGTCCGAGCCGTTGTAGTTCATGAGGCGCTTTCTCCTAGGACCTTTTTGTCGAAGACGCTCCCGCCGCGAAGTGATCAAGCGTGGTGCGATTTCACCGCGTCACGTTTAACACTTCTGAGATATGATGCTCCAACCCTGAAAAAATCTCGCCGACTCGGAGAGATTCCCCCAAAATTACCGTCCACTACCGGTTCTCCGGAAAGAGCCGTATCTCCACAACGTTGAAAAATCGTGAGCAGTCTACAAATGTGACTGAAATCGGGCGTTTGAACAATCCCTAAACGGTTGGCTGTACTTATTTCCTCCTGATGGAACAGGGCGGAGCGAGTTCTCCGAAGGGTTAGCAGGGTGGTGAAAAATGGTTCCGTCGTGAGCATTTTGAGAGGTTTGACGAAACGAGGCGGAGACGACGAAAAAACCGGAGGCGTATCCACTGAGATACGTTGAGGATCTTTTCGGCGGCTCCAACGAAGTTGCAGTCAAACTATCGAAATGCGCAACAGGAAATCATTTTTCACCACCCTGCTAGATCCCTGTTTCGAGGCCGGTTACAGTGTGAAGGGCCGCCTGCGCTCGCTTCTCATGGAATGAGCGTCGATCGGGCTTTTCTGATGAGAGTATTCTATATGACCCATTCCCACCCTTCAGTTGTAGTCGCTCCCTCTATTCTTGCCGCTGATATCGCTCGCCTTGGAGAGGAGGTCGATGATGTGGTGGCTGCGGGAGCCGACTGGCTTCACGTGGATGTGATGGATGGCGCCTTTGTACCGCCCATCACCTTCGGCGCGAACGTGGTGCAGGCTCTCAAGGCTCGCACAACAACCTTCCTTGATGTCCACCTCATGATCGTTGAGCCTGAACGTCACTTTCAAGCCTTTCAGAGGGCTGGCGCTGATAGGCTGATCGTTCATCAGGAGACCTGCCCGCATCTTCACCGTTCGCTTGAGGAGATACGCTCGCTTGGTATGAAGAACGGGGTCGCTATTAATCCTGGCACACCGATCGAGAGCATCGTCGACGTTCTTGAGGTCTGCGACCTTGTACTGATTATGAGTGTGAATCCTGGATGGGGAGGACAGCCCTTCATAGCCAGCTCGTTAGGCAAGATTAGGGACCTTAAAGCGAAGCTCGAGTCGATGAAGCTAGACCACATTGCTATTGAGGTTGATGGTGGCATTAATCAGCAGACCGGAGCGCAATGCGTAAGCGCTGGAGCCACCGTGTTAGTGGCTGGTTCGTACGTTTTTGGTTCTCCCGATCGTCAGAAGGCTATCGCTGGACTTCGCTCATGAATCTGATCGTCATCGTTATCTCGCTCGTGCCGTTTTATCTCCTCGGGGCGTTCCCCACGGGACACCTCGTCGCAAAGGTGTATGGAATTGATATTACCGCCCGTGGGAGTGGGAACGTCGGCGCCACCAATGTCGCGCGGGTTGTCGGAAAGCGAGCGGGGATCTTTACGCTCCTTGGAGACGCGTTGAAGGGCGCTCTGGGTGTGGGGATCGCCGGGTTAGTTGTTGGAGACATGTGGTTTCCGGGCGTTGCCGCGGTAGCTGTGGTACTGGGACATTGCTTTTCGTTGCCTCCATACCTCAAGGGGGGGAAGGGGGTAGCGACCGCACTTGGCGTTATCACCGTTCTCTATCCATCATCATCTCTTGTGGCATTGGCTACCTTTGGGGCGTTCTTTGGGATCTGGAAGATCGTATCTCTTGCGTCGATCGCCGCGACCCTTGTTGTGCCGATGTGGGCTCTCGTTACCAACGCTCCCGATGCCGTGAGCGTGTCGCTTATGGCAATCGCTGCCCTGATCATGATGCGACATGAACAGAACATCAAGCGCCTGATTGAGGGGCGCGAGCCGAGGTTTGAGACGAAGAAAGAGTCGTCTCCGGGGGCGGCGGAATAAGGTTTGCACACCGGGAGGGCGGTCGTCCTGGACCGCTGTATTGCGAAACGCGATAAGCGTTTTGTTCGCGACAATAAAAAAGGCCCCTCCACCGCATCACGGCAGAGAGGCTCAATGAGACATACCTCTCAACGGCGCTTACGCCATCTCAAGCCCGTCAGGACCGAGGTACGACAACGTTCCGTTGTCCCAGAGGACATGAACCATCAAGGAACGCTCGCGAGACTCCTTGTGCGTTAATGTTGTCTCCTCGCGGAGTGTCTTTACGGTTCCGATACATCCGCGAGCTTGATAGGTTGTGATTTGGTTCTCCCCGCTCATCCCGTCGTTTATCGCCAACGGATCTGTCGCAAGGGTTACGGTGTAAGGTTTACGACGAACTCGATCGTTAACTTTGAATTTTTCCATAGTGCCTTTGGATAGAAACAACTCTTTATTTACGTATGTAGTACGGACTTCACCATCCTGCTAGGATTCAAATCACGGGGAGGGCGGTTCTGATAGAATTAGGCGAATCCGAAATGACGTTCTGTTTCGTAAATCATGAAAATTTCGGCGTGTTCACGCCGTCTGCCGACTCAAGTGGGAGTGCACTACTCTTTATTATTCGGGTCTCGCTGGTAGGTTTCTGAGCGAACTCGTTCTCTTCGTCCCCGCTAAAGTCAAGCGCTATTCGCTCTGGTAAAGCCGATTAAATTCTGTTTTTCCGCTCAAGTAGGGGTACAGAACAACCGATAGAAGATCTGAGGTGGAAGAGGATTGGTTGAAGCTCATGCTGGCTTTTAGAGGTCTCAAGAAAAGAAAGAAGATGCAATCTTCTGAGGTTCTTCGAGCATCTGAATGGTAAGGGAATTTTCCTCAAGGTTTTGTAGGGGATACGACCATGGCCAAGGATTCAGGAAAACACGGCGGAAATCTGATCTGTTCATTCTGTGGCAAGACGCAGGATGAGGTGCGTAAACTCGTAGCAGGTCCATCAGTTTATATCTGCGATGAGTGTGTTGATCTCTGTAACGATATCCTTACCGAGGAGCTTGAGGATACGGGCACCAAGACGAATCGCCTCTCGGTTCCAACCCCGAAAGACATCAAGACATCCCTTGATGACTACATCATCGGACAGGACCACGCGAAGAAGGTTCTCTCCGTCGCGGTTCACAATCACTACAAACGGATTCAAAACAACCAGACTACCAAGAGCGCAGTCGAGCTTCAGAAGTCAAACATCTTGCTGGTTGGACCGACCGGCTCAGGAAAGACGCTCTTGGCTCAAACCCTCGCGCGCATCCTTGATGTCCCGTTCACGATAGCTGACGCGACGAGCCTTACCGAGGCTGGATATGTAGGAGAGGATGTTGAAAACATCATCGTGAACCTCCTCCAAGCGGCGGACTACGATATCGAGAGGACGCAGCGTGGGATCGTTTATATAGACGAGATCGATAAGATCGCGCGTAAGAGCGATACCCCTTCGGTTACTCGTGATGTATCGGGTGAGGGTGTTCAGCAAGCCCTCCTTAAGATCATCGAGGGAACCAAAGCGAACGTTCCTCCTAAAGGGGGGCGTAAGCATCCTCAGCAGGACTTCATTCAGGTCGACACGAGCAACATCCTCTTCATTGTGGGTGGGGCCTTCGACGGTGTTGAGCGAATCATCAGTCAACGTACCGGTAAGAAGAGTTTGGGCTTCGGAAACAATATCGTTCCTATCGCCGAGCGTTCGGACAATCCGCTCTCGCAACTTGAGACTGAGGACCTTCTGAAGTTTGGAATGATTCCGGAGTTCATTGGACGTTTGCCGGTTGTCTCGTGTTTAGATCCGCTCACGCAGGGATCCCTCGTAGAGATCCTCACGCGGCCAAAGAACGCGCTTGTGAAGCAGTATCAAACACTCCTCTCTATGGAGGGTGTTGATCTGACCTTCACTGAGGATGCTCTCGGCGCTATCGCTCAGAAGGCACTTGAGAAGAGAACGGGAGCCCGAGGACTTCGCTCCATCATCGAGAGCTGTATGCTCGATGTGATGTACGATATCCCGAGTAATTCGAGCATCAAGGAGGTCATCATCACACCCGAGGTGGTTAATGGCTCGCAAGCGCCGATTAAGGTGTTCCACAACGAGGCCGTAGCGAGTTAAGGAATCGTGCAGGGCCTAACGCCTGACCCCGTCTCCTCACCGTCGTACGCGTTGAGGGAGCGGGGTTTTTTATTCTATGCGACCCGTGATCGGGAGGGCGACCGTCCCCGGTCGCCGTGTTGCGTTAGGCAGGGTCCGGATTAGTAGCGCGTCTTCCCTTGATCTAACTCCTTTAAGCTCTCTTGAGCTTGCGTAAAGGATGGATCGATAGAGAGCGCCTGCTTGAACTCATAGTTTGCGTCAGCCGCGCGATCCATGTTGAGGTAGGCCTTGCCCAGGTCGTAGTGGGTCTCGGCGTTGTTCGGGCAGAGACGTAGCGCTTTACGAAGATGGAAGAGCTTATCGGAGTCGTCCGAGGAGCTTGCGGCGATTTCGCGCGCCTCTTTACCCTCCTCGCAACCGCTCTTCGCGTGCGTTGTCTCGGCGATCTTTGCTTTAGTATCATCTTTAATGGCGACCGCCTCTGCTTGCGCCTCCGTTTTCACAGCGACTGTGTTTGTCGAATCGGCGCTTGCGAGTTCCCTCTCCTGAATACCTTTGTTGCCCACGGCGGCTGAAGCTTTCACCTTCTTTTGCTCTATCGACGCTGGAGCTTTCGTTGACTCATAGCGAGCGAGCGGCTCAGACGATTTCAGCGCGAGGGGTGGAGGGGAGTAGCTGGAGGAATCTGGTTGGCCCCGTGGAGCTGGTCCGCGCTTTTGAAGTTGGAGGCGTTTCTGCTCGACGAGGTATGCGTTTACGTTGTGTGTTCGGGTGGAGGAGTAGCCGGTGTCTGATTGCATACGGCGAAGCTCCTCAATTTCGGAGCGTTGCGCGCGGATCGATTGCTCCTGTCGTTGAAGGGTCTCCCTCTGAGCGGCAACTTTTTCGTCCTGCGCCTGGAGGGCGTTTCCGATAAGAGCGCCTGTTGCGGCGCCCGCTACGGCTCCTATCGCTACGCCACTGCCGGCGTTACCAGTTTGGTTGCCCACTATCGCGCCGAGTCCTGCGCCTATCGCGCCACCAGCGACTGAGCCAACGGCGGTCGTTTGTTTGGGCTTCGTACATCCAGTGATGACGAGCCCCGTTATCACGGTGAAGAGAAGGGTTCTAAGGGAGATGGGTTTGAATGTCATAGATTGCCGCGTTTGTTTTGTGCCGCTACGTGATGATGAGGTTAGTTAGTCGCGTTAGGGTAACGTTGCTTGTAGTACCCATCTTGAAACTTCTGACGCCGAAGATCGTCGACCTCCTGCTGTTGTTTCTTCATGCGCTCGTGCTGTAATTTCTCGAAGCTCTTTTGCTCTTTGACGTTTGCCTTCTCAAGGTCTCCGGATGGAAGAGCAGGATCGACATATGGAACTTTCTCAGGCTCGCGAGCGTTGAGATCCATGGAGGTATCAAGAGGAGGTGGTGGTTGGTGACGATCGCTACATCCGGTTGCGACTACGATTGCAAGTGCTGCGATGATCAGGTGTTCGCGCTTCATCTCCCTACCTCTCATGAAGAGACTCATTACGGGGCTCGCTTCGTTATAAGCGCGCCTGTTGTGTGTTGCCGACTCCGGGGCCCAAGTTTGGGCCCTCGCGGTTCCTTGATTCTAAAGGTTTATATACATTTCCGGCAATCTGAAAATCGATCATCGCGATCAATTACTAATCTTCCACTTGGATACCCGATAAACGACTAAGCGCAAGATTGGTCGCGGTGACTATTATTTTTTTGTTGCGGCGTCTCCCTTGCCTGCGGACGCGTTGACCACAGCTGTCGGATTATGAGGAAGGAATACAACAACCATGATTCCGAGGAAGATAGCGCTATCGGCGACATTGAACGCGGGCCAGTGGTAGTCACCGATATAAAAGTCGAGGAAATCGACCACGGAGCCGTACGTAAAACGATCGATGATGTTGCCGATAGCTCCGCCTAACACAGCGGATAGGCTCACTCTCGCGAGGGTAGATTGGCAATTCGGATGCAAAAGGAAGATGCCGACCGCCACTAAGGCGAGGGCGATTGAGAGGCCGAGCGCGAGCTCTCGCCATCCAGGCGGGAGATTCGACCAGAGTCCGAATGCGGCTCCCGGATTAAAGGTCAGGGTAAGATTGAACAGGCCTGGGATGACCGGAAGGATCTCTCCAGGGCGAAAGGTCTTTAGAATGAGATGTTTTGAGATCTGATCGATAAGGATCGTGAACGCGGCAACCCCCATGATACGCGAGATGGCACGACCTTTGAGCGATGATTGTGAGCAATACGATGTCATGATCGGGCAGATTAGCAGATGGAGAGGCGATGGGGCAGTGGTGGTCTTAATAATCGCTGTCTCTAACCTTGGTCGCCTGACGGGGTGTTGGTCTGGCCTTCACCACGTTCGGCTGAGCCTCCAACTTCACCTCTATCAACGTTCCCTCCTTGGTGCTCACAGCGAGGCTACTCTCCGTGACGAATACCGCGCTTCGAGCGAAGGGGATGCGGTGGTCGGAGAGCTCAAGCAGGAGTTTCGGAAGGGCGGTAGGCACGATCGTAAACGTTGAATCCTGGGCCAGCGTGTGAACATGAACCTTCGAATCTTTGCCGACCGACGCTATGCGGTCTCCATCTCGTGAGAGTGCTATCGCCGTTACGCGGCCCTGATGAACCTGTTTTCGCGCCGTCAGCATGAAGCCTTTCACTCGCCATACCTCGATATAGCCGTCCTCGGTGCCAACGCCGATGTGCTCTCCATCTTCAGAGATGGTGAGCGCTGAGATGCCCCTGTCGTGAGGGCGAGCGGCTACCTGGGCGGCCGGAATGTCGGTATAGAAGCGCCCCTTGAAGGGGTTCTTATCGTATGCGCCCTCGTGATCGTCGGCGGAGTAGCTTAACCATCCAACGAGCGCTCCATCCCAATCCGAAGAGAAGAATGCGCGGCCTACTGAGTGTCCCACGACGCCACTCACCATAGTTTGGTGTCCGGCGTATCGTTCTACCATCCTCTCCAGAGCTTCTGTTGAGAGGCCCTTCTGCTCCTCCATGAAGCGCCATCGGTAAATCCGCCCGTCCGTTCCACCGATGAGCAGGGAGGTGTCGAGATCGTGAAAAGCGAGGGTTGTCGGACGCACCTTGAGGCGTGAGAAGGTCTTTCGTTGAGAGCATCCGAAGAGGCAGGAAACCGAGACCCCGCCCTCATCTGCCCAGGCAATGAGCGCCTTGGAGCCGCCTAGGGCGACCACTTTTGGAGCGGTATTGAGGTGCTGTATCTCATGCCCCTGTCCGCTCGCGAGGTCCCATCCCACCACCCTGCCGTCCTGGCCTACTGAGAGCACCGCTGGAGAGTTAGAGGGGAGGGTATGCAGAACGAGGACGTCGCCGGAATGCCCCTTAGTGGATGGGAATGCTGCTGGTTGAAGGGCTGCTAGAGCTTTAATATCCTGTTCATCCAAATAGTTAGACGTGTCCTTGACCTTAAAGGCACTGGCGGCCTGGTCGGCGATATGGCACCCCGAAAAAGATAAGAGGAGGCTGGTAAGGGCGAGGAAGAGAGTGTTTCGGGCCATATCTATGGGGTTCTTAAGGCTAGGCGAAAAAGCAATAGACTAAACTTCCGCTAACCACTCCAATGGTATAGACTACTCCACCAGGATTTAGGAAGGTCACGAGAGGACCTTTTCTGGTATTCAATCGCACACTTCCCCACTTCGGTCTTTCCCGTTTCAGTGGAAGCGGTCCCAACAAGAGAGGGGTGCAAACAAAGCGGTCTGAATCGAGTCGTTCGATCGCTGTTACTGTGGAACTTATACGTGGGTCGTCTTGTAGAACCATTCTGCGCGCTCGTAGGAGGTTCGTGTTCAATTCGCGTGTACTGTCTCCCTACATTTAGGAGTCGTAGATCAAACTATGGAACATATTTATTTTGAAGTCGCCACCTCGCTTTTAGCAAAGCCACAAGCGCTCTGCGATATTCTTGAGCTTGAGGGTGGCCATTCCTGCATCGTGTTTTGTAACTCGCCGTCCGATGCGGATTTCGCCGATGTGATCTTAAAGAAGCGTGGTGTTTCCTCCATGAAGTTGGTTGGGTACGTGCCACAGATCAAGCTCAGCAAGGCGATCCAACAGATCCAAAAGAAAGAGATAGCTTGCCTCGTTCTTACTGATGTCGCGGCCCGTGGTATCCCACTTGAGGACTTCGATATCGTTGTAAACTACTCAGTTCCAACGGATCCTGAAGTTTACTTCCACCGCTACTCCGAGAGCGAGACCGAGCGGAAGACAAAGAAGGTCATCAGTTTGGTTGCCGCACTTGATCTTTCTAACTTCCACTACTTGAAGAAGCTCGGAAAGCTTGAGTTCGTACAAGGCTCCCTTCCAACGCCAGAGGAGCTCTTCGTCGCTAAGTTCACCCAACTTCGAGAGCAAGCAGTAGAGAGGGCTCTCTTGAGTGATTCGGCGCTTGGACAGCTCGTTGATAAGGTTCTCGCTGATGAAAGCGCTCGCGATATCGTAGCGATGTTGCTTCACAACACCATGACAGTTCTCCCATCCCTTAAGTCGGCTCCAGCTGCAGATGAGTCCGGCGATTATGCTGGCGATGATGAGGACGAGGGTGGTTCTCGTGGTCGTGGTGGGCGTCAGGGCGGCCGCCGCGGAGATCGTGGAGGTCGCGGACGGTGGCAGGACCAAGGTGGCGACGAGGATTTCGAGGATGATGATAGCCAAGCCCGTTTCTTAGGTACTGGCGATGGCCAAGAGGAGCGACAAGGTGGTCGTCGGGATGGACGTCGTGGTCGCGATCGTGGAGATCGTGGTGGCGATCGTCAGCGTGGTAACGGTGGACGCCAAGAGCGCGGCAACCGTCGTGACCGTGGGGAGCAGGGCGACCGTGGTGACCGCGAGGAACGTTCATCGGAGCCCCGTCAGCGTCAACAACGTAAGCCTATCATGGTCGACAAAGAGGCTCGCCTCTACGTTGGTGCCGGTGCGACTCACGGAATCTCCGGAGAGGCCTTGACGCAGGATGTTATCAACTTGTGCGGTCTTAATGCTGGAGATGTTCACCGCGTGAGCGTTCGAGAGAACTACTCATTCGTTGACGTTCCTGAGGCTGTTGCTGACCAGGTTGTTGAGAAGCTCGGTGATTCCTCCGTTCCTTCGACAGGTTCGAAGTACTACGTGAAAAAGGCCGTAACCCTTTCCATCCCTCGTGAGGGGTCCTCTGAGGAGGCTCAATCTGACAGTGGTTTCGAGGGGGGTGATTCGCACGAGGCTCACGACTCGAGCGAAGGTCATCACGCTGAGGAAGGTCCAACCCTTCTCGCGGTGGACGACCAAGCGTAAGGATATCGCCTTCTTGATAAGGGCTCCGCGGTAGCGTTGCTATCGCGGGGCTTTTTTTAGGTTTATAGACTCGCCTTTCCGCTGAACACACATGTGTTGAAAGATCGTGGGATGCGATGACCCCGATACCGTACTTTCATCCTCGTTAACTGCCGAATCTAGGGTTATTTTCCTAGCAGGGTGGTGAAAAATGGTTCCGTCGTGAGCATTTTGAGAGTTTTGACGAAACGAGGCGGAGACGACGAAAAAACCGGAGGCGTATCCACTGAGATACGTTGAGGATTTTTTCGGC
>JBDLRS010000049.1:0-23668 GCA_039799965.1 Pseudomonadota bacterium
CCGCCGAAAAGATCCTCAACGTATCTCAGTGGATACGCCTCCGGTTTTTTCGTCGTCTCCGCCTCGTTTCGTCAAAACTCTCAAAATGCTCACGACGGAACCATTTTTCACCACCCTGCTAGCCCGTTTCGCAGGCCCGCCCAAGCGGTGGCCCATTTCCTGCTTTTAACCTCGTACCAGCCAGGATTGGCTTTCTCATGGGAAGAGATGGTGTAGGACATTTTTAGGAAGAGGCGTCCATGGACATTAGAAAGCTCGCATCGCAAACGCTGTCACAACTAGGGGTTATCACCTCATCAGCTCCCTCTACCAAAGGCCATGCCAGCACGGATTTCACGGATTTTATTGCGGGGGTGCTCACTCCGGACTCGGCACATAAGGCTAACGAGGAGGATCTTTTTTCCGCCATCGTCCAAGAGCGAGTCAAAAACGCGAAGGGGGATGGCACCCTCAAAAAGTTCCAGGAGACCCTCTCTCAGACCAAGGATGCAATGAAGCGACCGGACGGTAGTGTGCCGGTTGAAGACGCGACGAAAGCGGCGCTTCGTAAGGCACGTGAAGCGGGACTAATCACGAAGGAGGAAGCAGACACGATCTACTCTGAGGCGTTCGCCGCCGCTCAACTCGACGACAACAAAGAGGTTCTCTACGATGGACGTGGTGGCGAAGGCGATCCGACTATCGCCGTAGCCGCGATGGAGCAAGCGCTCCTGCTCTCCGGCGGCATGGTCGAGAAGTTCAATAACGGCTCTCTCAAAGCGACCATACGCTCAGTAGAGGAGGCGATGGACCAAAAGATCGGCACGATACCGGGACAACACAGTGAGTCAGGAGAAAGTGGGGGCTTCCTGTACAAGCCTGTTTCGGACAACACAGGAAAACTCGTAGTGCTGATGCCATCGAAGCTCGCTGGGATGATCTCGGGTGTTAAGATCTACGACCCCGCTGGAAACCTCCTTGAAAGTGGGCGGCACACCGGAAACGGCAATGGTGGACGAGACCACTATCGCTTCAAGAAAACCGGGGCCGCCTATCCCGACGGCCTTGTGGTCGAGGCCACCCTGACTACCGGGGATACCGTGAGGTACCGTATCGGCGAAACGTCGCGACGCACGGAGAACATCAATCCGACGAACGACAATCGATCTTCATCGGAGTATGACCCAAGTGAATCCGATGCCGGTCGCAGGACCACAGGGGGAGATTCAACATCGGCGGACAATTGGGCTGACGCGCTGTAGTTCCTCTCCATCCGTTCGACTCGTTCGCACGTTCACGTTTATGTGGTACCGACATGTAATCGGAAGCCGAGTTCAGCTCGTCGCGCACCGCTTTTCGCGCACGCACCGTCGACACGAGACACAAACGCCGTCTCGCTTATTTCGATCAAGTTATCCCCCCTAACATCCGACCATTTCAGAGGATAGTCATGGAGGGATAACGCATCATGGGCGTAATCGTTGGAATCATCGGAGTGCTTGCGAGCGTGCTCATCGGATTCATGGGACCGGGAGGTCCTGTGTTGATCCTTTTGCAGCCGTTCGAGTTCCTTACCATCGGTGGCGGTATCGGCTTCACCCTGCTGATCTCAAATCCACCCTCGGTAATTAAAGCTATCGGCCCAGGTATCAAGGGCGCTATCAAAGGGAGCGGCATCGACGCTGCGATGTATAGAGATATTCTCGGTCTCATGGGAACGGTCTTCGACACCATGCGTCGTGAGGGCGTGCTCGGTATCGAGGGAGATATCTCAAATCCTCATCAAAGCGCGCGCTTCAACAAATATCCGAAGGTCGCCCACAACCACCACCTCATGGAGACCTTTTGTAGTGCTCTTCGACTCTTCGTCGACGGCGTGGTGAATGCGTTTGACCTTGAGCGACTCCTCGACAGTGAGATTGAGACACACCATAACGAAGCGCTCCTCGCGCCAACAGCGGTGAAAACGATGGCAGACGCGTTCCCGGCGATGGGAATCGTAGCGGCCGTTCTTGGAATCATTATTACGATGCAATTCCTTGATGGACCACCAACCGAGATCGGTCACCACGTAGCGTGCGCCCTGGTAGGCACGATGCTTGGAATCTTCCTTTCGTACGGATTCGTCGGCCCGATCGGAACGAAGATGGAGCATGTGGCTCGCGAGCAAACAGATATCCTTAAAACTGTTCAAGCGGGGCTCGTTTCCTTCGCCGGAGGATCCCCTCCCGCGGTAGCGCTTGAGTTCGCGCGAAAAACGATTCCTAGCGTGTATCGACCAACCGCCGAGCAGTTAGAGGAAATTATGAAGGAGGCCAAGAAGAAGTAGTTCTTCGCCCTGCTCGGAGCTATGGCAAACGATAAGCCCGTCATCGTCATTAAGAAGAAGAAGGGTGGCCACGGTGGCCATCACGGCGGAGCATGGAAGATCGCCTACGCTGACTTCGTGACCGCGATGATGTGTTTCTTCCTGTGTATGTGGCTCATCAATACCGCATCCGTCGTTACCCGTGAAAACATAGCTTCCTATTTCCGAAAGCCATCACTCTTTAATGAGGGAACCGGTATGCCCCTTCTTCTTGGGGGCGCGGGAATCCTCTCTGACGCATACGTGCCACCCAAACCGGTGGATAAGCGCCCAAATCAAAACCTTACTCAGGATCCGGCGCAGAAGATGTATGGAGAAAGCGATGTCGACCGCGACAAACACTACGTCATGGACGGTCGTAAGGAACCTAAGCCGCACCGGGGGCCAAATGAGGTCACGGGACTCAATTCCGATAAACCTACCGCAGAGGAGACCCGTCGTGAAGTTCGTCTAAAGCAGATAGCCGAGATCTCAAACAAAACTAGCGAGGAGATACAAAATCTCCTGGCGCAGAATCCAGGTCTCGCCCAAGCTCTTGGAAAGGTCGAATTTAAGAGCGAGGAAGATGGACTCAAGATCGAGATCATGGACACGGATCGGCACTCAATGTTCGACAGCGGTAGCGCACGAATTCGCAAAGAGGCGGAGCCGGCGTTCCAAGCTATCACCAACATTATCAAACAGTATCCTAACGACCTCGACATCATGGGACATACCGACGCGAAACCTTTCCCGAGTCGCACTGGCGGATACACCAATTGGGAGCTCTCATCGGATCGCGCCAATTCCGCACGACGTCTTATTGAGTCTCAAAGCTTTCCAACGGAACGTGTCGCCAGCGTTGTCGGCAAAGCGTCGAGCGAGCCCAAACTTCCTGAAGAGCCACTCGCCGCAGGCAATCGTCGGATCACCCTAAAGGTGAGGTTTGATCCCGATAAGGTAGCCGACCCAGCCGCTACGAAGGGCGCCGATGAATTACGACAACTTCTCGGATTACCTCCGGGAGCCACTCCGGAGCCGGCGGCAACCCTTGATCCAAACGCGCCAGTACCGACCGCGACACCAACATCAACACCAACGCCGACCGCGACACCAACGATCGAGCCGACCAAGACGCCGATCACATCACGCAACGGTCGAATCGTTCTTCCCGAGGGCACCCCGATTACCACGAATCCGGACTACATGCCGCAGGATAAGATCTTCGGAAACAGCCCGGTCTTAGGGACACGGGAATTGTATAGTGGGCGATAGGTGTTTCGGACGAACAGAATACCTATGTCGTAAATCATCTGCCAAACATACACTAAGCCCCATGACCCCCCTCCTCTACTCCCTTGCGGCGCTCTCCATGGCTATCGGTGTTGGTTGCGGTGCCTTCGGCGCGCACGGGCTTCGCGATATCCTCTCGGCGCAAGATATGCAGATCTGGGAAAAGGCGGTTTTCTACCAACTCGTTCACAGTGTTGCGGCGCTCGTCCTTCTCATCACTCCCGACACCCTCTGCAACGAGCGTGTCGCTACACGGTGCGCGTCCCTCTTGCTCATCGGCACAACGATCTTTTCGGGGACGCTCTATGCTCTCGTCCTCACCAATACCCGATGGCTTGGGGCTATTACACCGATTGGCGGCACCTGCTTTATCATAGCGTGGGTGCTGGTCGCCCTTGGGACGCACCGGCGGCGACCCTCGTAATACAGCTCCAAGGGGCTTGTCCGACATCTTCGGCCTGAGATCAAACAGCTACCACCTCATTACCAGTAGCGAGTAGAGATGCTCCTTTTTCAGGGCGATCCGCATCCTATTAGCGCAGTGTTACTCTATCCCCTTCGATGTGTTACGCCCATGATCACTGATTCGCTTAAAACAATCAGACGTCTCCTTGTTCCCGTCGCAATCGGCCTTACGATGGCGTCGTGCGGGGGCGGTGGTGGCGGAGGCGGAGACGCGGAAAGTAACTATCCAGGCTATGTTGAGTTTCATGTCGAGCGTGATTCGCTCGACTCAGGGGATCTCACCGATATCACGGCGACGGTCACCGATGTACATCGGGACGGCGTGTTCCTCAAATTCCATTATCCGTCATCGCTCGCCTATCGCAGCGGTAGCGCCATCATGCATTCAGGTGACGAAGAGTCGTGGACAATGACATCTCCATTCGACGCGGCCTCAAACGGTGCAGACAAGTACCTCGTATTCAGGGTCTCGCCTCCACCAGAGGATCAGACCAACCGCGTAAGGGTGGGATTCACCTTGAGAGCCGTTTCAGGTGATCCTTCTGCATACGTTGAGGTAGAGCTCGACAACAACGATCCATCTCTTCCAGACAACTTGGAGTTTCATGACTCCTCCCCACAGTTTTCCAGCGACGATCGGTGGAATATCAGCATTGCCGGAACTCCAGCGGCAACCGGAACCCCAGCGGCTACCGGGTCGGCAACGCCGGCGGCTACGGCAACTCCCAAAAGTTAAAAAGTCCTCCCCGGAGAGCCGAATAAATTGGCCTTCCGCCCAATCTTTGGGTTGAGCATTTCACCCTGTTTAGTAGACTATCATTTGGAATCCCCCAGTGTTCCGACAAGGTAGTTTCATGACCACAGATTGCGCAGGTCTCGCTGACTCTGATACCTCCTCAAAGAAGATCGAATGTCGTCCCTTCCTGAAATGGGCAGGGGGTAAGACCCAGCTCCTTCCCCAACTCTTGAGGCGAGCACCGACATCATACAACCGCTATCTTGAGCCCTTCCTCGGTGGGGGTGCACTCTACTTCGCACTTCAACCGAAGACCGCATACCTCGCAGATTACAACCCGGAGCTTGTTAACTGCTTCGAGGTCGTGCGCGACCAGCTCCCCGCTCTGAAAGATGAGCTCAAGAAATATCGGTACGACAAGGAGATGTACTACGAGGTTCGTGAACTCGATCGTAAAGCGGACTACGCCTCCACGGCGCCCGTCGCTCGCGCCGCCCGCTTCATATACCTGAACAAGACCTGCTTCAACGGACTCTACAGAGTAAATTCGAAGGGACACTTCAACGTACCGTTTGGAGCCTACAAAGATCCGACTATCTTGGATGTCCCCAACCTAACCGCGTGCAGCGACACGCTCCAATCAGCGATACTGAAGGTGGGTAGCTTCGAGGATATCCTTGAGGTCGCCGAGAAAGATGACTTTGTGTACTTCGATCCACCGTACGCACCGACCAGTGAGACAGCTGACTTCACTCACTACGTCAGCGGCGGCTTCGACGAATCATCTCAAGAGCTCCTACTCCTCACCTGCTTAAAACTTCACCAAAAGGGTGTTAAGTGGATGCTGTCGAACTCGAACACCAACATCATTCAAGAGCTCTATCGAGGATTTAAAGTTGAGACGGTCGAAGCGAGCCGCGCGATTAACTCAAAGGCCGAGAGGCGTGGACCGATCCTTGAGTTGATTATTAGAAATTATTAATCAAAAAATGAGCCCGGTAGTTAGAGTTCCGGTTGTCGTTGAAGCTGTTCGGGCGCAGGCGCCCATCACCATCAAGACCCAGGGCGCCCGAAAATGACGCACATCGTATTGCCCAAGCCCTTACAGACCTTCACTCGCATCCTAGCCAGGCGCTCAAATGGTTTGCATAAACTGACGTTAAAACCAGGGCGATTGGGTGATCTCTGTGTCTAAAAAATCACCTAATGCCCATTTTTCAAGCTGGTCAATAGACGCCTGTTTAAATCGATCGATTAAAGCTCTAACTGTTTCACGAGATCTCATCATTCCCGGAAGCTTTTCCATTTTTCTATCTAGCGGATCTAACTCACGCTCTATAACCGTGTTGATCCCCAAAGGTTCCTTAATCTTGTCGCCGTCTCTCAGAATCGCCTCGATCCAAGCCAATTTACTTTTAGCATAGACGTACTTCAAACATTTAACTAAGTCAGCATGACCCTCTTCTTCAAGAGTTACTTCAGAACCGTACCATTGTGAGCCATCGGCTACTACGCCGTCGATCTTCTTTGCATTCTTCAGGTGCATCGACCCAAGGCGACCCGCTTCATGTAGTTCCTTTAGCACTTTAACGGGTTCTCCCGATCCATATAGTACGATGTTTGCTGGATCAAAATTTGCCACAAGCACCGGCGCCTGGCCTGTTCTAACTGGATCTACGTCTCTGAAAAATTTGATGAGTTTGCCTACCGGCTCTGGGCCTGTTTCAACCCCCAACCTTATTCCAGCAGCACGGCACATCCCGACCACATCCTTAACACTCTGAACGCACTCCTGATAATCTTCATCAGTCAACTTATGAAAGCTACCCAGGTGTCCGTTTATCGCTTCGATATCTAAACCCACCGCTTTTAGACTTTTTACTTGACTAACCAAATCGCTCAGAACGGCCTTGCGCTCCGTTCTGTATCGAGTCGGCGCCAGCCCAACTGTTTGATCAACCTTGTTTGGGCACTCCCAATTATCCTCTTCTGCCCCTATAACTAGCACTACCTTGAGATTTTTGCCTTTGAGATTATCAGAGAGGTCTGAGAAAAATTCTGACCATTCGTTTCGGTTATGAGGTACGTGAATATGAACTGAGGAACCCTTAGGATTACTTCTTGTCAGGTATTCTAGGCCTTGTTGAATATCTGCTCCTAACCCTCCCAGGAAAAGCCCCGCCCCTTCGAAATAATTAAAAGCTCTCGAGAGCGAAGTTGCCGGATGCAAGTTCACTGATTCACGTGACGGAACCACAACAGTGCTCCCCCATGCATCCACACCTTGTCCGTCAACAAAGCTATCTGGTCGATCTACTGAAGCTCCAACTAAAATCGTGTTCATAACTTTCGCCTCGAACTAAAATAGAACCGCTTTATAGAGCCGTCTCTCTCCCCAGTCAACTAATAATTAATCCTAAAAAGGCTGTTAAGGCCCCTGAAATTGGCACCCTCGGCTCTCAGTAACGTCAGTCGTCACTCTCGGGCGAGTTTTTTTTCCGGTGATTCGGTAGTTACATCGCCCCCCCCATACTGGTACACCCTACCTCCGATACGACCATAAACCGACCCCTGATGAACTAGGCTCCTCATCTTTGAGAGGTCTAATAGGAGGAATCAGTCTGTTTCTGAAGTACTATGTACCAGCGTTAGGCACTTGCCCGTCTTTGAATCGCTCCAAGCTCAACGGGGCCGCTAAAACCCCCATTTTCGCCCCCCCATGCTGGTACACCCTACTTCCGACACAGGGTGCCGAACCTTTTGAGAATAGAGTGCCGAACCTTTTGAGAATAGGGTGCCGAACCTTTTGATTGCGGACACTCGGTGTATACTTGCGCAATTCGCGTGATATCCGCATACTATCTGCGGATATGAAATACAATAGAATTATCAACATCTTAGATCCAATTAAGGAACGCTCACTCTTCTTGTTAGGACCTCGCCAGACCGGAAAGACCACATTGCTGCAGGAGCTCTTTCCGAGCGCCACGGTGTACAACCTGTTGCAGGCTAATCAGTTTCAGGAACTGAGCGCCGATCCGACCTTAATCAGACAACGCCTCAAGAGCTCAGATACCCTCGTTGTAATTGATGAGGTGCAGAAGCTGCCGATTCTGCTCGATGAGGTTCACTCACTAATTCAGCGCAATCCAGCGTTGCGCTTTGTGCTCACGGGGAGCAGTGCCCGAAAGTTGCGTCGCGGAGGGGTGAACCTTCTTGCTGGGCGCGCGAGGATTCGATACCTCCACCCACTTGTTTCGCCAGAGCTAGACTATGACAGGCTTCTTGAACGACTCGAACGAGGAGGGTTGCCATTTATCATCGATTCATCGTCGCCCAGAGAGGACCTGCGGACATACTGCGGAACCTATTTGCAGGAGGAGATTAGAGCCGAGTCGCTCGTTCGTTCGATAGAGAATTTCTCTCGCTTCTTACTGGTAGCTGGTCTTACGAACGGCACCCAGTTGAACTACGAAAATGTTGCCCGTGATGCGGGCCTGGCCGCTCGAACCGTTCGGGAATATTACCAGATACTTTGTGACACGCTCCTGGGGCATATCGTGGAGCCGTTTGGTGCGACCACTCGACGCAAGGCGGTAGGCATTCCCAAATTTTATCTCTTTGATCTCGGGGTCGCCAATTTCCTCACAAGGACAGGCGAGATTCAAAAAGGCTCAAAAAGTTACGGTGAGGCGCTTGAGCATCTAGTTTTTCTAGAGCTGAAAGCATTTTTAGACTATCGAGCTAGCGATTTGCCCCTCTCCTATTGGCGCAGCACCACAAAGTTTGAGGTTGATTTCACGATTGGCGACAGCGTCGCGATTGAGGTGAAAGCGAAAGCGAGGGTGACCGAGGCCGACCTCAAGGGGCTACGAGCCCTAAAGGAAGAGGGTATCTTCAAACGGTTGATCTGCGTCTCGGATGAAACTAGTCTACGCACTACTGACGATGGGATTGAGATTATTCCTATACACGAATTCCTTCGTGCATTGTGGACGGAGGAAATAATTACAGCCGCTTAGTGAGTTGCGCAGCAAGCTAGTGCGTGGCGACTCTGTCAACGAGCACCCGTTGATGGGAACACATCTCCTCCCAGGCTGGTACAGTCTCGATTGATTTTGCGCTTCATCTGCCTGATTTGGAGCTAACCCACTTCCAACAAACCGGTGCCTCATAGGCGCACACTCCGGTTCATCGCGTTCCATGATGGATCAAGGGACGATACCGATCCAAGCGGCATGGGTCGTCACAGGCCGGGTATGTGCAAATATTTAAATGCAAACCCCGGGGCGATTAGGGTCATCGCTACGATGTCACCACATCCAAAAACACCCGCGTCGCTAAAGCCTCGATCAGCTCAGGAACCCCATCTCCCGTTACACTGGAGATAACAGCGACCTCGAAACCTCGCTCCTTGAATCGCTTCTGGAAGTACTTAACGCGCTCCGGCGATGAAACGGAATCTTTCTTGGTTAGAACAACGAGCTGCTTACGACACGCGAGCTCCTCTGAGAACTCTTTGAGCTCGTGATTAATCGAATCGAAGAGCTGCTCAAGATCTGACTCAGTGCCATCCTCCTCAAGGTGCGTAAGATCGAGAAGATGCGCGATGATCTTCGTTCGCTCCACGTGCTTCAGGAACCGAATACCAAGCCCCTTTCCTTCGCTCGCGCCTGGAATCAATCCCGGAATGTCCGCGACGACAAAGGAACGACCGCCCTTCGCTTGTACCACTCCAAGATTAGGAACAAGTGTCGTGAAAGGATAATCAGCGATCTTCGGTCGAGCGGCGGAGATACGCGAGATGAGGGTAGATTTTCCAGCGTTCGGGAACCCCACAAGGCCAACGTGCGCCACTAGTTTGAGCGAGAGCTTATAACATCCACGCTCCCCCTGCTCGCCAGGCTGCGCGTGTTCAGGAGCCTGATTCGTAGAGGTCTTGAAGAAGGAGTTACCCTTTCCTCCACGACCACCCTTGGCAAGTATAAACTCCTTTCCGATCTCATCGAGGTCGATGACGAGGTCACCAACCTCCTGAGTCTCGGGATCGTACCGAAGAACTTGAGTCCCTACCGGAAGCTTAACGATGACATCCTCTCCCGCTGAGCCGTCCTTGCGGGCGCCACTGCCGGGCTTTCCATCACTCGCTTTCCACTCAGGTTGGAACTTGAAATCGAGCAGGGTTTGCACGCTGGGGTCAGCGCGCAAAATAACGGATCCACCTCGACCGCCATTGCCACCATCTGGTCCGCCAAGGGGAACGAACTTCTCACGACGGAAGCTACGCGCTCCTGCTCCACCCTTTCCGGCCATAACATCTATGACTGCTTCATCGATAAACTTCATAGGTCGACCCGGGCAGACTAAATAAACAAAAAGAGGAGTCGGGCATCATGCACCGAACTCCTCTCCTTTACACATAACCCGTCACAGAAAGTGACGGCTGTTCACCTTACGCAGCCGGAAGAGGCTTAACGTGGATGAGATGTCTGAGCCCCTTCTTGAACTCAACAACACCGTCAGTAAGAGCGAAGAGCGTGTAATCACGACCAGTGCCTACGTTGTCACCAGCGTGGTAGGTGCTTCCGCGTTGACGAACAAGGATGTTACCCGCGCGAACAACTTCACCGCCGAACTTCTTAACACCGAGTCGCTTTCCTGCGCTGTCTCGTCCGTTTCTGGTACTTCCTACTGCTTTCTTATGTGCCATGACATCACCCTAAATTTTCAAATCTCTCTCTTAGAGGGAAACACTCTCGATCACGATCTCGCTCTTGTTTTGGCGATGACCCTGCTTCTTGGTGTACCCACCCTTCAGACGCTTCTTGAAGATAATAACCTTCTTGTCACGCTTGTGAGCAACAAGACGTCCAGTAACCGTTACTCCGAGGCCATCACCATCAGCCGCAAGGATCTTGATCTCACTCCCGCCGGTCTTTCCAACCATGAGAACATCAGAGAACGTGATCTTGTCACCAGGATTTCCCTCGACAGTGTCGATCGAGATCTTCGTTCCAGGGCTAACCTTGTACTGCTTGCCCGCTGTGCGAACGACCGCGAATACCTTCGGCTCCTCAACTACTGCAGCTTCTACTTTCTTTGCCATACCGCTTACACCTTCACCGGTTACAACTTCACTGATTTCTCAATTCATTCCGTCGAAAACTTTTGTCTGCTCCCTACTTTTCAACCCATCTTCGGTGGGTCTTTCCTAAGACTATTCGGTGGGTCCTTCCCAAGGCTATTAGCCGCTTAGGTTTTTAGGGCCTCTCCCCTTACTTTTTCAGAGAAAGATTTAGCGCCGATTGAGCAAATAGGCTCTTGGCTATAAATCCCTGAAAGTATTAGAGTCAGGAAACAAGAGCAGGTAAGATACCTATCTGCGATAGGAAAAGCAAGGCGAAGAGCCCATTACTAAGGGTTTCAAAGTTGCTATAGTCCTAGAACATCCAAGGACTGTCAGGGAAAGGATTCTGGGTAGTACGACATGCGAGGAGACGGGTTCGTAATAGCTGTTATCGAAGACGAAGAGCTTATTCGAAAGAGCCTCGTCATGAACCTCGAACTCGAGGGCTTCAAGGTACTCATCGCCGCTGACGGAGAAGAGGGCATAACCCTTGTAAATCAACAAAAACCGGACCTCATCATCATGGACGTCATGATGCCCCGCAAAGATGGGCTTCAGGCGTGTAGAGAGCTGCGCATGGCGGGAATTTCGACCCCTCTCATCCTTCTAACCGCTCGCAGCACAGAGGTAGATAAGGTTCTCGGGCTCGACCTCGGAGCGGACGATTACCTCGCTAAACCCTTTGGAATGCTCGAACTTATCGCCAGAGTCAAGGCGCTTCTCCGTCGAATTCAGCGGGTTACCTCAATCGATGAGATCAAATTCTCTGACGTGGTCGTGGATTTCAAAGCGTACCGCGCTCTTAAGAATCAGGAACCGATTGAGCTCTCCGCACGGGAGTACCGCCTCCTTCGCTACCTTGTATCAAAACAGGGCTCTGTAGTGACCCGAGACGAACTTCTCGATGAGGTATGGGGATACAACTCCTATCCAACGACCCGAACGGTTGATAACCACATCGCTCGCCTTCGCCAGAAGATCGAATCGAACATCGACGAACCTCAGCACATCCTTACGGTGCACGGGGTGGGGTACAAGTTTGTAGCGTAACTAGCTGAACACACGTAAACGTGCTTCTGAGGCGTCTCCCGCCGCGGGCGAGAGGCGTCGTTTTTACAACTTCCAAGGGCAAGTATCTCATATATTTCCAACATGTTAGGATAATTGACCCTAAAAATGTCGTCGCCCTGTCAAAAATTTGTAACAAATTTGCACCGTTTTCTGAGAAGAAGAATCAAATAGAGGAGAACGACGCAGGAACTGTCGCTGTCGAGGTTGCTCATAGGTTTTACGGGCTGCACGTTTGAGCCCACGCTGGATAGGAAGAGGTTGTGGCTGTCAGTCCTTACTTAGTAGCGAAGAAGTAGAAGAACTATCCCTTATCGAAGGACCCTCGCGATGAACGACAATAATACTTTTAACTCAGACAAGAACACACAGAACAACGAGATGCTTGATTGTAAAGATGTGATCGCACGCCTTGGGGATTACACAGACAACGAGCTGCCCGGCTCTGAGCGAATCGCGATGGAAGATCATTTCGACGAGTGCCCAGAGTGCGCGGCATTTCTCGCCTCCTACACGCACGTTGTTGTCAGCGCCGCGGAGCTTCGCGAACCAGAGCAACCTATTTCAGTCGATGTCCAGAATCGCCTACGCGCCGCGCTCAATAAGAGACTAGGGATTAATTTGCCGTTGATTGCGTAGATTAAAGCCTTGGCCAAACACACGGCGACCAAGGACGGTCGCCCTTCCTAGGTGCAACCCGTCACGTGGAATAAGCGGTCGTCCCCGACCGCAGTGTTACGCCACTATATACGTCGTCAACGATACGCACGTTCGACATCACTCCCAACATACCGTGCTCCAACCAGTTGACCCCCGCCCCCCCCGCCTCGTAACCTCCGGACATGACGCTACCGCACGAAACCACTTACCTCATCGATGGATCCGGCTACATCTTCCGCGCCTTCTACGCCATTCAGCGGTTAAGCACCAAGGATGGCTTCCCAACGAACGCGCTCTTCGGTTTCCTCAAGATGGTGTTGAAGACGATCGCCACAGCGAATTCATCCAAGGTAGCCATTATCTTCGACGCGGGTCGAAAGACCTTCCGCAATGAGCTCTACCCCGAATACAAAGCGAACAGAGACGAGTGTCCACCCGAACTCGTACAGCAGATGCCGTATTTCCGAGAGCTCTCAAAAGCTATCGGACTTCCCGTCCTTGAAGCTCCTGGCTACGAGGCGGATGACATCATCGCGACACTCACCGCGAAGCTCGTCGCCCAGAAGAAAGACGTTGTAATCGTCTCTGGCGATAAGGATCTCATGCAGCTCGTGAACGATCACGTCACCATCTGGGACACGATGAAGGACAAGCACTACAAGGCCCCTGAGGTTGTAGAGAAGTTCGGCGTCGGCCCAACACAAGTCACTGAGATTCTCGCTCTGACGGGCGATACCTCCGATAACATTCCGGGTGTGGATGGAGTCGGACCAAAGACTGCGGCACAGCTCATCGTGAAATACAACGACATCGAGGGGGTCATCTCCAACATAGAGGCCATTAAGAACGACATCGAGATACGTAATCGCAAAAAGATCGCTGAGACGATCGAGGCAAGCCTTGAGCAGCTTCGCCTCTCACGAAGGCTCGTCGAGGTCGATAGCAAAGTTCCACTCCAAGAGGTCTCCGGCGATGGAGATACTATCGACGAGCTCCTCTCAAAACGAGACGTTGACGCCAAACACCTCGGGGAGCTCTTCAATCGCTTCGAATTCACCTCGCTCTTCAAAGAGTTTACACATATTCTTGGCGCAGCTGCTCGCCCCAAGACAAGTGAGAGCTACTCCTACAAAACAATCCTTGCAGCCGACTTTCCGGCGTGGTGCGAGGAATTTCTTAAACAGAGGGATTTCGCCTTTGATTTGGAGACAACGGCCCTTGAGATTCACAACGCCGAGATCGTTGGGATATCGGTGTGCTGGGAGGATACGGTCGCGTACTACGTTCCACTTGGACACAAAGATGCTGAGGGGCAGGTTTCATGGAAAACCTTTCTCGACAACACAATTCGTCACTTCGCCAATCCAGGGGTTAAGAAGAGCGGACAGAACATTAAGTATGACATCAGCATCCTTGAGCTACACGGCCTTGCGGTAGAAGGGGTCGCCTTCGATACCATGGTGGCGGCGTATCTCCTCAATCCGGATAGCAGAAGCTTCAATCTTACAGCGCTCGCCGAGGAGTTTTTGCATCTCCCCGTAATTGAGTACGATGAGGTAACGGATGGCGCTGACAACTTCTCGTGGGTATCGATCGATGCGGCGACCCAATACGCCTGCCAGGACGCACACTACGCGTGGCTGTTGAAGGGGATACTCGGTCCTCGCCTTGAAGAGGAAGGACTCACGAAGGTGTTCGAGCAGCTCGAGGTTCCCCTTGTTCCCGTACTCGCTCGAATGGAACGTGAGGGAGTTAAGGTCGACGCGAAAACACTCGCGTCGATGTCCGCGGAATTCGCCACTCAGCTCGCCGAGCTTGAGAAGCAGATCTACGCGCACGCGGGACAGGAGTTCAACATCAACTCCACAAAACAACTTGCGGAGATCTTCTTCGATAAACTCGGAATCTCCACCAAAGGTGTTAAGAAGACCAAGACCGGATTCTCAACGGACTCCTCGGTGCTTGAGAAGTTGGCGGAGGTTCATCCCCTTCCAGCGCTTATCCTTGAATACCGGTCGCTCCACAAATTGAAGTCCACCTACACCGACGCGCTGGCGCAGGTCATCAACCCGAAGACGGGCCGTGTTCACACCCGCCTCAATCAAACGGTCACCAGCACCGGTCGGCTCTCAAGCTCTGACCCGAACTTACAGAACATTCCCGTTCAGAGTGAGGCAGGGCGACGAATCCGTTCCGCGTTCGTTCCTGAGCCAGGAAAGATATTTATCGCGGCCGACTACTCGCAGATCGAGCTTCGCCTGCTCGCGCACCTGAGCGGCGACAAGAATATGATCGCGGCGTTTAATGAGGGGACCGACATTCACGCCAACACCGCCCGTGAGATCATGGGACTCGGTGCCTTCGATCAGGTCTCAGACGAGATCCGAAGGATCGGTAAGACAATTAACTTCGGAATTGTGTACGGCATGGGGGCCTTCCGGCTCAGTCGGGAGCTCGGCATCTCGGTGCACCAAGCCACTACCTATATCAACAACTACTTCGCTCGTTATCCTCGCGTGAAGGGGTACTTCGCGAAGCTTGAGGACGCAGCGATGTCGAACGGCGAAGTTCAGACGATCTTCGGCCGGAAGCGCGTCATCAGCGCAATTGATACGAGCGGTCGTGATTCAGGGTTCGCGATGCGAGCGGCGATTAACGCGCCCCTCCAAGGTTCGGCCGCCGATATTATTAAACTCGCGATGATTAAGGTCGATTCGATGCTCCGCGCGTCGGGCCTCGACGCGAAACTTATTCTGCAGATCCACGACGAGCTTTTAATCGAGGCCGCGGATCAAGGAGCGAGCGAGAACGAGAAATTAATGCGCTCAGTTCAGGAGGCGATGGAGAGCGTTATGCAGCTTTCAGTGCCGCTCAAAGTGGACGCCGGAAGTGGAAGGACCTGGACGGAAGCGCAGGCGTAAACCAAGGTCGCGGAGCCGAGTCGGTACTCAACCGCTCGACTCCGCGCCACCATCATCTCAATGACAGGAATGGCCCGCGTTAGCCGCCGCGGGAGCGCCATGAGCGTCTCCGCAGGTGCACCCTTCGCCACCCTTGTGGCTGTTACATCCTTCGCAGGAGCAGCTTGATGACGGGCATGTGCACTCATGTCCACAGGACGCCTTTTCAGGAGAAGGCGTAGCGCCGTGCGAGCACGCTACAAAGCTAGCCGCGCATACGAAGGAGAGAAGAGTTCGAGTAATCATAGATACCTCTGACATAAAATGGTCGAATCTGAGGGTTTCAGTATACCACGTGCCCATGATCGGACCGCAAGGGCGCAATTAACCTGGGAATACAAGGGTGATATCGCTCTATTCCGATCAAACCACCTCACTTTTCGCTCACAAACATCACCCCGCTAAGCAGCGACACCCTTAGAAAGGTGGCTAAGCTCCAGAAAGATTCGACGCCTTGAGAGAAAAGCAAGGGAGCGCAGCGTACTTCAGATGACACGCCCCCTTTCTGTCGGTACACTTCCCCCCATGCTTTCGATTCTTCCGCAACTTGTGGTCAACTCGCTCATCACGGGGAGCATCTATGCCTTGGCGAGCGCCGGCCTGGCGCTCACCTATGGGTTATTGAGGGTTTTGAACTTTGCCCACGGTCACATCATGATGGTTGGTGCCTATTTCTTTCTGCTGTTCTACGCCCAACTTGAGCTCACTTTCCTTTCGGCCGTTCTCTGTTCGGCGCTCGGGATGAGTGTGGTTGGATTTATAACCCTGAGGGTCTTCGTGCTTCCGTTCATGAAGGCAAGCGCACTTCTCCCCTTTATCACCACTATGGCGCTCGGGACGATCCTTGAGTCGATCATCTCCATGGCATTCGGAGTTAATGTCCGCTCGTTCCCTTCATCTATCGGCTCCGAAAGCGCCGAGTTCTACGGCGTCTACATCACCCCTCTTCAAAACTTTATTATCGCGTCTGCGCTCGTTATCCTTGGGTGCATGGGATTCGTCATTCATCAAACAAGCTTAGGTAGAAAATTACGAGCGATCGCCGAGAACCGGGCTGCCGCGGAGAGTCTTGGTATCTCCACCACCACGATTACGTACGGAGTGTGCATCCTCGGAACGCTTCTTGGCGCATATGCGGGTATTCTCGTCGGGTACGAAACCAACATTCAACCTACGATGGGAAGCTCGTACACCATCAAAGCGTTCGCGGCGATGGTCCTTGGGGGCCTTGGCAATATCTGGGGAACCGTCGCAGGAGCGTTTATGCTTGGCTTGATTGAGAACCTCTCTATCGGTCTCGATTTCGGGGGGTACTCACTTCCAGCGGGATATAAGGACGCCTTTGCGTTCATCGTCATTCTCGGAGTCCTTCTGCTCAGACCGCACGGACTCTTCGGAGCTCGAGCGAGGGTCGCATGACATCCATTCTTGAGATCATCACCTCCGAGTACGGCGTCCACCTCGCTATCCTCGTGTCGCTCTACCTGATCTTGGCACAAAGCTTGAACCTCACCTTCGGCCTCGGACAGCTCTTTAACCTCGCGCACGTCGCCTCCTACGCTGTGGGAGCTTACGCGACGGCGCTGCTGTCGACGGATTATGGCGCAACGTTTGGAGTGTGCGTCGCCTCAAGCGTCACCTTGAGCGGAGTGTTTGCCCTGTTGCTGGGCGTTATCTCGTTACGGCTTTCAACAGACTACTTCGCGATAGGAACGCTCGCGTTTAGCTCCGTTATCTCCGCTCTCCTCATTAACTGGAAGAGCGTGACGCACGGTGTGCTCGGCGTCCCCGGAATTCCCCGCCCGGAGCTGTTTGGAATCGACTTCTACGACAATTCGAACTTTTTAGTGCTGATCGGTATCGTTGCTCTCGCAACGCAGGTTCTCTACTACCTACTCTACACGAGCCCCTTCGGCCGCTCACTGCGAGCGCTGGCGGAGTTCGAGCGGGCCGCGGCAGCCCTGGGCAAAAATACCTGTCGGACGCGAAATATCGCGTTCTGCGTTTCATCAGCCTCTGCTGGATTAGCGGGGAGCTTCTTCGCCTACTACTTAAATTATATCGATCCCTCCTCTTTCGCACTGGGCGAGATGGTGTTCATCTTAACGATCGTTATCGTGGGAAGTCCTGGCTCGTTCTGGGGAGTCATCGGGGCGACCGCCTTCTTGGTCCTCTTACCTGAGCCCCTCCGATTTCTCGATATCAGCTCCGCCTATCTTGGTCCGATGCGACAACTGCTTCACGCCTTGATCCTGTTCGCGGTAGTGTGGTGGAAGCGCGACAAACTTTTTCCTCAACGACGAACGGTGTAGCTATGCTCGAGATCTCGGATATCTTCGTTTCATTTCAGGGTACAAAAGTTCTCAATGGAATCTCCTGCACCATCGCGACCGGCGAAACTGTCGGCGTGATCGGACCTAACGGCAGTGGCAAAACAACCTTCTTTAATTGCATATCAGGTTTCGCTCCCAGTGATAGTGGAGCTATCTCACTCCGAGGAGAGCGAGTCGATCACCTAGATCCCCATCTTCGAGCTCAGCGGGGACTCGGTCGAGTCTTTCAGAACTTCGGCATATTTCGAGAGATGTCGCTCCTCGAAAACATTCAGGTAGCGCTCGAGTCTCGTCGAGAGCGAGCACCCGGTCTCTTTCCGTGGTCAAAACGGACCCGAGATATTCGGGAACAGTCCATGACCTTCTTAAAGGAGGTAAGACTTGAGAAAAAGGCCAACGACAAAGCAGGCTCCCTCTCCGGCGGACAGATGAGACTCTTAGAGATCGTTCGCACACTCGCGTTAGGAGCGGACCTCTTTCTGTTGGACGAGCCAACCGCTGGAGTATCCCCGCG
Source organism: Pseudomonadota bacterium (assembly GCA_039799965.1). Lineage (GTDB taxonomy): Bacteria > Bdellovibrionota_C > UBA2361 > UBA2361 > OMII01 > OMII01. The sequence goes on from JBDLRS010000049.1 coordinate 18,483, forward strand.
CATGAAGGAGGATATCGCTCGAAGCATCAAGAATCTTCAAACACTTGGGAAAACAGTACTCATTATCGAACACGACATCACGTTTATTCAAAAGTTTTGTGACCGCATCATCGTTCTTGAAGAGGGACAGGTCGTTCTTGATGGCACGCCAGAGCAGGTGCGGAGCGACGTGCGATTGCAGGAGATCTATTTCGGTCGAGATGAGCAACCCACCAGTGCGTGATCCTGTCGCGACTACGCGGCATCTCGGTCTTGACAAATCGTGTTTTGGGCTTGATTCCTGTGCACAGAAAAAGGAGCAGACTGCAAGGCGCGCCGTCTTTCACAAGGATTTGGGACGGGAGCAAAACGAAAGTTTAGGGATCATTGTTCCCCGTGACTCAAAGAAGGTTTTGCGTTTTCTCCCCAGGATGAAGTAGTTTACTGACGAACCACAAAATCTCTGAATCGAATCAAACGTGCGTAGAGGATGTATGCGAAAAGCCCTTGTAACCCTTACCTTGATCAGCTCCGTTGGGTGTGCGTCAATGACGACACCACAAACCCCTGATCTCTTCCCGAACGATAAGCTTACTAAGACCTCCCGTGGCCAGGTCAACGCCGACGTGAATCACTGCCTCTCCCTCGCTGATGAGTACATCAAGGAGCCGAACAAGTACGGCGACATGGCGAAGGAGGGTCTCGTTGGCGGCGCGCTAGGTGCAGGAACGGGAGCGCTCGCGGGCGTTATCACCGGCAGCAACGCGGGACGCGCGACCGGCGCTGGAGCTGCGGTTGGTGGAATCCTTGGAGTTCTCCACTCAGCTAGCAAGATGAATGAGCGAACACCTTCATACCAGCGATTCGTAGAGCACTGCTTGCAGAAGCAAGGGTACGAGGTCATCGGTTGGAGCTCAAAGAGCCATCCTACTTATTAATTCGGCACAAGGAGGCTACGGCTTCCGAGGATACACATGAGATTCCGTGGAGAGCAGGACCGGTCGTCCGGCTTCTCCACGGTCTCTAACTCCACACATCAAGCGGTATTCTCGGTTACTGAGACCGGGATCATTGACATTATTCCTTTCTACAACTGATGAGTGGCTTGGCAAAAAAACATCACTAATAACAAGCTCCCCATATCCACTTGATGCGTCTAAAGAAAAACCCACGAATACTGAGGAATCATGAGGGCCCCGAATAGCTCATCGCAATACGGCAAGCGCTTGGTACGATGGATCACGGTGTGCGTCGCCACGGTATCTGTTGCGACTGGAGTGATGCCCTCCGCATACGCGCTCCCACCTCCTCCAGAGGTTACCAACAAATCTTTCCATGAGGACTTTTTTACTCCTCGCAAACCGATCCCCTATTCGTTGCTCGGCGTGAACTCCTTTCTTAACGACGCTCGTTTCGGGTCTATTCGTTCTCAGCTACGTGATGTCACCCGCTCGTTGGGGATCAAGAAGGTTCGTGTACTCGTGGCTTGGAACGACCAGGTACAACCGTCGCCCTCCGCTGTCCCAAATTTCGGATTATACGATCAGATCATTTCAACGCTGCCCGCCGGGACCGAGGCGCTTGTGATACTGACAGGCGCTCCTTCATGGGTAAAGGATTCTCGGAACTGGGTGGGTGGGAGTCCGCGCTCAACCTTCGTTGAGCTGTGGGTCAAGAAGGTAGCGAATCGTTATCGGACCCGCTCTCGGGTGGGGGCGTATCAGATCTGGAACGAGCCGAACAATCCAGACTTCTCTGAGAATAAGACGTTGGATGTCCTCACAAAACCGGCGAACTATGTAGAGCTTCTCGCGCTCGCCCACGCCGCGGTCAAAAGCATCTCACCCCGCAAGCGGGTGGTGAACGGTGCCACGACCGCTATAGCTCAAAATTTCCCCGCGACGTTGAATTACAACAAGGCGATAGTCTCCGCTGGGGTCCTTAATTTCACCGACGTGTACGCCATTCACTTCTACGGTAAAAGCGTTGAGCGAGTACTACTCCCGGGAGGGGTCGCTGAGTTCGTCAATAAAATTCCGAAGCCTATCTGGGTCACTGAGACAGGAGCGCAAGGGGTTACGAAGCAACTCGAGTACGCCGAGCGAATCTTTCCATTCCTGAAGAAGAATATGCCTGGGATCGTTCGCATCTACATCTACCAGTACACCGAATCGAGTCCGGCGACCTCAACGTATGGGCTTAGAAATCTTACTCCTGGGGCTACCGTTTCAGACCTCTACATTAAACTGAGAGACAGACCGAAGTAATTTGTACTGTCCTAGCTATAAGGCCGAAGAGAGGGGTCGCGCGGACTTGGATCCCCACTTGATAGCGAGGTAGATCTCCCCAAAAGTCTCGGAGCTCACATCTCGATCCTTACCCAAATAAACGGTGAGCATCTCGGCAACTTAAGCGCAAAACGATCGATCATCCACCGGGCTCACCGAAAATCCACGGAGTACTGTTGACTGGTACTACTTATTTCCGAATGAGGCGGACTTTATCAGGAGCTGAAAACATTGATACATTGGAGTAGCACGGCGACAGAGGATAAAACCGGCGACTTCAAAGAGTCATTATCAACGCACATACAAAGCACCATCGCCGCAAGAAGAATCTAACCGTCGGAGGCGATTGTCTTCGAAGGCGAAGCCGGTTCGGTTATATGTGAACATCCCCTCCTGATTGTTCACGGATCTTTCCCTGGAAATCTTCAGAGCCCACTTTTCAGCTTCATTGATATCTCCTTTGCGCTCCCTAATTGAGAGATACTTAAGGTAGACCGTGTGCTGTGAGAAGCTCGCCACGTTGTAACCTGACCTACCTGCATCCTCCTCCTGATCTGGGAAAGTTTTACCAAAGGACCACTTTGACACGCAGGTATCTACTGAGGTATTTAGGTCCTGTATTGTGCCTAACACAGCCATGTATTCTCCCTGGTGATCAACGATTGACCAAAATCCATTGTTGGGTGGTCTTCCTATGCCCGGAAACGTTGCATTTACCTCTCTCAAGAACCTGTAAAAGATCATTCGCTCTTTCCGATAGAATCTTTCTTCGGTCGTGAGTGTCCTTAAAGTAGCCCGAAACTCATAGCCAGCATCACCACTGCGAACGTCAAGGGTGCCATCGTTGAGTGATAAGACCGTCTGAAATCGACGACCATCTTGATCTCTGGTAATATCTGCAATCTTATCTAATATCTGGTCCGTCAAATCTCTCTCGATAGCGCGCATATACAATTGATGAGAACCAACTAAATTGCTTCTGTCGGAGGTTTCGGCAATTGTCCCGTCTTTGAATGTAATAACCCCTTCTTGATTCTCAACAGGATATTTTTGGGAAGTATTCAGCGCATACCTTTCCGCGTCATTGATGGTTCCGTCTTTTTCTTTCTCTAGGAGATGCTTAAGGAAAGCCCTGTGTACTTCATTGGTAGCACGGCTGTACCCTAAACTTTTGTGATTTTGTGTTAGTTCAGATGGATCTCTCTTAAATCTTCTTTTAGCTATCCTACTAGTTGTATGTCGACGGCCGATTAGATCGGTAGGGAGCACCGCCCGTTGATGGAAAGGCGAATCCGACAGGATAATCTCAAATCGGTTACCATTATCGTCTTCTACTATACCCAACACAGCCACGGTTGTATGTTCAGGTGCGCACCTTTCCGAGTCTATAGTCAGACCTAATGTATGCCGATAGTTATTGTCCCTAACGACTGCGCAGAATCCAGTCGATGGTAGATTCCTCATAGCTAGAAAACGATCGTTCAACCTCACCAAAACGTCCTCAAGGTCTCTGTGCATCTCGCCGAAAAGGCCTCCGCCAGAAAGCATAACTATCCGAAACTCATACCCCCTCGTTGGGTCCCTGCGAACCTGAAGGTCACTCATTCCCACTTTCCGGAAAAGCTCAAATTGCTTGCTACGTTCAGAGGGTTCGGGAAGTGCACTGACTGCCTCCCTTAGCTTGGGTTCAGACCATCCGACCTTGCTTAATAAAAAGGTCCGTAGCATAGTGTAAAAGCTTGGACGGCTAACCTCAGTAGAACTGTTTTGTTCTTCCCACGTTTGCAATTGTCTCTTTGCATGTTCTCGCTCCCAGCCCATCTGTTGTTACTCCTCCCGCTCCAAGGCCTGAAAAAATCTCCGCGCGATCGCCTCTTTCTCTTCTGCCGTGTAATCGTCAGTAGAAAGAAGATAGGTGATTCTCCTTTGAATTTCCTCTAGTAATGCTGCTCTTTCAGGACTGCAATCATCTTCCATAGCTTGAAACCTGCGGACTATAAACTAATCCGCTTTGAAATAAAACCGTGTTGCCGTCTGTGGGTTTTAGATGGTTGGCTTGCCCGACTCAAGCAACCCGCGAAGGGTCTACAGGAACTCAGACTCCCCTACCTTCCTATTTCTCCCAGTAACCACGCGGCGGAGATCTTAAATTCGAGGTGTTTTCCTCGTACACACCAAGATGAGGCGTTATGGCAGGTCAAGACGAGCATTCCATCAAGGAGATCATGACGTCGCAAGGGTTTAACCGCGCTACCGTCGTCCCTTTCAAGGGTCCAAGCCACAGGCTTAACGGCAAAATCGTCGCTCCAATGAGCGCCGAAATACAAAATTTTAACAACCTCCAATAGGAGACACTCTTATGCTAATTTAATACTGGAGTCCGGTGTGTGGGATCGTACTGGGTTCGGTTATGTGGGATTCGACAGCCAGAAGCCACTCACCATTTGCCACAGCCCTTCTAAGGCACCACCGATTGAGTCTACTCAACTCTCTCGGTTGAATTTCATTCGGACGAATCGCCCATTGGCGTCCGCCACGAGACTGTGACAAGAAGGTCTGTCTCCGGAAGCTAGATCGCTCTTCCTACATCCGTGAACGCAGAAACTCTGTACCCATGTTGGGGTCGGCTGCTTCGCAGCCGACTCCTTGTGCTCCGTGAACTTACCCCGCGCCGAGAATCCTTGAACGCTCGTACATTGCGGAGCACCAACAGCATACTCAAACTCGAGCGCCTCAGATAGGTCAAAAGATTTCGATCAATGATCAAAAAACAGCCCGGCGCCTTCCGGCGCCGTTCAATGTGCCATCTCCAATAGTCCAATAACCAAGGATCAAGTTTTTAACTTCCGGGCAAGGGCACGACCAACGCCGTCATAGTCGCCGGCGCCGACGTCATCGCTGACCTCCAAGCCATCAGCA
>JBDLRS010000050.1:0-41017 GCA_039799965.1 Pseudomonadota bacterium
GACAATGCGAGCTACTTGACCCAACGCTCTTGAGGAGTCCGTTCGAATATACACGGGCGACGATAGTCCGACTCACCAACCTCTCCCTCGCAGCGGCTCGAGCTGGAAGATGGAAGGGCGCAAACGGTAGGTTCAGCGTACCGTTCATGTCGAGAGGGGCAAGAGCGCTCGCCTACATGGAACGAATATTCCGCAATAGTAGTGGACAGAACTTCCAGTGCGAGATGGTTCCGATGTCGTGCTCCGTGCGGCGCGTTCCGAAGAAGGAGCTGACTAAAGTGTTCGCGCAGATCTTCGCTGGCCACGTGCCGCGAGGCCTTGAACACGTGGCTCGTAGGTCCAAGTCAGAGATCGCGGCATTCGAGCGATTGATGAAGAAGCTGCCTAACTCCTATGTAAAATGTGACTAAGGTGAAGCTCCTGATGAAAAAGGGGGAACTTCATGACTGAGAGGAGTTTCTCAGCACGAATACGGCGCCGCGGACTGCGGGCGTTCCACAAGCAATCGGTCAAGGGACTCAAGTCGCTCGACATCCAGGTAGACAACGTCGCCTATTCGTTCGAGCTTCCCTTGAGCGAGGATGACTGAGCTTCGCATCGTGACCGTTTGATTCGCGTCAAAGAGGGTGGGGCGAATGATAAGGTTCGTTGTTCCCGTTTCATCCTCCAAGGTAATAAAGACAACCCCCTTCGCTGTTCCTGGTCGTTGCCTTGCGATGACGAGTCCCGCTGTAGTGACATGAGTGCCTACTCGTATCCCATGTTTCGATTGGAGCCGTTCCGATGTGTACGCTTTTTTGTGGGTTAGGTACTGCCGGAGAAACATAAGTGGATGCGCTTTTAAGGACAATCCCGTTGTCGCGTAGTCATCAAACATATCTCGTTGCGCGGTGGGGGAAGGAATCGCCTTTTCGTGCCCAGAGGAGCGCTTGGTGAAGAGCGTGTCCATGGGCGCGGGTTGTGAGGCGAGGGCGCTGATGTTCCAGTGCGCGGGACGGCGCGCAAGCTCAACGGATCCGAAGGCATCTGCCTTGGCTAACGTTCGAAGCGTTGATTTCGACACGTTAAGATCTCGAGCCCATAGAGAGTCGATAGAATCGAATTCACCCCCGTGCTCAACGGAGTCAGCGATGGCCTCGGCGTGATCACGCCTGAGTCCCGAGATGAGCCTGAGCCCGAGCCGTACCTCGCCATCTCCGTTGGTCGCATACGACATCGCGCAATTCCAGCTACTTCTGTTCGCGTCGATAGGAGTAAAACGCACACCGTGTCGCTGCGCGTCCTGAACGATCTGTGAGGGGGCGTAGAACCCCATCGGCTGACTGTTAAGAAGGGCGCACGCGAACTCAGCTGGATAGTGTCGTTTAATCCACGCTGACGCATACACCAGGAGCGCGAACGACGCGGCGTGGGATTCGGGGAATCCATATTCACTAAAACCTTTAATCTGATTGAGACACGTTTCCGCGAATTCTGTCGTGTAGCCATTCGCAAGCATCCCTCGCACTATCTTTTCTTTAAAATTCTCTATCACCCCTTTGTGAGTCTTCCACGCCGCCATCGCGCGGCGAAGTTGTTCGGCCTCGCCTGGTGTAAAGTTAGCGAGGGTGATCGCGAGCCGCATCGCCTGTTCCTGAAAGATAGGAACTCCGAGCGTTTTGCCCAGAATCCGCTCGACGCGGGCATCGGGATAGTACGGTTTCTCGTATCCATTTCTGCGCTTTAAGAACGGATGCACCATATTTCCCTGAATTGGGCCGGGACGAACGATGGCCACCTCGATGACGAGGTCGTAGAAGCATTTGGGTTTCAGCCGAGGTAGCATCGACATCTGCGCCCGTGACTCAACTTGGAAGACGCCAACGCTATCCGATCGAGAGAGCATCTCGTATACGGCAGGATCCTCCGCGGGGATCGAGTGAAGTTCAAGTTTTTCGCTCCTGCGCGCGTTAATAAGGTCAAGCGCTTTTCTGATGCAGGTCAGCATGCCGAGTGCGAGGATATCTATCTTGAGCATCCCGAGCTCTTCGATATCGTTCTTGTCCCATTCGATGATGGTGCGGCTCTCCATTCCAGCGTTGATGATCGGTACGATCTCACACAGCGGTGTGTTCGAGATAATAAATCCCCCAACGTGCTGCGAGAGGTGTCGAGGGAATCCAACGAGCTCATTCGCGAGTATGAGCGAGTTCTGAACGGTAGCGTCAAAAGGATCGAGCCCGATCTCCCGGAGGGAATCCGCCGTAATTGCGCAGCCGGTCCACCGATGAACACCTTTCGCGAGCTTATCGACTATCTCAAGGGAGAGTCCCAGAGCTTTTCCGATATCGCGTACCGCGCTGCGCGCCTGATAGGTGACAACCTCAGCGGCGATGGCTGCCCTGTGCCTTCCGTATTTACCGTAGATATATTGAATGACCTCCTCTCGACGTTCGTGCTCAAAGTCGATGTCGATATCCGGAGGCTCTCTTCGCTCTTTGCTCACAAATCGCGCGAAGAGGAGGTCGATCTTTGTAGGATCGACCGAGGTTATCCCCAAGCAGTAGCACACAACGGAGTTGGCGGCTGCGCCCCGGCCTTGGCATAGGATTCCTCGCTCTCGCGCGAACATTACGATGTCGTAGCAGGTGAGGAAGTATTTTTCGTACTCAAGCTCGTTAATAAGTACGAGCTCCTCCTCGATCGCTTTCGTGACATGATCGGGTACCCCTGCTGCATAGTGCCGATGCGCCCCTTTGATGACCTCCTGTTTGAGATAGTCGTACGGAGAGAGCTGGTTGGGACATATCTCGTCTGGATAGGTGTACCTGAGTTGGGCGAGTGAGAAGGATGACGCTATCTCGGTGATCGTTTGTGTACGTGATATGGCGTGTGGAAGGTCACGAAAAAGCCGCGCCATCTCCTCGGGAGCTTTAAGATATCGCTCGCCGTTTTGAAAGAGACGGAAACCTCCTTGCTGTATCGTGCACTTCTCCCGGATGCAGGTAACGGCGTCCTGCAGAGCCTTACGGTCTGAGGAGTGGTAGTGCACGTCGTTCGTCGCCACGGGAGCTATGTTTAAATTTTTCGCAATCGAGAGCGCCTTGTGGAAGAGATGTGGATTAAGGGGACTATAGTTTGAGGTGAGCGCGAGTGAGAGGAGTGCCGGGTCAAGGGAGTTCTCCTTTAAGATACTACAGAAGTCAAAGAATATCTCAGCCCGTGTTTTCTGTTCACTTGAGCTCTCCTGGTAATCGATGTGGTGGAAGAGTGTTTGAAAGAACGGTGGTACGATTATTGTCGCGAATGAGTGCTGAACAGGAAGGAAGTCCGCTAGGTTTAAAAAGAGGTCGTTTTTGGAGACCTCTCGCTTGCCGTTGGTAAGGAGTTGGCAGAGCGTTCCGTACGCCGCTCTATCCTTCGGATAGATGAGGAGTGAGCTTCGATGATAGTGAGGGACCCGCGCGTTTAAGGGATGCTTGCACATACCAGTGAAATCTATCTCAACGCGGCATCCCGCAAGGAATTGTATCCCAGCCTCCTGAGCCGCGACGTGTCCCCGGACGATCCCAGAAAGGGTATTGTAATCCGTGAGCCCGATCGCTTTATAGCCGAGCTGTGCTGCTTGCCAGACCAGTTCGTGCGGGTGGCTCGCTCCTCGCAGAAAGGAGAAGTTGCTGGCGACCTGCAGTTCGGTGTAGGCGGGGCGGGGGGGCATACGTTAGTCCTGATTCCTTCTCATACCCACATCCCATGCAGAAACCAGGAGTGGGTTGTTTGATCACGAAACACCCACAACCACCGCCCGCACTCATCCTGAACTTTAAAATAATCGCGCGTTACGCCCGTTTCTTTGGCAAGGTTTCCTCCCCACCACTCGGGCGAGATCCTTTCGGGGCCGATACCGGTGAGAATTTTAAGTTTCTTCCCCCTCCACTGAATAAAAGAGGGGGGCTTGTCGGGAAGCATCGAGATAGTTGTTATCTTCTCTGGGGTCGCGAGGAGGTGAGAGGGGCGTTCGTGGAGGGTATAGTGAGGGATCGCTTCGTGGACGTTCATGGTGTTCGCCGCATCGCTCGCGCTATGATACGAGAAAGATTTCTCGGGGATGTACGATTGATTGAGCTTCGCGAAGAGGAGGCGCTCTTTGCCGATTCGAACGCTAAAGGTGTTGAGCAGCTCTTTTTTTTCCCGTGAGTCCGGCTCGTCTTTATGTGGAGAAGGGGAGAGGCTCCTTTGCTCTGATCGGGTTGCCTCAATCTGTCGTGCGGTAATCGTTATCTCTCGAATCTCTCCGGAGAAGTTCATTCCGTCAATAATTGGCTCGATGATAGTGGTCAGGTGTCCTATGTCATCGGTCGCCGACGCGAGTGAGAACTCGCGGTATATGAAAGCTTTGCCGGTATCTTGGATAGCGAGGTGGAAGTACTTCGCCGAGCGCTTGTTCGCTTTCAGGTTGTTGATAACAGATTGAAAGAGGCTATGAATCGAGATGACGATACTCTTTCGATGGGTGAGCGGCGGCTCAAAGATGCGTGAGGCGTTATATCGCTTCGTTTCCTCTACGGTATGGAGTCGCTCCTCGATATCGCCGAACGCCTGTTCGAGTCGGTAGGTCACAAACTTTCCGAAGCGTTGCGCGATAGTATAGCGAGGAAGGTAGGAGAGGTCACCGATCGTTGTCATGCCGACATCACGGAGGAGTTCGAGGGCGGTTGTTGGTATACGGAGTGCCGCGAGAGGAAGTGGTGAGAGAGCGGGCAGTACCTCTTGCTTGTTGATAATGATACGGGGCGCTCCAGCAACTGAGTACCGAGAGAGCGCCCACGCGGCTCCAAGGGTTGGAGCGACAGCTATAGCGGCGGTTCCTTTAAAAAATCGGTGAATGTGAAGCGCGAGCTTCGTGATATCGCCGTGGAGCTTTTCGGTGCCGGTAAGGTCTATCGTGATGCCGTAGTGAAGTGGGCTCACCTCTTCAAGCGTTCCCTGTGAGCGCCCCACAAAGAGTTCGTGGTCAAGGCCAACCAAGGGAGAGAACTCAAGGCATCTCACCGCCAGTTTGTAGAGCGCACGACAGTCCCGCACCGGATCGAATGGCTCAACATATGCGCCAGGAGAGAACGCCACGGCGAGGGGAAGCGCCATCCCTGGTCGAACTCCAGCGTGTATCGCCGACGCGCAGCATCGTGACACCACGAGGTGATTCGCGACGGTGCTCGTGAGGAGCACTGAGTTCGGTTTATCCAAACCTCTGAACTTTAAACCTCTCTTCGTGATCTGTATCGACCACTCGGGGAAGTACGCGCAGAGATAACGTCTCTCTATCTTCATAATCGTTCTCTAAGCTGATCACCCACGATGTGTTGGGAACCGCGCCTCCCTTGCTTCGTTCAAGGGTGAGGTTCCATGTCGGATGGATGCCAGAGGAGGGCAGGGGAGATAGCACCCACTTTGTGGCGCTACTACTCGGCATCGAGAGATCGTGTAACGAACGAAGGAGTATCGCGGTTGTTCCGTTCGCGTGCGCCCGTAGTGATAGTCTCCTCGTTGTCTTGAGGGGGAGCCGAGGAGAGTCGGCGATAACAAGTTTAATAAGTGGGGACCTGAGCGCCGTTTCAATCGCCCACAAGGTGAGCTTTTCGTTTGGGGGATCAATAAAGAGGCATGACGAGAGTAGCCGTTGGGGCAGGGAGAAGGGGGTAGGCCACGAACGCCGCCCTATCCAGGCGATAAAGAAGGGAGGGGCTCCGGAAGCGACTGTATCCCAGGCGCTGGTAGGGGAGGCGTAGTAGTTGTCGATAGCGTTCCGAGCGAGAAGGGTAGGGATGGCGACGCTCGTTCCGACGTTGCGTGAAGGGTCCCTGTAGTAGAATTCGTGGAGCGCTCCACAGGCGAGTCCTCCGACCGCGAGCGCTCCATCTATCTCGTCTACCTTAAATGGGATGGCCTCGCTGCGCTGCCTCTGATTTCGCTGTGAACACGTTTTCCACAAGTTATCCACAGGTGTGGATTCCCCCTGCCACACGATCCCGTTCGAGATGAGCTCGTTAAGGCTCCGGGTGACAGCCGGACTCATCGCGGAGGATGCTTCCGTCTGATCTTCTAACCCTTTGAAGTTATTGCTATATAGTATTGTTTTCATAGGCGCGTCCTAGGCAACTCTTCTGTATTCTAGTATATTTCTATGCTAGAAATAAATGCCAAACTTGCTAGAAAGGGTTCAAAAAGTTGTACCGGAGGGGTGTGGATAACTGTGGAAAAGTGGAGGAGGCGGTTGGAGCTCTTCCTCGGGGTGTGTTGTTACCTCGTTTCGCAAAGTCGGGTTCTCGCTAGCGGCACCACGTAGCTTCGTTAGTTGTTCAGGGCTTTGACTTGTAGCTTCTACGCCTCAATTCACGCAGCGGTGCCGTATACAATCCGCCCTCTTGGGGGATAAACTGTCGTCGCCTCACATTTTTCCTACCAAAGGTTATTCTCTCTATGCTGAAGCAGCTCGGTATCACATGCCTCGTGATCTTTCTTCTCACCGCGTTCCTCGGTGTGATTAAAACTACCCAGATACAACGGGCGATCGCGGAGCACGCGCGCTTCTCTCCCCCTCCCGAAGCGGTAACCACCACGAAGGTTACCAAGGCTGAGTGGCGCGAGAGCTTTGATACCGTTGGCTCCTTCGTATCGATCCAAGGCTCTACCTTGAGCGCAAAGGAATCCGGCAACGTGGTCGCCGTTCGCTTTGAGTCCGGCGCCAAGGTTAAGGCGGGGGATGTTCTTATTGAGATCGACCACTCCGTTGAGGAGGCGAATCTCAGGGGAGCAACCGCTCGTTTGGAGTTGGCGAAGCAGAACCTTGAGCGCGCTAGCAAACTTCGAGGGCAGAGCGCGCTCGCGCTCTCTACCCTTGAGGACGCGCAATCAAAGGTTCGCCAAAGTGAGTCTGAGGTCCAGTCGATTACAGCGGCGATTGAGCGCAAAACGATCGTCGCCCCGTTCGATGGACGGGCGGGTATTCGAACAGTGAACGTAGGAAGCTTCGTTACCGCGGGCGCTCCGCTCGTTCCGCTCTATTCTCTCAATCCGATCTATTTTAACTTCTCGGTCCCGCAGCAGTTAGCTCCACAGCTTACGACAAGCACAGATGTTACTGTTCGTGTTGACGCGTTCACTGCTCGCACGTTTACAGGTGAGGTGACCGCCATCAATCCAAATATTGATGAGGTGCTTCGTACGATATCGGTGCAGGCTACCGTTCAAAATCCCCAAGAGGAGATCCTTCCTGGAATGTTTGGCTCGGTGCATTTCGATATCGGAAGTGTGACATCGCTTCTCGTGATTCCGACCATCAGCGTCGCGTACGCTCCTTATGGTAATTCCGTGTACGTAGTTGAGCGAAAGAAAGATGCGGAGGGTAAAGAGAGCACAACGGTTCGACAGCAGATCGTACAACTCGGCCGTTCGCGCGGAGACTTTGTATCGGTGACCAAGGGGCTTACTGAGGGAGATGAGATCGTCGCGACCGGATCGTTCAAGTTGCGCCCCGGCGCTCAGATTCAGATCAAACAAGAGGGAACGCCACCACTCTCCCTTGAACCAAAGGTCGAGAATAGATAACGAGGACCTCGCCACATGAAGTTTACCGATACCTTTATTAAACGTCCGGTTCTCGCCATCTGTTTGAACCTGATGATTCTTATCGGCGGTTATACCGCCATCGAGAACCTCAACGTCAGGCAGTATCCAAAGAGCGATATGTCCGTCGTAACTGTTAAGACGGCGTATGTAGGCGCGCCCGCCGAGCTCGTTCGGGGATATATCTCGACGCCTCTTGAGCGAGTTATCGCGAGCGCGGATGGTATCGACTACATTGAGTCGGCGAGTAAGCAGGGACTGAGCGAAATTACGGCCCATCTACGTCTTAACTACGATGTGAATGCCGCTCTTACGCAGATTCAATCCAAAGTGGCGCAGGTTCGAAACGACCTTCCGCCAGAGGCTGAAGTGCCTGTTATTAACGTTGAGAGCAGCGACAATCGATTCGCCTCGATGTATATCGGTTTCTCAGCGAAGGACATGACGCCGAATCAGATTACTGATTACCTCACACGCGTCGTGCAACCGCAGATAACCGCGGTGTCCGGTGTACAGCGCGCGGATATCCTTGGAGGTCGCGTATTTGCGATGCGTGTCTGGCTCGATCCAGACAAGATGGCCGCGCTCGGTATCAGCGCCTCTGAGGTCCGTCAGGCGCTCGCGAGCAATAACTTTCTCTCCGCTGTAGGCGCCACGAAGGGTTCGCTTGTTTCTGTGAATCTTGTCGCGAATACCGATCTTAAAACCGCTGAGGAGTTCAAAAAGCTCGTCGTACGACAGAAGGGGGATCGAATCGTTCGCCTTGAGGAGATAGCTGATGTCACCTTAGGCGCTGAGAGCTACGATGAGGACGTTCGCTTTAACGGGCAGGCCGCTATCTTTATGGGTGTATGGGTTCTCCCGAACGCAAACTCCCTTGATGTGATTGACCGTGTTCGTAAGGCACTGCCGCAAATCGAAGCGAATCTTCCCTCTGGAGCGAAGATCTTCGTACCGTACGACGCTACAAAGTATATCCACGACTCTATTCAAGAGGTACTGAAAACCCTCATGGAGACGATCGGGATCGTTGTGCTTGTAATCTTCCTCTTTATCGGATCGTTTAGAGCGGTGTTCGTCCCAGTTGTCGCTATCCCGTTGTCCCTCGTCGGAGCGGCGATAGTGATGTTGGCTCTTGGCTTTACCATCAATCTTCTCACCCTCCTCGCTATCGTTCTTGCGGTTGGTCTTGTCGTTGACGACGCCATCGTTATGCTCGAGAACGTTGAGCGTCACGTGAATGAGGGGATGGATCCCATCCCCGCCGCTCTTAAAGCGGCGCGTGAGCTGGTTGGTCCAACGATCGCGATGACGATTACACTCGCCGCGGTATACGCCCCGATCGGTATTCAGGGTGGACTAACGGGCGCTCTCTTTAAGGAGTTCGCCTTTACCCTCGCGGGTGCTGTTGTCTTCTCGGGGATCGTCGCTCTCACCCTCTCGCCGATGATGGCATCTCGCTTGGTCACGAAAGCACGCTTTGAAAGCGGGTTCAAGCAGAAGGTCGAGGCGAAGCTGGAATGGTTGCGGACAAGGTATGAGGAGTGGCTTCGAGTGGTACTGAGCTATCGTCCTTCCGTGGTGATGGCGGCTCTCTGGATCTCGCTTCTGATAGTTCCGTTCTATCTCTTCGCGATGAAGGAGCTGGCGCCCAAAGAGGATCAAGGCGTTCTTTTCGGTATCGTTCAGGGCCCACCTAATTCAACCCTCGAACAGTTAGAGACACCTACGACGGAGATCTTCAAGGCTTACGAGTCTTTCCCTGAGTATAAAGGAGCGTTTCAACTCACGAGTCCCGGAGGCGGCTTCTCCGGTCTCGTTACGAAACCGTGGGCGGAACGTTCCCGCTCGATCTTTCAAATGGAACCTGAGTTGTGGGGAAAGGTCGCGCAGATTCCAGGCGCTCGAGTCATCGTTACCACGACACCAGCGCTGCCAGGTGGAAGCGACTTTCCCGTTGAGTTTATTATCTCCTCGACCGCGGAGCCTCGTGAGCTCGTGGCGTACGCCAATCAGCTCGTCGGTGCGGCGTTCCAGAGCGGGAAATTTATGTTCGCGGACACCGATCTTAAGTTCGATATCCCGCAGGCCGAGATCGACATCGATAGAGACAAGGCTAACGCGATGGGACTCTCCCTCGCGAGTGTCGGTCAGGATCTCTCCCTCTATCTGGGTGGAAACTACGTGAATCGATTCTCGATTCAGGGGCGAAGTTACAAGGTAATCCCGCAAGTGCAGCGAGGAGATAGATTGACTCCGGAGCAGCTTCTTGAGCTGCACATCCGTGGGCCGCAAGGTAAGCTCATACCCCTTGCCACCGTTTCCTCGCTTAAAAGTACAACTGAGCCTCGACAGCTTAATCGCTTTCAACAGCTCAATTCAGCAAAGATTCGCGGAGCGATCGTTCCAGGTGTCACGATTAACGATGGTTTAAAGGTTCTTGAGGATAAGGCCAAAGAGATCCTTCCCGTTGGGTATGTGTCCGATTATGCCGGTGAGTCGCGCCAGCTTCGAAAGGAGGGGAACTCCATGACGAGCACACTTATCTTGGCGATGATCGTTATCTTCCTCGTTCTTGCGGCTCAGTTTGAGAGCTTCCTTGATCCCCTTATCATCTTGGCTGGATCCGTTCCGCTCGCGCTCGCGGGCGCCCTCCTCTTTGTATTCCTTGGGTTGACATCCCTGAACATCTACTCGCAGGTGGGTCTTGTCACACTTGTGGGACTGGTGGCGAAGAACGGAATTCTGATCGTTGAGTTCGCGAATAGACTTCAGGAGGAGGGCGTTGCGCGTTATGAGGCGGCGATTCAAGCGGCGACGACCCGTCTTCGTCCTATTCTCATGACGACCGTTGCAACGGTTGTGGGACATTTCCCACTTGTTATCGCTACCGGCCCCGGTGCCGGTGCTCGTAACAGCATCGGTATTATGCTCGTGAGTGGGATGATCTTGGGAACCGTGCTTACACTCTTCGCCGTCCCCGTGTTTTATACCCTGATCGGTGGGCGCACAAAACGTGTCGCTGGAGGCCACGTCGTGGTGGCGCCACATGAACGCGGGGATATCGCCGGTGGATTCGGACGCGTCGCACAGTAACGATCGTTGCAAGGGACTAACTGGCGTCAGACCCGATGTGTTCACACGACATTGATCCCTTCCCACCTCGGAATGAGTGTGGGATTGTAGAGAGGCTCGGAGATAAGGATAGTAAGATGAACAGGACGGTATCGGCGGTGATGGTGGCTTTGATGAGCGCGGGGTGCGCCGTGGGCCCTGACTATGTGACCCCCGATACTGCATTTCCGAAACAGTTCTTGGGGGACGCGCAACCGACTCCGGAGGAGATCTCTCTTGAGAGGTGGTGGGGGAATTTTAATGATCCGATACTCACACAGCTAGTCACCGACGCCGTTCGTAACAATAATGATCTGCAGGGTGCTATCGCTCGGGTTAATCAGTCGCGAGCCCTCTACAACCAGACATTCTTGAATCTCTTCCCAACGATTACGGCGGATGGCCAGTACACAAACACCCACATCCCCACATCGACATTCGCCGGTGGAGCTATTCGAACGGGCAAGTCGCACATCAACAACGATTACTTCTCCACCGGATTCGACGCAGTTTGGGAGATCGATATCTTTGGCCGTGTTCGTCGAAGTGTTGAGGCTCAAGACGCTCAGATCGATGCATCCGTAGCTGGCCTTCAGGACGCTATTCGTATCCTAGTGAGTGAAGTGGCCCGCAACTATATCGAGCTTCGAGGCGCGCAACATCAAAAAGAGGTGGCGCAGGAGAACGCTCACACCCAGGAGCAGGTCGTCAAGGTTGCTGAGGCGCTCTTTAAGGGTGGTCAATCAACTGAATTTGACGTCGTTCGCTCACGAGCGCAGTACATGAACACGATGGCGACCATTCCTCCTTTCGCGGCGCAGGAGAAAGGAGCCATCTATCGGCTGGGTGTTCTAACAGGGCGTCAACCGCAAGAGCTCGTTGAACTCCTTGCCACAAAAGGGCCCCTTCCAACCTACTCTGGCCCCGTTAAGCTTGGAGATCCCGCGTTGCTTCTCAAGCGACGTCCCGACATTCGAGCCGTAGAGCGGCAACTCGCAGCCGCCACCGCTAACATCGGTGTTGCTCAGGGTGATCTCTTTCCGAAAGTAACGTTCAACGGTTCTATCTCGCTTCAAGCGCCAAGTGTTCCTGAGCTGACGTCGGGAGACAATGACGCTTGGAATATGGTGCCAACGATCTCGTGGCCAGCGTTCAACCTCGGTCGCGTACTCGCACAGGTCGATCAAGCAGAGGCGGTTACCGCTGAGCAGCTCGCTCGCTATGAACAATCGATCCTGCTAGCGCTTGAGGAGACCGAAGGAGCGCTTGCTCGGTTCACCGCCGCGAAACAACGACGCGATTACCTCAAGGTGAGCGTTGACCAAAGTAGTAAGGCCGTTGCCATTGCGCGGACGCAGTATGAAAACGGTCTCATTGACCTTCTGCCCGTGCTTGACGCGCAACGTGTGGCGCTTCTCGCGCAAGTTGAACTTGTGGCGAGCGAGACCACCCTGTTGACCTCCCTCGTCCAACTCTTTAAAGCCTTGGGGGGCGGTTGGGATGATGCTCTTGGAACTGAGCAGGTTATCGAGGAGATTGATGATACGGGGCACGCCCCCGCGGCAATTTCTACTCCTGCCGCAAGCTAGATCGGGTTGTATGAGGTTTCGTATTCCTCATACATCTTACGACGCTCACATAAACTCCTGGCGACATAGTGGGGAAGGATATTCCTGTTGACATAGCTTCTGGATAGCTTGAGAGATATGTCGGGATTCCTGAATTCGCCCCTGCATGGTAAAAAAATTCCGTTTCATAATCAGGTAGGCGATGGAGTGGGGATTCGTTCGGTCCCCATGGCTTAAATCCCTAGCGAGCTCCACGGCTCCATCAGGATGCGACGCTACTACCTTGTCGAGAGATGCGAAGGGGCTCAGGTAGCGATAGGTCGAGACACCGGTGCGCTCCGCTTCGCTCCGTTTAATAAACAGCATATGCACGTCATCAAAGTAGGCGAGTCGCCACTCTGGATCGTTTGAGAGATGCCGATGGACTGTTACGATCTCGCTCTGGCTCGGTGGTAGAGGAATAATGAACGCCCGAATGTCGTATTTTTGAATGTCATCGAGGAGGGTGGGGAGATCGTTGCCGATCTTCATGTAGTGAAGGAATCCCTCCTCGCCGTACACCTCATCAAGGCGAGCGCCGTCGATGTACACCTTATAATCAGGATACATTCGATATAGGAAGTAGGAACCGGAGTCATAATCAGAGAAGATATTTCCCTGCACCCTCGCGTGTTTGAGCATCTGGATCGGTCTTTCAGGAAATTTGCGGGCGTCGATGCCGAGTTTGAAGGGACGGTGAGCATTTCCATTTTGGTATCCGAAGAGAACCGTCTTAATGATTATCGTCACAACCGTGAGGGAGAGAGCGATGTTCCATATTCGTACCCTCGTGTCGGAAGCCTTCTCCCTGACCCAAGCTTCCGTGAAGCATACGAGGAGACCGGCAAAGCTTAGATAGAAGAGGGGAATGTGACGGGCACACCCTAGGCAGATGAGAAAGAGCCCCCACGTGATGGGAAGGAGCGCGTTGTTGGCTCGCGGCTGAACGCCAGAGACGAAGAGTCGTCCCGCAAGCACTATCATGATGGCGCACACTCCGAAAAACCACCACGCCATGTGTTGTTGTGACACCACGTCAGAGAACGGAGAGAACCACTCCCAGATATTTGACCGTGAGGGATGATCGGCGAAGAGCTCTTCAGAAAATTTAGAGAAGTTTCTCATTCCAAGGGGAGATACCCCGTTTGCGGCTATGACGAGCATGAGCACCGCAGATTTGAATCGATCTATGCGCCGCTCCCTCCACGATGCCATGAGCCACCACATCCCAACGAAGATGACACCGAGAATGGCGCTCGGATGGCTATTAATCCACAGGATTTGCAAAGGAATAGCCCAAGCGATCGCCATTCGATGGGTGGACGTAACCAGGAAGAGTGAGATCGCCATGTAGAGGTAGGCAAAAACGTAGATGCGTGTTTGAAACCAATAGCACGAGGCTAGAACGGTCAGCGCGACTATCGCAAACGTTAGGGGGGGCTGCCCTGATCGACGGGTCCATCCTAGGTAGAGGAGTGAATAGGTACAACTTAGGACTAATCCGCAGAAGATTTGAATCGCCGAGAGTCCTCCGAGCTCGTGCACCCAATAGAAGATAATAGAGGGGAGGGGACGATTAAGGAGCCATGTGTGAGGTCCCGTAAAGGAGAAGGGGTCGAGTTTCGGGATCGTCTTGGTTGTCCAAAGAAGCTGCCCTGTTACGATGTTCGAGAAGATATCCTCAGATTCGATCGGGAATACCGAGAGAACAAAGGTGAGGAGCGCGAGCAGGACGACGTGAACCGCTATCCAACGTGAAGTGATAGGGGGGATAGTAGAAGGCGGCGGGGGAGTGTGGAGATCACCTGCGATGCTCTGCTCTCGCTGAAGGCGTCGCTCTTTCTTTAGTCGTGCGTTCTTGCCCATATCGGATGCTTAAATCGTATAGAGCGCTGGGGTGGCGTTGAAGATTACCAGAAACGCCCTCAGTATGGCACGAACGGCGTGTCGGCGACTATTGAGCAATATCAAAAAACGGAGATGGCGTCATCGGCTCGACCAAAGCGTGCAGCATGATGTGCGTAATAAAGAAGAGACAGAATGCCGCTGAGTAGAGAGGGGCCCTGGTGTCGTTTTGTGGGGCGTTCGCGTTACGCTCCATCATTTTGTCGAGGCCGATGTACAGGATGTAGAAGGAATACGCGAAGGCAAGAACCTTAAAGTAGAGCAAGGTAGGGATGATACCGAGCGCCCACGAAAGGAAACTTGGAATGGAGGAGTTTACAACAAGTGAGAACGCGCGGTCGAAAGAGACCGAGCGGTGAAAGTGCGGCGCGAGTTTATGCAGTATCCATCCATCGATGAAGATCGAGGTTATCATCATCGATATCTCAAGGGATTGATGGGTAAATAAATAGAAGAGAGGCGCTCTCCACAGACCAAAGAACTCAACATCGACCCCGAAGATAAGGTGTCCAAGGACCGGCCCGATAACGGCGAGAATCGCGAGGGGAGCGATGAGAGAGAGGGCTGTATTTCGGGCGGTTGGATGTTCGCGAGCTATTGTGTCCCAGCAGAGGCGAGGGCTGAGGGTGACGAGCTTGATACGAGCGAGGAGGTCGGGGATACGAACGTTCATTCGGCTCAAATTACTTCAGAATGAGAAGGTGTGGAACGAATTTGATCGAAAAGTAACGATGTTTAGAATTTAAGCTTGAGACCTGCCGTTGTAACGAATTGATCTCACGGAAAAATACTACAAACGGCAAAGGCCGAACGAACCGTGACAAGAATCGACCGCTTGCCGCTAAACCATTAAAATTATCACACGTTTATGCCGATGCTACCCGTGATGTGCTAGGGTGCTTTCTTCAAACGATTATGGACCGGATTCTTGTAGCAGCCGCGGCGTTAAATCAAACCCCACTCGCATGGGAAGGTAACCTCGCGAACATTCGCGAGGCGATTCGTCAGGCGCGGGGCGCAGGCGCTCAGGTTCTGTGTCTTCCGGAACTGTGCGTGAGTGGCTACGGCTGTGAGGACGCCTTCCACTCTTCCGGCGTTGTTGACACAGCGCTTACATACGCCTCAAAGGTCGCTCGAGAGTCGAAGGGGATCGTTGTCGCGTTCGGTCTCCCTCTCGCGGTGTCAGGTACGGTCTATAATGTCGCCGCTCTCGCCGCCGAGGGAAGGATCCTTGGCTTTGTGGGTAAACAGCATCTTGCTGGCGATGGGGTTCATTACGAGCCTCGGTGGTTTAGGCCGTGGCCTCCAGGCGTGCAAACATCGATCACCGTTGATGGCCAAAACATTCCCGTCGGTGACCTTGTATTTGAGCTCGATGGCGTAACGATCGGATTTGAGATCTGCGAGGACGCCTGGGTCGCCGACCGCCCAGGAGCGATACTCTCCTCACGGGGCGTTGACCTCATCCTCAACCTCAGCGCGAGTCATTTCTCCTTCGGTAAGAATGAGGTTCGAAAACGTATCGCGCTTGAAGGTTCGCGTGCTTTTGGCGTTGGCTATGTCTACGCTAATCTCCTGGGCTGCGAAGCCGGCCGAATTATCTATGACGGCGATGCGCTGATCTGCTCCCACGGAGAAGTTGTCAGTGAAGGTCCCCGGTTCTCCTTCCGTGATGTCGTAGTGACGACGGGAGTCGTAGATATTGGACGGAGCAGGGAGAAGAGACGCCAGCAAGCGTGCTTCGATCTAATCGTACAGAGTGAGGTTCCGTGTGTCTCCGCTCCTGGCGCGCGGGTTGCTCGAGTAGCCTCGTATTCCCCCGCTCATGACCACACGCAGTTGTCTAAGCATGAGGAGTTTACCCAGGCTGTAACCCTTGGCCTCTTCGACTATATGCGAAAGAGCCGAAGCGAGGGATTTGTTGTCTCGTTGAGCGGCGGTGTTGACTCGAGCGCGGCGAGCTGTCTCGTCGCCTTGATGGTAGCACGAGCGTGTAAGGATATTGGATTTTCGGGATTCGCGAAGAAGCTCTCGTATATCTCATGGATAAAGAGCGTTAAGAATGAAGCTCAGGTGATGAAGAGGATCCTTGGCTGCGTGTATCAACGGACCACCAATAGCTCTGACGTTACACATACCGCGGCCGCTGAACTCGCTCAGGAACTTGGGGCCGATTTCTTTGACATCGATGTCTCCTCACTCGTTCAAGGATATGAGGAGCTGATCTCAAAGGCGACGGGCATCAAGTTATCGTGGAAGGAACACGATATACCGCGTCAGAATATACAGGCACGAGTTCGCTCTCCATCAGTGTGGTTGCTCTCCAATCTTCGAAAGGCGCTGCTATTGGTAACCAGCAATCGGAGCGAAGCCGCTGTGGGGTACACCACTATGGATGGTGATAGTAGTGGAGGATTGAGTCCCCTCGGTGGTATCGACAAAGCCTACCTGCGCACGTGGCTTGCGTGGCTTGAGAAAGAGGGCCCACAGGGCTTGATGAACTATCCATCTTTGAAGCACGTGAACGTACAAGCGCCAACTGCAGAGTTGCGACCACAAAAAGAGGAGCAAACTGATGAGAAGGACCTCATGCCGTACGAGGTTCTCGATGCTATTGAACGTTACGGGATTCGGGACAAGCTCCTTCCGGAGGATGTCCTTACGCTTATCAACGAGCAGTACCACAAGCGTTACAAAGAGAGCGACCTGCGGTCGTGGGTTGTCCGATTCTTCAAACTATGGAGCGCTAATCAGTGGAAGCGAGAGCGATATGCACCATCGTTTCACCTTGATGATGAGAGCCTTGATCCTAAGAGCTGGTGTCGTTTCCCGATCCTCTCCGGTGGGTACGCCGAGGAGCTGCGCAAGCTCTCTTCGCCGTCAAAGAGGCGGAGGTAAACGCTGTGCAAGGGAATAAGAAGCGATTAGCTATCTACGGTGGAGCATTCGATCCTATTCACAATGGACACGTTGTGACCATCGCCCAGCTTTTGGCGAGTGGTCAGGTGGACTCAGTTGTTGTTGTTCCGAGTGGCGACAGGCCGGATAAGAGTATCTCGGTATCTGCGTCGGATCGGCTAGCGATGACGCGGATCGCTATCGAGGAGGCTTTTCCTGATGACCCTCGCGTCTCTGTCTCTGATCTTCACGCAACGGGCGCCGTCGGATACGGTACTATCGACCTTGTTGATTTTTTTTTGAAAGAAACGAACACAGCTCCCTGTGTCGTGATTGGGCAGGAGCTGCTCAAAGATCTTTCGGCGTGGAAGGAGATAGATCGGCTGCGGAGGGTGACCAGCTTTTTGATAATTCGTCGCCCAGGGACCGTCACGCTAGAGCTCCCACAGGATATGTCCGCGTCGTGGATCAATTCCCCGTATGAGGCAGGCGTGTTGGTCTCAAGCACGACCCTCCGTGCCATGCTTGCGCAGGGGCTCCCTTGCTCGGGACTTCTGTCCCCTTCCGTGGTAGGATTCTGTCGGTCTAAGGGTCTTTACCGAACGCAAACTTAAACGGGCTAACCGCTTTGATAACTCAAGACCTTTTCGAACAGAGGAGAGCAGATGTCGACACCAATTATCCCTCAAATTACCCCTAAGGAACTCAAAATCCGCATGGATGCAGGCGATGATCTCTTCCTCCTTGATGTGCGGGAGCCACATGAGCGGGATATCTGTAACATCGGTGGCGAACTCATCCCAAAGGATACGGTCGCTCAACATCTTGAGAAAATTCCAAAAGATAAAGAGATCGTTGTGTACTGCCGTAGCGGCGGACGCAGCGACTGGATAGCCAGGGAGCTTGTAGGTCGTCACGGATACACCAAGGTGTCCAATCTAGCCGGTGGTATGCTTCGCTGGTCAGATGAGGTCGATCCTTCGTTTAAAAAGTATTAGCGGAGTGGTAAAAAAGATCCCGTCGTGAGCATTTTGAGAGTTTTGACGAAACGACTCGCAGACGACCGGAGATCCGGAGGTATATCAACTGAGATACGTTGAGGATTTTTTCGGCAGCTCCAATGAAGTTGCAGTCGAACTATCGAAATGCGCAACAGGTAATCACTTTTCACCACCCTACTAGGTCCACCGCCTAATCCCAATCACGGGTCGTATTGCAATCTCACGCCCCTTTCATCGTCTTCTTCCCACTACACCCACATCCGCTACATCCACACGGTTTATTTTTGGGGCTGATGGCACGCATCGTTTTGCGAACAACGTAGAGAACGGCGACGGCGAGGATAAGGATTGCGATAATTGTTTGAGTCATGGTGTCCCCCCCCTCGTTACTTTAAAAATAGGCCTCCAACTTGGAATACGGCCAATGAGGCGATATAGGCGAGCGCTGTCATATAGCCAAACATACCGAGCGTCCAACCCCACGAGCCGGTCTCTCGCTTACACACGGCGAGAGTCGACATACACATGCAAGCGAAGACGTAGAACACCATGAGAGATAGCGCGGTAAGGGTTGAGAAGCGACCGGTTTGATTTCGCTCTTGGAGGGTTTTGACGAGTCCCGTGTGCTCATCGTCGTCGTCCCCGATGTTATAGATGGTGCTCAATGTAGTTACGAAGACCTCTCGAGCTGGGAACGATGAGAGGATCGCTATTCCTATCTCCCAATTGAATCCAAGTGGTTTGATAGCGGGCTCAATCGCCGTTCCAAGTTTTCCAGCGTAACTCGCTTGGACCGGATTGCCTTGATGGCCAGGCTCTGCCTTCGGATATGAGGCGAGGAACCACACGATAACCGAGCAGGCGAGAATGATCGTGGTCGCGTTTTTGAGGAACGACGCCACACTGTCGTAGACACCTCGAAGGATGATCCGAAGGATTGGCTTTCGAAGTGGCGGCATCTCCATCACGTAGAAGCATGACTCCTTCCAGAGGAGGCACTTTTTGAGGGCCCACGCTACACCGCACGCTCCCACGACGCCCAGAAGATACATTCCGAGCAGAACGAGACCTTGAAGGGAGATCAAACCACCAACAAGGGTCGGAGGAATAAAGGCTGCGATGAGGACCGCATACACGGGAAGTCGAGCGCTGCAGCTCATGAGGGGAGCGATCATAATCGTCGCTAATCGGTCTGAGCGAGTCGGGATTGAGCGAGTGGAGAGGATCCCAGGAACGGCGCAGGCGAAGGAGCTCAAGAGCGGAATGAACGCGCGACCTTGGAGCCCGACCCTGCGCATGAAGTTATCGAGAAGGAAGGCGGCGCGAGAGAGGTAGCCGGAATCCTCGAGAAATCCGATGCAAAAGAAGAGGACCGCGATCTGTGGCACGAACACGATCACATTTCCAACGCCCGGGATAATTCCCTCCGCGAGGAGGCTTGTAAGAATGCCGGGTGGCAAGGTTGAAGAGGCCCACGCGCTCAAGCTATCCACAACACCGGAGATTATCTCCATTGGAAGTTGCGCCCACAGGAAGATCGCTTGGAAGATGAGGCCAAAAATAACGAGCATGATTGGGAGTCCCCAGATCCTGCTTGTAAAGAGCCGATCGAGCGGCGACACGACCGCGATATCATCGTTTGAGCTTTGTGATGTCGTTTTGCGAACTATCGATCGAATCCAGGCGTAGCGAAGTGAACCGATGGTAGTGATTACGTTCGGATCTGAAGCAGCGGGTCCGAGTGGACTCAGGGTCTCAATGGTGCGTCGAAGCGTGTGCTCTTCGGGAATCCAAGCGAGCCTTTTGGATGAGATGGTTGGCGTTTCGAGCGCTTTTGTTATCTCACTTAGTAACGTTTGAAAGCCGGATTTAGTGCGGGCGGTGATCGGCACGACTGGGATATCGAGCGCCCGCGACAGGAGCTCGCCATATACCTTAATGCTAGCTCTCTCGGCAGCGTCCATCATGTTGATGGCGAGGACTATCGGATACTCCGTGTCGATGAGCTCCGAGATGAGGAAGAGGTTCCGTTCAAGATTCGTCGCGTCAACGACGGCGATAATCAGATCAGGTTTTGAATTTCCAGGGATCTCTCCCCGCAAGAATTTCGTGACGATCTTCTCATCGAGTGATGAGCCTACCAAGGCGTAGGTTCCGGGGAGGTCAACGATTTTGGCGCACGATCCGTGAGGAAGCGTCAGCGATCCCTCTTTGCGCTCGACCGTCACTCCTGGGTAGTTGGCCACCTTGTAGCGGGAACCTGTAAGTCCATTGAAGAGGGTGGTCTTGCCGCAGTTTGGATTTCCGACAAGGGCTATCGATTTGGGGCAATCGTCGGAGTCGGCGGTGGTGGTTATATCTGTCACAACTGGTGAGCAGCCTTCCTAAGGGCCGCAACGTTGGTTAACCGCAGTTACAGGGGGTGTACTTGAATGTGAGCTGCCTCCGCACTGCGCAGTGAGAGCACTGAGCCGAGGAGATGGATATTGATAGGCGATCCAAAGAACCCACGCTGCGTAACGGTAACTTCCGAACCTGCAACGATACCCATGGAAACCAGCTTATGGAGCAGCTCGGCAGGGCAGCTCTTAATAGCTGAGATCATAGCCTTTTGGCCGACCCTAACTGAGCTGAGCGCCCTCTCTTCCTTGCTGACCGTGGCTGTTGTGTTTTCCACTATGTTTTCCGTTAGTTATGGCGGATACATATATCTATCTGCCGAGCGATATTCCTGCTCGCCTGTTTAGTCATATACTCTGCGTTAGTGGTTTATGTCAATTAGTGGCTGTATAAAATGCATGTTTTTGTGATTAAGTGAATGTTTGGTATATATAGCATGGTGGCACAGAGAGAGCCTTGGATAAGGATTACTCCCCATCTCGATTCCGGGGAGCCTTGCTTGGGTCGGTAATTCCCCGTTGGAGCATCGCTACGGTTCTTCCCGCATCGAATCCAGCTCGAGCCCACTCGATCGCGACCATTGGTGGAATGCCCTGTTGAATCCATTGCACAGCATCCTCGGGGTCGAACTTCGCTCGCCTCCAATAGGCGGCAAGGGGAGCTCCACGAATCCCAACTGAGGCCCAACGAGCGTAGTCTTGTGGTGTGAAGTTGTACGCGAACCAATAGCCAGCGGCCACCGCTGGCACATTCATGCCGAGCCACGGTTTAGCTGCATGTGGAGGGATCTCGGCGAGTTCATAGGAGAACTCCTTGGAGTAGATATTGATAAGCACTCGGGCGTCATGAGCGTACGCTCGCATACTTGAGGGAACGAGGCTCGCCTCGATGCGGAGCCTTTCGCACAGAGCGGGCACGTAAGGTGTGTCGTTCGAGAAGAGATCGACGATCGTGTTAGCTGTTTGAAAAAAAGTTCTAGCCTCTGGGAGCTCCGCGGCAAACTGTTGCGCTCGCTCCGGGGCCTTTAGTTTAAGAAAAGCATCGCTGAGGGTTTCTATATAGGAGAGCCGTGTGGCCGCGGAGCGGAGCACACCAGCCGCGAGGATCTTCGTGGACTCCCGATCGTCAACGAGGTTCTGCGCCGCGAGCGCCTTCTCCACGAGGTCCGCGAACCACAGGAGATCGCGCTTGAGATCTTTCATCAAGCCCATCGCGTTGATCGCGTCGAAGGTGTCTGGAGTTGACCATGAGGTTGAGAAGAGCGGCATCCCGTCCTCAAGCTCCTTAAACCAAGTGTCGAGCTTTTCGAAAGCGTTATGGGCTGCCTCTACGTAGTCCTCCTGAAGAAAGTTAGCGCTCAGTCGGGAGGCGGCGCCCTCTACCATAATCTGAGAGTGGAAGCCTCCGCGCAGAAACGCGATGAACTCCGCAGTCAGATGAAGGTCTTTGTGTAGTGGTGCCATATCGGTTCGGAGTCGTCCCTCTTCCTCTCTAAGAGTCGGAAGGGATACGAAAAAGCATTACTTTTTGGAGCTACAAAGCATACGCATACTACTCGTACACCCTGCGCCCCTCGTATATAACGTATTGATATCACCCCGTCGAATGGATTAACGGGGGCGGGGCGAGTGTATGGCACGGAGCGGATACATAGAAACGGGTGCGGGAGAGGTATTTTTCGAATGGCATGGCGCTGAAAGCGGCGCTCCGTTGGTGTGCGTGCATGGTGGGCCCGGTTTTACCAGTTACTACCTGGAGCCGCTCGTGGAGCTTTCTTCGATCGCCTCCGTCATTCTCTACGATCAAGCGGGATGTGGGCGATCTCGCCGCGGCGGCGCTCGCAAGCTGTTCTCGATCGATGGTTTTGTTTCTGAGCTTGAGGACATTCGTCGCGAATTGAACATTGAGAGGATGCATCTTTTAGGGCACTCGTTCGGAGGTCTCGTTATTGGTGAGTACGCGCTGCGTTATCCCGATCGAGTGGCGAGTTTGATTTTCGCGTGCGCGTCGATCGACATTCCTCGTTGGATAGCGGACGCCGATCAGCTGGTTGGGCAACTTTCTCTGATGCACAGGATGGTTTTGCGCGAAGGAGCACGAACGGGAGCCACAAGCTCTCCTCAGTATCTCTCGGCGTTAGCCGAGTACTACAAGAAACACATCAACGGGTGTGACGACATTCCTGAGTGTATCCGTCGTGCGGAAGTAGAGGCGGATTCGCAAACATACCACACCGTATGGGGAAGCAACGAGCTTGTGGTCAACGGACTCGCCCGTGAGTACAGCCTCTCCCCGAGGCTGGGGGAGCTGCGCGCTCCGACGATGTTCATGTGCGGCAGATTCGATGAGGCGACGCCAGAGGCGCACACATACTTCGCGTCCCTTGTTCCGGGCTCAGTGTTGCGGATTTTGGAGCACAGCGCGCATCATCCCTTTGCGACGGAGCGGGAAGAGAGTCTTCGCGTGGTAGGGGATTTTCTGAGAGCTATTCCTGGAGTAGTCCGAGCGTAACGCTAACCGTCCGCTCGGTGCCGTTATTAATAACTCTCATCTTAAGTTTATCTCCGGGCTGCTTCTCGTCGAGGATATTGAGGAGATCGTCACCATCAGCGATAGGGCTTTCATCAACGGCTACGATAATATCCCCTAATTGAATCTTTCCGTTCGCGTCTCTTCCGAGGGGAGTAAGACCGGCTTTGTCCGCCGGAGAGTTTCGCAGAACGTTCGCGACGATCGCCCCAATAATTCCATTTCCGCGAAGGAGATCGCTTTCAATAACCTGAATGCCGAGACCAGGCTTCTTCACTACGCCGTTTTTGATGAGTTGCGGGACGATACGATTAATCGTGTCGACCGGAACCGCGAAGCCGATTCCTGCGTAGGATCCCGATGGACTCACGATAGCGGTATTCATGCCAATTAGCCTACCCGCGCTGTCGAGAAGCGGGCCTCCCGAGTTGCCTGGATTAATCGCGGCGTCTGTTTGAATGACCCCCTGAATCGGACGGTCAGTGACGGACTTAATCTCTCGCCCGAGCCCGCTGATTACCCCTGTGGTGAGCGTATGGTCAAACCCGAACGGATTTCCGATCGCGTAGACACGTTGCCCAACACGGAGATCCTTTGACGTTCCGATCGTTATAGGTGTTAGCTGAGTTCCTGTGGGCTCGATCTTGAGCACGGCGATGTCCTTATCTGGCTCAACGCCGACCAGTTTAGCCTCCCAGGAGGATTGGTCTGAAAGCGTAATACGCGCGGCTGACGCGTTCTGAATAACATGAAAGTTGGTGACTATGTATCCGCGCGCGTCCCAGATGAAACCGGACCCCGCGCCTTGTGGAATCTCCAATACATTCATCGAGAACGCGTCGCGTTCAACGGCGACACTCGTGATGTACACAACTGATGATGAAGCGAGTTGGAAGAGATCGATAGTTCCCTTCTCTTCCGCGCTGAGCTCTCCACGAGCGGTCACCGCACGTTGCCCTTGACGAAGAGGGGGCGCATACCATCGCTTTGCGGCAAAGAATGCGCCAATAACGAGCGCAGCTCCGATGAGCGCAGAGAGAAGTGGTATTCGAAGCGAGCGCGTAGCGTCATGCGAAAACATATCGGTACGATGCGACGTGTCGACCGGGTTTTCAAGTGATGAGTCCCGAAAAACCTTTGTTAAACGGAACCAAGGGATTTTGCGGCGGCCTTATCTGTGGCTGATGGTGGTGCGAAGGGGAAGTGGACCGGGGCACACTGTGAGAGGTGACTGGTATGCGAAATGCGCTGATAAAAATCGCGCTAGTTGGAGTTTTTTCTTGAGTGTTCTATCCCGCACCACGAGCGCAGCATGCGAATGACCTGAGCCAGTCAGTTGAGGATATCGCTGACAGTAAAAGTGACGCCAACTCAACGGTGCCAGGAATTGTCGAAATAGGCCGGAGAAATAGGCGTGATTGCGCAATGTCATCCGGCATGTCTGGGGTGTGGCGAGCGCCGATGCGATGTTTGGGGTTATATGCTCAAAAAACCCGACCTCTGAGCTCTTTTCGGACCTCCGTTCTATTTGCACAAAACTTTGCCCTGGAAGCCTCGAAATAAATGCAATGAAAATAAATTGTTAGCTTCTCTTTTTCGTTTGATTTTCGTTGAGGGAGGCGGATGATGCTGCTATAAAAACGCGGTCTCAAAGTGGTGAGGCTTGTTGTTATAAGGTGTTAGGTGGGGCAGAGCATTTTTTTGTTGCACCCAGCACATTTCAGGTAGACAGCAGGTGGCAGTTGCTCATACATATATATTGTAGTTAGTTCCTGGGGTGCCTACTATATATAGTAGTAGGACATCCAAATACTAATCTTTACATGAGGAAGTATGGCATCACAGTTTTTGAGAACGCCTATGTAGGCGGACGGGATTCGTGTTGTCTGGAATTGGCTAGGTAGTGCGTAGGTAGCGAGGGAAGAGAGGCGTATGACGGTAGCATCGAGTGGGTCAGAAGTAGGCGGAAAAAAGAGTGTTAACGGTATCTTGGCAGCAACTAGTGCCAATCAAGGAGAGGGTGTGCGAACGGTAGACCTAAACTCTATTACGGTAGTAAAGCGGAGTGGCTCGCTCCTTCCGTTCCGCAAGGAGCGCATCGCCCGCGCCATTGAACTGGCGTTTCGCGCTACCAAAGGTATCAACGAGGGAGCGCCCCTTCCGCAGGAGCTTGTCACAGTGGTTCAGGGGCTTACCGAGCAAGTCTCTCAGGCAGTGGCTCTTGAGGCTGCTAAGGGCGCATGCGTCACTGTAGAGGGGATTCAAGACCTTGTTGAGGTGAAGCTCGTTAAGGGTGGCTACTTCGACGTTGGTCGTAACTACATCATCTACCGAAATGAGCAGAAGGCTATCCGCGAGGATTCGCCTCGCAACATCAAGATCCTTCGTCGTGATGGCAAAACCCTCGTTCGATTTAACCCAATGAAGATCGCCTCCGCGATTGAGAGCGCTTTCCGCGCTTCGCTCAAGATCGAGGGACAGACTCCGGACGAGACAATCGCAAACGTAAACGGGCTCACCGACAAGGTTGTCGCTCGAGTTGTTGAGCTGTCAGCGGCTGGCACTCAGGTTGATATTGAGCTTATCCAAGATGAAGTTGAGCGTCAGATGATGGCGTCGGGCTTTTATCAGGTGGCGAAGGATTTCATTCTCTATCGTTCCACTCGCGCCGCTCAACGTGAGACCGAGGGCGAGACAGAGGAGACAACAGAGTCGGTCGTTGAGGTCGCTCCTGGAACTATCTTCAAGGCAGTGACAAAGGAAGGCAAGCAGGTCGACCTTTCGGAGGGAGAGCTTCGCAAGCGTATCGTTCACGCTTGTAAGGGGTTGGAGTCTATCGCGTCAAGCGAAGAGGTTCTTCAAGAGGCTGTTCGCAATTTCTACGAGGGAATCAAACTTGAGGAAGTTGACCAAGCTATCATCATGGCCGCTCGCGCCAAGATCGAGAAGGATCCAGCCTACTCCTACGTGGCGGCTCGATTGCTCCTCGACATTATTTATCGTGAGACTATGGGCGTTGACGCGCACAGCTCTAAGCTTGAGAAGGCTCATCAGCAATACTTCAAGGACTGCCTCAAGAAGGCGGTTTCGGTCGAGCGCATGGATCCTAAGCTCCTTGAGTTCGATCTCGAAAAGCTTGGACAGGCTCTTAACCTTGAGAGAGATTTTGAGTTCCAATACCTTGGACTTCAGACCCTCTACGATCGTTACCTTATTCATCACGAGGACGTTCGACTTGAGACGCCACAGATCTTCTGGATGCGAGTCGCGATGGGGTTGAGCGTCAACGAGGGCGCCCAGAAAAATGAGCGAGCCATCGAGTTCTACGACGTACTCTCGCGATGTGTCTTTACCTCAAGCACTCCAACGCTCTTCAATGCTGGAACGTTGCACCCACAATTAAGCTCCTGCTACCTCACAACGATTGCGGACGATCTTCAGCACATCTTCAAGTGTGTATCTGACGACGCGCAGCTTTCAAAGTGGGCCGGTGGACTCGGCAACGACTGGACAAACGTGCGCGCCACAGGTTCTCGAATCAAGGGAACCAACGGACGGAGTCAGGGAGTTATTCCGTTCCTTAAGGTCGCCAATGACACCGCCGTTGCGGTTAATCAGGGCGGCAAGCGTAAGGGCGCTATGTGCGCGTACCTTGAGTCGTGGCACTTGGATATTGAGGACTTTCTTGAGCTCCGAAAGAACACCGGTGACGAGCGTCGTCGTACACACGACATGAATACGGCCAACTGGATTCCAGACCTTTTCATGAAGCGTGTGGCTGCTAACGGAACGTGGACCCTCTTCAGCCCAAGTGATGTCCCAGACCTCCACGACATCTACGGAAAGAAGTTTGAGGAGCGTTACGTAGAGTACGAGAAGAAGGCTGAGCGCGGAGAGCTTAAGCTTCACAAGAAGATTGAGGCCGTAGCGCTCTGGCGCAAGATGCTCAGCATGTTGTTCGAGACTGGGCATCCATGGATTACCTTCAAGGACCCGTCGAATCTTCGTTCGCCGCAGGATCACGTTGGAGTAGTTCACAGCTCGAACCTCTGCACAGAGATCTTGCTCAATACCTCTCCAGAAGAGACAGCTGTGTGCAACCTCGGTTCTATTAATCTCGTGAAGTTCGTCAGCACAGACGGACTTGATCGAGCCGGAATCGCAAAGACCGTTCGGACTGCGGTGCGGATGTTGGATAACGTCATCGATATCAACTTTTATCCGACGGCTGAGGCTAAAACTGCTAACCTTCGCCATAGACCGATAGGCCTAGGACTCATGGGCTTCCAAGATGCGTTGTACGCGCAACGGATCAGCTACGCGAGTCCAGAGGCTGTGAAGTTTGCGGACGAGAGTATGGAGGCCATTTCGTACTACGCGATTCTTGCTTCAACCGAGCTCGCGCAGGAGAAGGGAACCTACTCAAGCTACAGGGGCTCGAAGTGGGATCGCGGATTACTCCCGATAGATACGCTGAAGGTTCTTGAGGAGGAGCGTGGCGGCAGCCTCGAGGTTGATCGCTCATCCACTCTCGATTGGGAGGTCGTGCGCGAGGCGGTGAAGAGGAACGGAATGCGCAACAGCAATACTATGGCGATTGCGCCGACAGCTACTATCTCCAACATCACCGGAGTTAGTCAGTCTATCGAGCCGAACTACAAGCACCTCTACGCCAAGTCGAACTTGTCCGGAGAGTTCATCGTTCACAACACATTCCTCGTCGATGAGCTCAAGGCTCTCGACCTGTGGGATGAGGAGATGGTCGATGACTTGAAGTACTTTGATGGATCTATTCAGGAGATCGAGAGGATTCCTGAGAACGTTCGCAAGATCTACCTCACAGCATTCGAGATCGAGCCTGAGTGGTTGATCGAGTGCGGTAGCCGGCGACAGAAGTGGATCGACATGGGACAGTCGCTCAACCTCTACATGGCTCAACCGAGCGGTAAGAAGTTGCACGATATGTACATGCAAGCATGGACGAAGGGACTTAAGACCACGTACTACCTCCGTTCGCTTGGAGCCACGCAGATTGAGAAGTCGACGACAGACATCAACCGCCGAGGTCTTCAGCCTCGATGGATGAAGAACAAATCGGCATCAAGTGAGGTTGTTGTTGAGCGTAAGCCTGTTGCTGACACCGCCGCTAAAGCAGAGGTTCCAAAGGTGTGCGGACTTGATGGTGATTGTGAGAGCTGTCAGTAGGATTTTTGGAGTTATATTAAAAGGAGAATGGATATGCTTAATTTCGATGATATGGACACAGCAGGAAGCTCAAGCTCGTCTAACGATGACGCAAACGATACCTCCAGGCGTGTCAAGGTAGGTGACAAGCGCCTCATTAACTGCAGCACAGTTGATGTCAACCAGCTCATGCCACTGAAGTATAAGTGGGCATGGGAACACTACCTCAACGGGTGCGCCAACAACTGGCTCCCAACAGAGGTTCCGATGGGCAAAGACATTGAGCTCTGGAAGTCAGATCGCCTCAGCAATGATGAGCGACGCGTCATCATGCGTAACCTTGGTTTCTTCAGTACCGCTGAGAGCTTGGTTGGTAACAACATCGTGCTCGCTATCTTCAAGCACGTTACGAATCCAGAGTGCCGTCAGTACCTCCTTCGTCAGGCGTTCGAGGAAGCTGTTCATAATCACACGTTCCATTACATCGTTGAGTCGCTCTCCCTTGATCAGGGCGAGGTATTCAACATGTATAACGAGGTGAACTCAATTCACGCCAAGGATCAGTTCGAGATGACGCTTACGCAGGATGTGCTCAGGCCTGGATTCTCAACCGAGACTCCAGAAGGCGCTCAGAAGTTCCTTGAGAACCTGATCGGCTACTACGTGATCATGGAGGGAATCTTCTTTTACAGCGGATTTGTCATGATTCTTTCGTTCCACCGTCAGAACAAGATGACCGGTATTGGTGAGCAGTTCCAGTACATCTTGCGCGATGAGTCGATTCACCTCAATTTCGGTATCGACCTCATCAACACGATTAAGGCTGAAAATCCAGGACTTTGGACCCCAGAGTTCCAGGAACACATCGTGAACAAGATTCGGCAGGCCGTTGAACTTGAGTACAATTACGCCGCTGATTGCCTCCCACGAGGGATACTTGGGCTTACAGCTCCGATGTTCCGTGACTACGTTCAGTACATCGCTGACCGTCGTCTTGAGCGAATCGGACTCAAGACCCAGTACGGCTCGAAGAATCCATTCCCATGGATGAGCGAGACGATCGACTTGGGTAAGGAGAAGAACTTCTTCGAGACCCGAGTTACCGAGTACCAGACCGCTGGCGCTCTTAACTGGTAGTACGAGATAAGCCTGTTAGGCTTATAGAGGCCGTCGCGGGAAACCGCGGCGGCTTTTTTTATTGGATATTCTTCGCTCTACCCCCCAGTCGAGATATCGGTATATCCTCTGGTAAACATCGACGTGGAGAAGGATGTACCATGACAGAGCAGGCGCGGACCGACGAGCGGGCCCAGCTCACATCGTTTCTTGGATTCTTGAAATCAAGCAAGGGGGCACAGGGTTTGATGCCGTCGCTGCGCGTTATCTCTAAAGGTATCTTCGTGGATGAACCCGCGGTGCCAGCGTTGATCGAGCACTATCAGGTGTGGCTTGAGAGGGAGAGTCGCGGTGAGGTGCACAAGTCACCGGAGAAGAGCTTCCAATGGTTGTTTGAGACAAAGGAGCCTATCAAGCACTACCTTGTTGAAGGGAG
Source organism: Pseudomonadota bacterium (assembly GCA_039799965.1). GTDB lineage: Bacteria > Bdellovibrionota_C > UBA2361 > UBA2361 > OMII01 > OMII01. The sequence goes on from JBDLRS010000050.1 coordinate 29,796, forward strand.
GAACGTCCTGGTGGGATTCGTCGCCCCAGTATCGATTCAAAATCCTCAACAGTTTGGGTTGCCGTACTACCTCGGATCGCTTCTCTCTGGAGAGAGTTATCTCCACCCAGCGGACCCGAGCATCTCCAAGCTTTCAAAGGTTGAGGGCCGACAGGGGAAGTTTGGTTTGGAATTTCATATCTCCGCCCGCAGCTCGGTCATAGTTGTTCAGGAAAAGGTGGTTCGAGACTTCGCCGCTCTTATTAAGGATTCCCGATTTGTGGAGAGGCGGCATCCCGAGGCGCTGCGAACCCTCGCTGGAGCTTTAAAGCTGCTTGTCTCGCTGATTCGTCGCGCGAGAATAATTCCCCGGAGCTTTCCGATCGTTGTGCCGTACGATGTGAGGACCTCCAAGGGTAAAAACATTCGGATGGCCGGAAAGTTCATGTTCGTTGAGGAGAAGGGGACCCTTCTTCGAACGATTGAGTTGAGTGGACGCAACTTGAGTGGATTCCTACGCGCGGAGCTTACACGCACACCTCGCGAAAAGTTGGGGTCTTTTAAACTCACCCCAAAACACCGCGATGTAATGGGCTTTTACGAAGCCTTTGGAAAGCGTCGTTCGGTTCATGCCCGAGCTTTCGCGGAGTTCGAAGAGGGAGTGCGAAGGACTCGTGACCCTCGGGAGCGATTCCAAGGCTTCTTTACCGCGTCTGAGTGCTTTGAGAAGTTCTCTCAATGGTACCAGCTCTCACAACCGATCGAGTATCATAAGATTAAGAGTTCTGTTGAGAGGTTCGGTGTTAAAGGTGACCGCTACCAGCTTTATGGTGGGTGGATATTCGCGTTTGATCGCTCGCAAACCTTAGTGCGGTGTGTGGGACGTCACATTCGGATGCCTGGACACCGGCGTGGCGCTACGTAGTGGCGATTATTCTCAAGCCAGGGGATCGCAACATTTCGGAGTGGATGTAGCCCGACGTGGAAGGGAGATACTGCTTGAGGTGTCTCAGGTCGGGAAAGCACTGACCTCTCTCGTTGAAGGGATCGTCTCCGCGGTTAGGAGTGTCCGGTCCTGGTCGTCTTGAGCTCTACCTTAGTGGCACTTCTGAGTTGCGCGAGCTTCTCTTGAAGCGCCTTATCGTGAACACCCGCCATAACCTGGTATCGCACCTTGTCCTTCGCTTTTTCAAAGGTAGGAGCTTGGCTCTCCTGATGCGTCTCAACCTTGATGAGGTGGTATCCGTATTGCGTCTTCACAGGCTCACTGATCTCTCCGACCTTGAGGGCGAAAGCCGCTTTCTCAAATTCAGGCACCATCATCCCTCGTTGAAAGGTGCCGAGATTTCCTCCATCAATTTTGGAGGCTGTATCATCTGAGGTTTCGGCGGCTATCTTTCCGAAATCGGCCCCGGGGGCTAAAGCGCGTTCTTTAATTCCTTTGATCCTCTCTAGCGCCTTTTGTTGCTCCGCCGGAGACGCGTCCGATTTTACAAGTACAAGGATATGTCGAGCGGATACCGTTTCTGGCTCGGCGTAGAGGTTGGGATTGGCGGTGAACGCAGCTTTGAGCTGCTCATCCGATACCGTCAGGTTCGCGAGGAGATCCCTCTCAATAAATCTCTCTATCGCCATTCTATCGTTCATATCCGAAACAAAAGCCTCCCAGGAGGTGCCATAGCTTTTTAAGATGGGCTCCACTACCGCTCTTCCGCCCTGTTCCTGAATAATGGTGTCGACCTCCTTCTGAACCTCAGATGGTTTGTAGCTCGGGGAGGACTGAGCTGCCTTTAAGAGAAGCTCCTTGTCGATCATGCTGGTCAAAACCGACTCCCGAAGCTTGGCGAGCTCTGCGGGCTGCTCTTTGAGAGCGTCCACGGTCGCTTTAAGGTCAGGTCGGTTAAGTTGTTGGTTGAGTTCATCTACCGTTATAGAGTGTTGGCCCACAACGGCGAGCACTGTCGAGTCGGAGAGTTGGGGATTAGCCGGTTTGGCTTGCGCCGGAGTATCGGCCTCAACGCTGGTTGCGAACGTGAGCAACGTTACAAGGGCGAGAGAGGCGAGCTTTTTCATACAAAATCCTTTAGTTGAATAGCTCTCCAAGAGTAGTTTCCAAACGAGCCTCAATCAAGGTTTAATCGTGGAACTTATCGAAAGAACGATGTAAAAACTCACTGTAAGACCGTCGAAAACGGTGTAGCGTAAGTAGGTATGAGTTCAGACGATATCTTTAAATCCACTCGCAAAGAATATGAGCGAGGAGCCTTGCTCGAGGCGCACATATCACCCAACCCCTTTGAGCAATTTCGCCTGTGGTTTGACGTTGCATTAGGATCCGAGAGGGAGGAGCCGAACGCGTGCGCGCTCGCGACCGCGGGAAGAGATCTACAACCCCACGTTCGGATGGTTCTGCTTAAATCGTTCGATGAACGGGGCTTCGTTGTCTACACGAACTATCACAGCGCGAAGGGTCAGCAGATTGAGAAAAATCCCCTTGTTTCCCTTCTCTTCTACTGGCCCTCGTTGGAGCGGCAGGTCCGAATAGAGGGGAGATGTGAGCGAGTGTCTGAAAGCGAAGCTGATAGCTATTTCTCATCACGACCAAGGGGATCTCAGTTGGGTGCGGCGGTATCTCGGCAGAGTGAGGTTGCCGCGTCACGACAGGCTATTGATGATGCGTACGCTGAGTTACAACGGGACGTCGGGGATGGCGCTGTTTGTCGCCCCTCGCACTGGGGTGGGTATCGAATCGCGCCCGCGTCTTTTGAGTTTTGGCAGGGGCGCGAGAGCCGACTCCATGATCGTCTTCGGTATTCTCAACAAAACGGGTCGTGGGAGGTCGTTCGCTTATGGCCGTAGTCGCTGAACCTCATATCCTTTTACTTGGAGGGGGATACACCCTTCAGCGAGTCGCTGAACTCCTACCGTCAGAGAATTTCGTGATCACCTCACGGAAGGCCGAGACCTGCGCTCAATGGACGGCGCGAGGTTGGAATGCGTGTCAGGTAGACCTCGAGAGTCATGAAAGTCTCGTCAGTCTCTTTTCCACGTATCCAAGCATTCGAACGATCGTGGACAGCGTGCCCCCCGTTCGTGGCGGCGGAGATCCAGCTGTGGGCGTTAAGAATCTGCTCTCAGTTATCAAAGGCAAAAAACTTGAGCGGATCATCTACCTCAGCACTACGGGCGTCTTCGGGGTTCGTGATGGCTCGGTTGTGACAGAGGAGACCCCGCCCGCTCCATGGAACCCGCAAGGTCAAGCGCGGCTCACATCAGAGAACGCCTATCGGGAGAGCGGATTTCCGTTCACGGCATTTCGTTTGCCCGCCATCTATGGCTTTGATCGGGGCCTTCTCTTTTCGATCCGTCATGGAGGGTATCGTATAGTTGGTGATGGAAGCTCATGGTCGAACCGAATCCACGTAGAGGATCTCGCTCGAGTTATCGTCGCGGCCGTGAATATCGGGGACCTACCTCCCGTGTTGTGCGTGTCCGATGATGAGCCGGCTCAGGCTCTTGAAGTCGCGCGATTCATATGTGAGCGTGAGGCTCTGCCGATGCCAGGATCTGTTTCAGCGGAGGACGTGCTCAAGGCCGGTGCCTTTACGATGCTCTCTAATCAGCGGGTACGGAACGATCGTATGAAGAAGGTGCTTGGGATACAGCTTCTGTTTCCCAGCTACCGAGAGGGATTTTATCCATCGGTTAAAAGGTAACGAATGTCGCAGTCATCGTATGAAGAGATGCCCTACGCTACCATGGCGCTGCGAGTAGCGGATCCTAATCGACTCTCGGCTATCGCGCGGCTGCATGGAGTGAATGTGCCTGCTCCATCTGAAGCGTCTATCCTTGAAATAGGATGCGGAACGGGAGCGAATCTCATTCATATCGGTGAGATGTATCCTCGCAGTCGATGCGTTGGTGTCGACATCTCAGAGCGTCATATCGCCGAAGGGCACAAGATCGTCAGCGGGAGTGGCGTATCCAACGTTGAGCTACGGTGTGGTGACCTCAGAAACGCCGCTCTCGGACATGGAGAGTTCGACTATATCATCTGTCACGGGGTATATTCCTGGGTCGCGCCCAGTGTTCGGCACGATCTCTTGAGCATTATCTCATCGTCATTGAGCGACGCTGGGATCGCCTTCATGAGCTACAACGTGCTCCCGGGGTGGCGGCAGCGAGGGGTCTTGCGAGATATCATGCAGACGGGGGCCGTGCATCGAGCAATCACAACCGGGGATGAGTCTCCAGAGAATCGGCTTGGCGGAGCGATGGAGTTACTTCGTCTCGTGGCCGATAAACGGAGCGGTGAGGGTGACCTTTACGGGAGCTATATCCGTGATGGACTAGACCGATTCCAGAACGCACATCCGTCGTATCTCTTCCACGAGTATCTTGAGGAGTTCAACGAGCCCCTCCTGTTTTCGACCTTTATGCACGCGGCTGAGTTGCATGGCTTGCAGTTTCTCTCAGAAGCTCATCCGGCGATGATGTCTATCGATGATCTCGGTCAGAAGGTCGTGTCGTATATCGAGAGTCTCGGTTCGGATATTGTAACTCGAGAGCAATGCATCGACATCTTCCGAAACCGGATGTTTCGGGAGAGTGTGTTGTGTAGAAGCTCGCACGAACTCAAGCGGGATCTCAAAGCGAGCGTCTTTTCTAAGCTTCACTTCGTATCCGATTACCGAAAGAGCGGAGAGGAGGGAGACGAGAAGCTATTCACAGAGGTACTTACGAGGAGTATGGTTCGAACGCCTAAGGATGAGCACGCGGTGTTGCTCGATATGATCGGAGAGGTCGGATACGCCGGCATCTCGTTCGCTGATCTGCTTAGTAGATTTTCGGCCACGTTTCCTGGGCGAAACGATGAACGGGAGGTGATGCACGGTCTTGTTCGTCTGTGGCGGTGGGGACTCGTAGATATCGCGCTCGAGCGAGCGCCGATATGCAATGAGGCGCGAGGGACCGCGCGCGTATCGCGACTCGCGCGGTATCAGGCCTCTGTCGGGGAGCGATGCCTGACCTCGTTGCAACACCGCTCATGCGATCTCTCCGCACTTGAGCGTGAGGTCGTCAACGCCGCCGATGGTTCCCGTGATTTTAGAGATATCACAGGCGCCTCATCCGACAAGGAGCAGGCTGTGCGGCGGCTCGTATCCTTAGGATTCTTCTACGAGTAAATCGCTCGTCGCCCTTCGTGGACGTTTGAGCTGCATAATGACCCCGATCGCTACGGTAAGGAAGGCCATAAATGCCCATTCATAGACGTAGCCGAGATGAATGTCCGGAGGTGGTGTAATATCGTATGTTGGTATCGGATATCGAATGTCAGGGGAGTCCATGCCGAAGTTCTCAACGTTCTTCTGGCCCGTCAGCATCAGGACGTCATTACGTCCCGCACTCCCCTCCCGCACGATCTTTGAGGCGAGAAGGGGGTCGTTTGGATCCTGCATCACCTCGATATAGATCGGGAGTACCTCGTATGGGAGCTGTTTTCGCATCTGGGAAATGTTCACTCGTAGCCATTGATCGACCCATGGGTTGCCATCGCCGGCAGGGGGATCGTTCGGCGCCATAAATTTAGGTGCCATCGAGTTTTTAACGAGACCAAAGAGCTCAACACGGTTCGGTTCGTGATACTGAGTTCGTATGCCTCTAGCCTCTCGTCCAAGTGGAATGAATCCGCGATCAACTAAGAGGTAGGCGTCCGAGTTATCGACCTTGAGAGGGGTAATCGCGTGAACGCCAGCGCGGCCCTCTAGGTTTCTATTTCGAAGAAGTGTCTCATGTTCGAAATCGTATGTTCCTGAGACCTGTATCCTTCGAAAGGTTAGCTCCTCCCAGCGAGGAGCGGCTTTGAGAAGTTCGGCCAGGGGAATCGGGGCTAACCTGAGCGTCTGGTGAAGGTGTTGAATGAGCTCCTGTTTCTGAAGGTGTCGTTCCCACTGCCATATCGAGGCGCATACCATCCCGATAGCGAGGGTGCCGGTCACAGCGGTTATCTTGAGTGAGAAACGAAACTCCATGACGTTATTGTAGCTGTCATCGAGATGAGAGAACAGATTGTTGGGGCAATGCATTCTCTATGTGGTGATCCCTCCATGGCGACCGCACGGCTCGCTCGGGCTGCAGGAGAGCCCGGAGGTTCCGAGTGGAGCATAAAAAGTTTGCAACCAACTGAAAAAACAATCTATTTCCTCTGTGACCTGATGCGCCGAGAGTGCTAGTATTAGGCCGCTCAGAGTTACGCGCCGGTCATGGCGTTGAGGAGGAAGTTGACGATGTTTATTCTCGGGATCGGTGCCGCGCATCCTGATGTTGAGCTCACTGATGAGGTACTCACCTCATTAGGTCTCATACCAACAGATCCGGAGTCCCGATTACTTGCTCGCTTCGGGGTTCGTTCGCGACGCGCATCACTTCCATTGGATTATATCAAAAGCTCTAAGAATAGTGAGGTGCTTGAGGGGCGATCGCACGCGGTTGCTACTCCTACATCGCTCGCAACTGCCGCAAGTCGTCAGGCACTTGAGAGAGCTGCCATTACACCTGAGCAGATCGGCCTCATCCTAGCGGACACCGCTACTCCGTATCAAACATGCCCCTCTGAGGCTCAGAGAGTGGGGTGCGCACTCGGTGTAAAGATCCCTGCCTACGACGTCGTTGTGGGCGCGGCTTCATTGCCGAGCTATCTTGAGATGTTGGTATCGTGGAAGCGTGAACGGATTCCCGATTATGTTTTGTGCGTCTCTACAAACACACTCTCTCAGCACGTAGCCTACGACGGCTCCTCCACGATCTCGGCTTATCTCCTCGGAGACGCGGCTTCGGCGTTTGTTATCTCGCCGCGCCATGCGGGTAAGATGAAGGTGGCGAGCTCGTTCGTTGAGAATTCTACGAATCGCGCAGCCGCATCGGTCGTTGAGCGTCACGTTTCATGTCCAGCGGATGCGGCACTTCCAACTGCCGAGATCGTTGAGAAGCTCTCGCTCTCGCTCGGACGACTCGCGGCCGTTAAACTTCCCACCAAGGTTGTTGGACCACAGATGTTCGGCGGTGAATTCAGCGAATTCGAAAAGGCGCTTGGACTCGCACAGGGGACGATGATTTCAGGGACTCGGGATGTCGGGTACGCGCTCGGCGCGAGCGCTGGAGTCGCATTGTCCTCGTTGTGGGATTCCGCGCGAGGGGGTGATACCATAGCGGTTCTTCACGCGGGCGATGGCTCGTGGGGGGGGAGTGTCATGGTAGCTGCGGAGTAGGCGAGGAGGATATGCTTCATATTTTGAACATGGGCGCATGCCACCCAGACACGGTAGTTGATAACAAATTCCTCGAGGATCTCGACGTCGGAACCAACGCGCAGTGGATCGAGGAAAAGATCGGTGTTTTGACCCGCGTTACAACCCTCACCCTTGATTACATTAAGACTACTCGCAACCAAGATCCCCGTATGGCGCACGAGGTCGCGTCGATGACCCCTGAGGATATGGGCGTAAGGGCCGCGGAAGAAGCTTTAAAGAAGACCGGTATCACCGCGCAGCAGGTGGGAATGGTGATCGTTAATTGTTGTACCCCACGCAAAACCGTTCCGAGCGAAGCGGTGCGTATCGCTGAGCGACTTGGATGTTCAGGTAAGGCCTTCGATGTGTACACCGCGTGTCCCGCGTTCGCCCTTCATATCGACTTCCTCCGGAACTACCAAGAGGAGAAACTTCCTGAGTTTATTCTCTGCATTTCAACAGCGGCGATGACGCAGCACGTTAACTACAACGACCGCTCTGATGGAGCGATCTGGGGTGATGGTGCCGCGGCGTGGGTCGTTTCACCGGTTCACAAAGGCCGGCTTGAGATGGTTCATTCAACCTATACCGCCGATCCAAGTCGGTGCGAAGCTGTGGTAGTCGATACTTTTCAGCACTTTCGACAAGATGGACGCGCTGTTCGAGATTTCTCCGTGCGTCAGACGGTACGTTTGATTAAAGCGCTGGAGGCCGCGTATTCCATCGACTGGAGTAGGGATGTGTTCATCGGCCATCAAGCTAATCGAACGATGCTTGAGCAGATTACGAATAATAGAGAGATCCCATCTACTAATCACTGGCATAACGTTACGTACCTCGGTAATCAGGCCGGCGCGGGCGCACCCGCGGTGTTGAGTGGGCACTGGGATAAGATTCAGCCAGGTCAGCAGATCATCGTTGCGGTGGTGGGAGCTGGATTGAGTTGGGGCTCTATCCTTATGCGCGCGGTGTAGATTGTTGCTCTCCATGTGAGCGTGCTCGTGCGCGTAAACGTACTTGAGCAAAGAAATATCCTTGCAAACGTTGTGGCGTGTCGTTAGGTACGCTCATTGATCCTGCCGGACCTTACCTTATCGCGCGGGTGCGTTTACGTTTACGTTCACGTTTACGAGCACGTTCACGTGGCACATCTCTAAGGCCTCTCTGTAGTGGCCTCTCTTCGGATATCCCCAAGAAGAACGCCGAGGAGCATCCAGACGATAATCATCACCTCGCTATCGCCGAAGTTGTATTCAACGAGCCCAGCTGTTTGCCAAGAGATGATCGCGCAACCTATCGCGACATGAAGTCCTGAGAGGGGACGATGGAAACACGCTCTAACAAACGCAAAGATAAACCAGATAAAGATCGCCACAGTGAGGATGCCGCTTTCAGCGGCGATGTTGATGAGGTTGTTATGGAAGTGCTTTAGCTCAGGTGGAATCTCGAGGGAGAACTGACGCATGATTCCGCTGTTGTGAAATCCGATACCGAGCGGATACTGAGAGATGAGGTCCCCACCGATGCGCCAAATGGTGCTGCGTCCCCCTGAGATCGTAAAGTGGTCATATGAAACCGCGAGTCGTTCCCGTATTGGAGGCACAGCGATGGCGGTAAGTATAGCCGCGCCGACGATGAAGGCGAGAAACTTACGAGCGAAAAGGAAGCAGAGTACTCCAATTCCCAACACCACCCCTAGCCACGGACCCCGTTTGAGATTCAAGAGTAATGCGGACATGAGGAAGGGAAGATAGAGGGTCGCGAAGGTGAGTAATCCGCGAGCCTCCTGCGTGCGAGGAGCGGCGGCTTTGAGACGTAGTACGACCAAGATCCCACCTCCGATCCAAAGAGATGTGAGGGTTGTTAGATCGATACCGATGTCGCGATAAAAGCCGAATGAGCAGAGCATCATGAGCGCGAGCGCGCCGCAGGTGGCGGCCGCCCGAGGGGTAGCTGGAGGCATCGTGTCACGGGCTCGTAAGAGCTTCTGCCACGTTAGTCCGAGACAGATCAGGACCGACAACGCGAGTTGCCCGGATTCCGTTACGCTTCCGAGAAAGAAGGAGGGAATGACGGGAAAAGCTGAGCTCACAACCGTGTGTGCCGCTGCGATCGCTTGTCCAGTAACCAGCGCGAGCGGAACAAAGTAGGAGTTACCATAGTCTCTAAACGCGAGCACCGTGAGTGAAAAAAAAAGTAGCGAGAGAAGGGGAGAGACGCTGTGAAGTGGATCGATTCCCGTAACGGCGGACAGCGTTGTCGAGAGCAAGAGGAACGCCAGGGGAACGAGGATGGCTCGTTCACGAGTAGATCCGCGCAGTACTCCATACCTCCACGAGCTCGATACCAACCAGACGAGAAGGAGCGGAATCAGAACTATGTAGGTGAGGGCAAGTTTGAGAGGAATGAGCAGAGCTACCAAGATGCAGGCGAGGCTAAGCGCTTTGGCGCACGGCGGGGAGCTCGTTGCGCGTCTTCCTTCGGTCTCTATCAATTCCGCTTTTGAGGTGCTCGACATGCCTTTACGCTACGCAAAAATTAGTTTTCACATCGCTTGCAATGTCTCCGCGCTCGGTTTCGGAGGCCGAGTTCGGCCAGTGCGCGCTTAACACGTAGCTCTCTTCCGAGTTTACTCAGAGAGGGCTGGAAGGTCCTCCCCCTCTCCCTCGGGGACCTGTTCAGCGTTTTGACTTTGCTCCCGAATCATCCGAGCAAGCTCAACGGAATTGGAATTATTGTTCTCCGCGAGCTTTCTGTCCGCCAGGGCGACGCTTTCATCATCGATGTTGATGTGGTCGCCGACATCCTTAAGGAGAGCCTTGTCGGCCTCAGGATTTGGTGAGTTTTCAAGCTCCTCAAATACGGCCTGCACACCAGGGAGTCCCGCGTTCAACAACGCCTTCACGCCGAGGTGAGAGCTCGGAAGGCGCTCACGCACGAACTCCTGATATGCTGGGATAGCTTCTTCGTCGGGGATGACTTCACCGATGCCGATCCCCTGTGCGTAGTAGAGGTCAGGATCGCCCTTCTCCTTGGCGTCTTTGATGAGAAGCTCAGCCGCTTGCTTTGTTCCTTGATTCGTTACTGCCGCGACCGAAGCCTCGCGAAGGGTGTCATTCGTTGCATTCATCTGCTCGCCGAGCATGGTAACGACATCTTCTCGACCGAGGGTCAACTCAAGAGCTTCAGCATAGAGGTCCGCTGAGTCATTAGAGGGGGCGTTCTTTACAGCCTCAATGAGGGCTTGAACGTTTTCGGTTCTGCCGCTGATCGCCAGGAGTTCAGCGAGGTAGGCCCGTTGCTCTTGAGGGGTGTTCGCGTTGATGGCGAGATCGCGCACTGAGGTGTAAAACTCCGCACACCACGAGCAGTTAGGATCGGGGAGGGTGAATTGCTCAAGCACAGAGTCATCGTAATCCTTTGCTCCCTTGAGCACCGCCGCTAGAGCTTCCTCGGCGGAAGCGTACGCCTCTGGGGCGGGCTTAATCTGCTCCTCCGGCTCTTCGTCATTGCCCGTTACCGGAGCGTTACCGTTGTTTTGCTTCGTGCTCATCGCAGCGCGAGAAACGACCTCCGTTTTCTGATCTGCAACTGGCGAGAGGTTGGTCGAGGTTGTGTTCGTGGTCTGGGTTGAGGGTGAGGGCGTTGTTTGAGATCCAAAGAACGTGTACGCGGCTACTGAAGCGATGATAACAAGCGCAACGATAAGGATTGGCGAGAGCTTCTTCATTCTTTGTTTTCCTTTGGTACTTCGTCACAAGTAGTCGCGGGTAGGGCGGTACTCGTCATAGTTGTCCTCATGAGCCTCTTGTCCCTCGGGAACTGATGTCCCTAGCAGGGTGGTGAAAAATGATTTCCTGTTGCGCATTTCGATAGTTTGACTGCAACTTCGTTGGAGCCGCCGAAAAAATCCTCAACGTATCTCTGTGGATACGCCTCCGGTTTTTTCGTCGT
>JBDLRS010000051.1:0-13084 GCA_039799965.1 Pseudomonadota bacterium
ACATACCATACATATTCGTCACCGCCGCGGTGTTCCACGAGCCGATGTTCTGGTTGAAGGCGTAGGCTGAGTCGAACATACCATACATATTCGTCACCGCCGCGGTGTTCCACGAGCCGATGTTCTGGTTGAAGGCGCTAGCACCGGAGAACATACTGGCCATATTCGTCACCGCCGCGGTGTTCCATGAGCCGATGTTCTGGTTAAACGAGGTGGCCCAGGCGAACATAGAGCTCATATTCGTCACCGCCGCCATATTCCAGCTGTTCATCGAGGGAACGGTTGTCAGAGATGCGCATTCACTGAACCCGCTTGCCATCGTAAAAGTCCCGGTCATATCCGGGACATCAGTGGCGGTAATTGTAAGGTTTTCGGCACCACTAAAATACGAACCGGTATTACCGAACTTAAATGGCCCCCAGGAGGAGATCTCAAGGAGCTTGTTTCTATCTCCAGAGTTGTTGAACTGCCAGCCGGTTATCGTGCCGGTGATAGTGAGGGTGTAGGTGCCAGCGGTCGAGTAGGTGTGGGTCGTCGCTGCTTGGTTCCAGCTCGTAATCGTGTTGGTTGAACCGTCTCCCCAGTCCACAGTAAAGTTGTATGTTCCAGATGAGACGAGGGGGAGCTTGATCTGTGTTGATGTTGATGAGCCACTTGAGGTGTTGTTGGTTTTCCAGGTTGACACGAATCGTAGTACCTCATTCGGTGAGGCCATGACCCGCACCGGTCCTCCAGATGACTGCTCGTTCCAATACCCGAGTATTCGCTCCCCCCTGGCGCTCGTGTGGAAGGAGTTGCTGGCGTACACGGACTGCGGAGTATAGCTTGAGCTTATGGTGGTTGGAGTTGACCACGAGGTAAATGGAGAGGTTGATTCGGTGTATTTGACTATCCCCGAATCGATAAGCCAGGCGACGAGTTTGTTGGTAGAGCGGCTGTATCCTATCCCTAACGAGGAAACGGTGCCGGTCAAGACCTTTGAGGGGGCGCTCCAAGATCCAGAGCTCGAGGAGAAGGTTTTCATCTGAAGATCGGATTGCGTGTCGATGTAGAACAGCCGCGCGTTGTTGCTTTCTGCCGCTATCAGGGCTGAACCGCTTCCGTTCAGCTGATCATTGGTGGCCGAGCGGGTCAGCAAAGCAAGCCCCCCGTTTCCACCGACTAATACCTCTTTCGTGGAGGCATAGGTATGCAGGGCAGAGGGGTACAATGCGATTCCGTTCCCGACAGGTGACCAACTACTGCCGTTCCAAAATGCTATTCCATTTGCGGATACGCCACCCGCTGATTTGAAATTACCGACTACATAGATATCTCCATTACTGTTGCTCTTCACTGCACGCCCCTCCCCTGAGTTCAGTCCTTGTCCCAGGCTAGACCAGGAGGTGCCGTTCCATCGCGCTATGTTGTTAGCGGCGATTCCACCGGCCGAGGTAAAGCTTCCGGTGACGTAAAGGTTACCCGAGGGGTCGGTAGCGAGCGCAGACACTGCACCTCCTTGCTGGATGCCTGTACCCAGCGCCGACCACGCGGAGCCGTTCCAGCGAGCTATCCCAGTTGTTGTCGTCCCATTAAAACTCAAGCTCTGCCCACCGACATAGACGTTTGAGCCACTGTCCGTCGCCAGACCTCTGGCTGTACCCCGAGCATCAAACCCCACACCGAGAGCTGACCACGCGCTGCCGTTCCAGCGAGCCACTCCGTTGGCTGATACCCCTCCGGCCAGAGAAAAGTCGCCGGCTACGTAAATATTGCCAGATACATCCCGCGCAACTGCCGCTGGCGCCCTGTCTATACCAGATCCGAGGCTAGACCATACCTGTCCGTTCCACCTCGCGACTCGATTGGCGGATATGCCACCAGCGCTCGTAAACTTACCAACGACATAGATGTCTCCTGTATTAGCGTCCCGCACCATGGCAGTGATCGTATCGTTTGTCCCGCTGCCGAGCGCAGACCAGGAGCTACCGTTCCAACGAGCAATGTTGTTCGCGGAGATACCTCCGATTGAAGTAAAGTCACCGGCGATGAACGTGTCTGACATCCCGCCGCCATCTATCGCAGTTACGAATCCGTTGAGACCCGGCGGAAGTCCTAGGCGATCCCAGGTACCAGTAGCATGGTCGAAGCTCGCGATGTTAAGAGCTGGGACGCCACCGGCGTTTTTGAAAGTTCCTAAGACGGTGATGCGATTATTAAGAGGATTGACCTTTAACGTATTAATTATTGCCGTCGGGCCACCGACGATGTGGGGAGCAAAGAGATCCTTGTTAGTTCCCGAGTCCATTCCACCATTCAGGCTAGCCCAGGCGGAGCCATTCCACTTGCCGATGTGATTGAGAGTGGTTGAGCCGACACCACCAAAGATACCGCCCATGTACAGCTGATCATCAGTGGTGACCGCAAGTCCGGATACAGCACTCATCGGAAAAGGGATTAGCATTCCTCCAACATTGAGGAATACTTCAGCACCTATTACGTCCCCTCCCACCGACGACCACGTCGTGCCGTTCCACTTCGCCAAGCCAGTGATCGAGCTCGCGCCGGCCGAGGTGAATTGTCCTCCAACATAGAGATTGTTCGCTCCGTCTGTGCACAGTGAAGCCACCGGTGAGTTGACCCCACCCCCAACACCTGACCACGCCGATCCATTCCAGCGGGCCAGATTGTTAGCGGAAACGCCACCTGCGGTGGTAAACGGTCCACCGACATAGATCATGCCGACTTTGTCAATCGCTATTCTAGAAACGCTTGGCGGGTTGGTGCCATTTGTAAAGCCCGAACCAAGATTAGACCAGGTAGTCCCGTTCCAACGGGCTACTGAGTTAACGGTTCTGCCACCGATATTCATAAGTGTTCCGGCAGCATAGAGATTACCGGCCGAGTCGAAGGCCATGTCTCCGATCGATGAGTTGCCGGTGCTTGCTCCTAACCCGGACCAGGCCGCACCATTCCAGCGAGCTACTCCGTTGGAGATAGTAACGCCGTCGATACTTTCAATGGTTCCTGCAGCATAGATATTCCCCTTACTATCTGAGGTTAGCGTTCGGACATAACCTGTCACACTATTGGCAAGTCGCGTCCATGCAATTCCATCAAATCGATAGATTGAAGCTGGTGCGGAGGAAGATGAGCCGGTTGGAACCCCACCCAAGAGAGAGGCGTTTGTAGCAAGGTAGAGGTTGCCTTTGCTGTCATATGTCATAGCCCCGTTCGATTGGTCCAGCCCGGCGGTTGCGAAGTATTGAGTGCTGTAAACCCCACTGTCTGTGGTCGCCCAGCTTACGTTGTTAAATAGGAATGATTGACTAGCGCCAGAGATTCCATCTGAATAGACGGCGAGCATCTGTCCGCCAGAGAGAGAAGCTATTGATAGATCTCGTACCTGTGCTGTTGGTTTGCCCGTTAATGAACTCGCCTCAAAGCTGAGTGGTTTGTCCCCCGACAGCGTAGTTCTGCGAGCGGTGAATTGGAATCGCTCTCCCACGTTGCCGCGGTCTTTAAAAGCCACTGTCCAGACGCGCCATGAATCGTCGAGAGCTACGGTTGGCAGGGTGTAGGAGTCGGAGCTTGAGGCGCCGTCAAAGACGGTGGTTTCTACCCAGTTGGTAATGCTCTGGCTGGCAACTACCCCACGCCTGAGCACGATATCAAAGGAGTTCGCCTCCGAGACGAGGAAGATATACGGAGTGGAGTTAATGACTTCATAGGCCACAGCGAAGTTAGGTGTGTTGTAGGGTAGGGAGCCGCGAGTGACCCAGGTGGTGCCGTCTTGAGAGGACGCATAGGCGATATCTGTTCCAGAGTACCAGAATGCCCAGTGAGTTTGGCTCACGGAATCGTAGAATGATTTGCGAGCGGCAGGGGTCGTAGCGGAGCGCGATGAGGAGGTTCCAACGACACTCACTTGGGCCAGGGCGGTGGTGGGGGAGAACACGAGAGCGCCCAGAGTAACGATGAGACACGCGAGGTTGATAGACTGACGCACGAATAGGGTTGCGGCTAGTAACCGGGAGAGTACAAACACCACTAGTGCACGTAGCGTCAGTTCGTAAGTCATCTAAATGACCTTAAGAACACACGCGATTAGATGTAGGGTTGAGATGCTTTTCCTCAAAGCCATAGAAACCTTGTTTGCCTGCCTGCTCCGCTGAAACTATTTTAAATTCCGGTGAGGGTGCGACTTAGGTAGGATGACGGGTCCCCTAGGTATCGAATCTCCATTCTCTGGATGTGGCGAAATGACCAATCTAGCGGCCGATAGTTGTGCGCAAAGTGCTTTTGTAGGTAGTTTCCGGTGTTGCCCACCAGGGTGCCGAGCAATCCGGTCACATCCAAGCCCGATCTGTTCATATCTGTCATGTGGCGAGATGAATGGGAACACTTGTTATCCTGAGGGCCCCTCGTTTCGCCCGCAGGTTGGGAGGTCGCCAAGAGCGGGGTGTTAAAAGACGGTTGCTAGCAGGGTGGTGAAAAATGGTTCCGTCGTGAGCATTTTGAGAGTTTTGACGAAACGAGGCTGAGACGACGAAAAAACCGGAGGCGTATCCACTGAGATACGTTGAGGATTTTTTCGGCGGCTCCAACGAAGTTGCGGTCAAACTATCGAAATGCGCAACAGGAAATCATTTTTCACTACCCTGCTAGTGGGCTATGGGCCTGTACTGCCCTCTCCACCGGCGTAAACTCCTTGTGCAACGCTTCCGCCGTCGGACGATTGGTCAGAAGTCCATTAAAACAGGTCAGCGCACTCTCCATTTCGGGATTGGTCGCGATGGTCCTCTCGAGCCCGTTGTTCGCGATCTCTTTGATATATGGAAGGGTCGCTGCCGTGAGCGCGTACGTCGATGTTCTCGGTGTCTGCGCCGGCATATTGCAGACGCCATAATGAATCACTCCATCCACCTCATACACCGGGTTGTCGAGCGAGGTTGGCTTGCTTGTTTCAGCGCACCCTCCTTGGTCGATGCTGATATCCACGAAGACCGCTTGAGGCCCCATCGATCGAATCATCTCTCGCGTAATGATCCGTGGCGTTGCAGCTCCGGGAACAAGAACCGCGCCTATAAGGAGGTCCGCGTCCTTGCAGCTATCCGCCAAGGATTGTGGCGTAGAGACCACGGTGTGCACCGCGTCACCGAATTTCTTGGTAATGTACGCGAGCTTCTCTGTGCTGATATCCACAACTGTAACGTGGGCGCCCATGCCAACTGCGGTGGCGCAGGCAGCCTGTCCGGCGATTCCGGCTCCGATGACAACGACCTTTGCCGCCGGGCTTCCGGTCGCGCCCCCGAGCAGTACACCCCGTCCGCCGTTTTGAGAGAGGAAATAGTACGAGCCATTGAGGACGGAGAGTTTGCCAGCCACCTCACTCATAGGCTCCAAGAGAGGTAATCGCCCCTCCCCTGTGCGAAGGTTCTCGTATGCAAACGCAGTTACCTTAGAGCGGAGGAGGGCATCTGCAACCTTTGGTAGGCTTGCTAAGTGGAGGTAATCAAAGAGTATCAGGTCTGGTCGGAAGTACTGGAACTCACTCTCGTCCGGCTCCTTCACCTTAACGAGGAGTTCAGACTTGCCCCAGACATCGTTCAGGGTCGGCACTATCGTGCACCCTGCTTGCTGATACGCCGCGTCAGGGAAGGACGATCCAATGCCAGCTCCGGTTTCAATCAACACCGAGTGTCCGAGTTGAACCAGCTCGCGAGCGCCATGTGGCGTAATCGCCACTCTTTTCTCTAAGGTCTTTCGCTCCCTCGGGACACCGATGCGCATAAGCCTCTCCGTTACCGTTAGCACACTTTCTTTGATGGTAAGGCATAGTGCACGGTGTGTGCAGTAGTAAATATCACTTTGTAGCTCAAACCACTCGGAGTTAAGAATTTGCGCATTCTGCGTAGCTGGCGAAATATTGTTCGTAAAACAGAGACTTGGGTTTACTTCACCTCCCCCCTTTACTATAAAAGCGGAGCCTCATCCTTCACCTAGTAAAGGGGGTTACTCATGTCCGACACAGGGCTCCCAAGCGATCGACTCTCTCCCGAATTCGCCGCGGGTGGTGGCGTATTGCACGGTCCAAAAATTCTCGATGGAAAGACATTGTCTCGTACGGTTGGTCGCGCAGTCGCCGAAGAGGCCGCTGTCGTCACAAAGAAGGTAGGGCGTGCCCCCGGGCTCGCTGTAATCCTTGTTGGTGAGAACCCAGCGTCAAAAACGTACGTTGCATCAAAGCACAAATTCGCCAAAGAGTGCGGACTCGTCACGTTCGACTCTCATCTGTCGGTCTCTACGACAAAGGAGGAGCTCGCGGCGATTATTCAAGGATATAACAACAACGAGCTCATTGATGGGATCCTCTTACAACTCCCACTTCCTGCGCCGCTTGATGGCGCTGAGTTTGTTCGTATGATCGCTCCCGAAAAGGACGCCGATGGATTGCATCCGACAAATCAGGGGCTCCTCTTGCAAGGCGCGCAAGCTCCCCGTCCATGCACACCGCTTGGTGTGATGACGATGCTCGACCTTGCGATGTCGAACGTCACCCTCACCGATACGACGGCCTTGGCCGATCTTCCACCAGCTTCGCTTGCGGGTAAGAAAGCGGTCGTGATCGGACGCTCTCAATTAGTTGGCAAGCCGATGGGATTCCTCCTCCTTGAGCGAAACGCGACGGTGACCTTCGCGCACTCAAAGACTCCAGATCTTCCCGCCGTATGTCGGGAAGCTGATGTGCTCGTAGCAGCCGTTGGTGTTCCACGATTGGTGAAGAGGAGTTTTGTGAAGCCTGGCGCGATCGTGCTCGATGTCGGCATCAATCGTCTCCCTGATGGAAAGCTCTGCGGTGATGTTGATTACGACGATGTAGCTCCCGTGAGCTCAGCTATCACTCCGGTGCCGGGTGGTGTTGGCCCGATGACGGTCGCCATGCTCATCTCGAACACGCTGCAAAATTTCAAACGAACGCATGGATTACCAGCATGAAGAAAACCCCTCTGTACGACGAGCACCTTCGCCTTGGTGGAAAGATCGTTGAGTTCGCTGGCTGGCAGATGCCTGTGCAGTACTCTGGAGTTGTCGCTGAACACGTAGCTGTCCGCGAGCGAGTAGGGCTCTTTGATGTGAGTCACATGGGAGAGATATGGGTCACCGGACCACACGCTGAAGAGGCTCTTGAGTACATGACCTGTAACAAGGTCAGCTCGCTCTATGATGGTAAGGCCCACTACAGCGCCATACTGAATGAGCGGGGTGGAGTGGTGGATGACATCATCGTCTACCGTTGTAGCAAGGAGCGTTTTCTTATCTGTGTGAACGCCTCGAACGCGGATAAAGATTTTGAGTGGCTCACGAAGCACAATGCCACCGACGCCAAGATTGTGAACGCGAGCGTCGAGTACGGGCAGGTCGCGGTACAGGGACCAAAAGCGATTGAGCTCATCACCCCTCTTGTCACGGGGGCGGACCTTGCAACCCTCAAGTACTTCCATTTCGTTGAGTGCGAAATCTTAGGTTCTCCTGTGCTCGTTGCTCGTACCGGATACACCGGAGAAGATGGTGTTGAGATCTTTGTAAAAGCCGATAAAACGGCCGATTTATGGCGGATTCTGATTGAACATGGCGCATCGCTTGGCCTTCTTCCGTGTGGTCTCGGCGCGCGTGATTCGCTTCGTTTAGAGGCGGCGCTTCCGCTGCATGGGCACGAGCTCTCCGAGGATATGACCGCTCTTGAAAGCGGGCTCGGGTGGATTGTGAAATTCGATAAGGGAGATTTCATCGGCAAAGAGGCGCTCCTTAGGCAGAAAAATGCCGGACTGCGAAAGAAGCTGATCGGCTTTCATCTCGACGACGCCGGGATCGCTCGACAGGGCGATCTTGTGAGCGCCGTTGATGGGAAAGAGGTCGGTGTTGTCGTAAGTGGCACGAAGACACCTACCGTCAACAAGGCGCTCGGCATGGCATTCGTTGAAACCCCACACACTGCGCTCGACACGAAGCTCACCTTCGTGGTTCGTGGTCGAAACATTGCAGGGCACGTAGTTCAATTACCTTTTTATAAACGCTCAAAGTAAAGGAGATACGAAGATGGAATTTCCAGACGATTGCAAATACACGAAAGACCACGAGTGGGTACGGATAGAGGGCGATAAGGTCATCGTGGGTATCACCGAGTTCGCGCAATCCGAGCTTGGAGATCTCGTGTTCGTGGATCTCCCCGCGGTTGGTAAAACCGTCGCGACGCACGGTACGTTGTGCGTTGTAGAGTCCACCAAGGCCGCTTCGGATGTGTATTGCCCGGTCGCTGGTACGGTCAGTGAGCGAAATGATGCGCTAGCCGATGATCCGGGACTGATCAACCGAACTCCGTACAGCGATGGCTGGATCGTAAAGCTGTCTGGCGTTGCCGAGGCTGAGCTTGCTGGTCTGATGTCGGCGGAGGATTATAAGAAGCTCGTTGGGAAGTAATACAACGGCCGAAACACACCCGACTTTGTACGATTTACCATTAGGCAATCATGTTGGCAGAGAAGATGAACGACGACGTTGTTAAGAGCGCAGTACAGGCAAGAACCGGCTTCGGAGCTTCCGAGTTCCCTCATCGCCACATCGGCCCGAACGCCGATGAGGTGCGTGCGATGATCGCGACGCTCGGCAAGAAAACCCTAGAAGAGGTTATCAACGATGTCATTCCAGCATCTGTGCGACGCGCGAAGCCCCTTATGCTCTCTCGCTTTCCGGTTGCCCTTTCAGAGTACGAGGCGCTTGAGCGTCTCAAAGGTGTCGCGTCAAAGAACACTATTGCCCGCTCGTTCTTGGGTATGGGGTATTACGACTGCATTACTCCGCCGGTTATTCAACGCAACATTCTGGAGAACCCAGGATGGTACACCCAGTATACGCCGTATCAGGCGGAGATCGCGCAGGGACGCCTAGAGGCGCTCCTTAATTATCAGACGATGGTGATGGACCTTACCGGCATGCAGATCGCCAACGCGTCGCTCCTCGATGAAGGAACCGCCGCCGCAGAGGCGATGGCGATGTCGATCGCAGTAACCACGAAGGCGAAGGGTGAGAGCACCGTTCATGAGTACCTCGTGTCTGATTCTGTTCATCCGCAGACCCTTGCGGTTGTCGCGACTCGCGCTGAGGCGCTTGGTGTGAAGGTGACTGTTACATCGCCAAGCGAGTTCCAGTTCTCCGCCGATACCGTTGGATGTCTCGTTCAGTATCCCGATACGTTCGGGGAGATCGGAGAACTCTCGGAATTGTGCGCGAAGGCGCATGAAACGGGAGTGCTGGTGTGTGTGGCGACCGATCTTCTGGCGCTTGCCGTCCTGACCCCTCCAGGCAAGCAGGGCGCGGACATCGTGGTCGGGTCGGCCCAACGATTTGGCGTGCCGATGGGCTTTGGTGGTCCACATGCTGCGTTCTTCGCAACAAGGGATGAATACAAGCGCAGTATGCCAGGTCGCCTCATAGGTGTTTCAAAGGATTCCTCCGGCAGGCCAGCGCTTCGTCTCTCGCTCCAAACCCGTGAGCAACATATCCGTCGTGAAAAAGCGACGAGCAATATCTGTACAGCGCAGGTACTGCTCGCCGTTATGGCAAGTATGTACGCGGTCTACAACGGACCTAAGGGCGTGCGAAAGATCGCAGAGCGTGTTCACTCCCTTACATCCGCATTCGCGTCGTTGTGCAGAAAGGGTGGACTCAAGGTTTCCAACACCGCCTTCTTCGACACCGTTGTCGTTGAGATTGGCCCGAAGAAGGCGCAGGCGATAGCTGACGCTTCTGAAGCTCAAGGCATTCTCCTTCGAGTCGTTTCAGATTCCCAGGTCGGTGTAAGCTTCGATGAAGCGAAGGGGCTTGATGATCTCCTCGCGGTGGCGACCGCGTTGGGACTGAAGACAACCAGAGATGAGTGTCACACTGCCGTTGCAGGCGCACAGTCCTTCATTCCAGCCGCGCTGAAGCGCGAAGTTGATTACCTTCAACACCCAGTGTTTAACAGGTATCACTCAGAGACCGAGTTCCTTCGGTATGTGCGAAAGCTGGAGTCTCGCGACCTTTCGCTTGGCTTCTCCATGATCCCGCTAGGCTCTTGCACGATGAAGTTGAACGCCACCTCTGAGATGCTTCCGGTGACATGGCCCGAGTTCGGCGCCCTTCACCCCTTCGCTCCAGCGCGTCATCGCGCCGGGTACGAGGAGATGTTCATCGACCTTGAGCGGTCGCTGTGTGAGATCACCGGATTCGATGGCTGCTCCCTGCAGCCAAACGCCGGATCCCAGGGCGAGTACGCTGGGCTCGTCGTCATTCGCGCGTACCACTTGAGCCGAAACGATTATAAGCGGACGATCTGTTTAATTCCAAAGTCCGCGCATGGAACGAATCCGGCGAGCGCCGTGATGGCAGGAATGGAGGTAGTGACCGTTGCGTGTGACGCGCAGGGTAACGTGGACCTAGTTGACTTGGAGGCTAAAGCTGAGGCTCATAGGGATACCCTCGCTGCGCTCATGGTTACCTACCCATCGACGCACGGTGTCTTCGAGGAGGGGATTAAGAAGGCGTGTGAGATCATTCACTCACGTGGTGGTCAGGTATACATGGATGGCGCAAATTTGAACGCCCTCGTGGGGCTCTCAGCTCCAGGCGAGTTCGGCGCTGATGTGTGCCACATCAATCTCCATAAGACCTTCTGTATCCCTCACGGCGGTGGTGGCCCGGGCATGGGTCCGATCTGCTGCGCGAAGCACCTGACCCCGTTCCTTCCTAACCATCCAGTAGTGGATATTGGGCATAAGAACGGGGTGGGACCGATCTCAGCGGCTCCATGGGGTTCCGCGAGCATTCTGCCGATATCGTGGATGTATATGGCGATGATGGGAGGAGATGGTCTCACTGAGGCAACGAAGATCGCGATCCTCTCCGCAAACTACATAGCGCACGAATTGGAGAAGGATTATCCTGTTCTCTATCGCGGCTCAGCGGGCCTTGTCGCGCATGAATGTATTTTGAACCTCAATGCATTGAAGACAGAAGCAGGGGTTGAGGTAGAGGACGTCGCTAAGCGTCTGATGGATTACGGATTTCATGCGCCCACGGTTTCGTGGCCAGTAGCGGGCACGTTAATGGTTGAGCCGACCGAGAGCGAATCGAAGGCTGAGCTCGACAGATTTATCACCGCGCTCAAGATGATCCGTGAAGAGGTTGGTAAGATCGTAAATGGGGAGTTCGACAAGATCAACAACCCACTCAAGCAATCGCCGCACACGCCAGCCGTTGTCGTCAGCGATACATGGGATCGGCCTTACTCACGTGAGCTCGCGGCATTCCCAGCTCCATGGACCAAGGAGAACAAGTTCTGGCCAGCAGTAGGTCGCATCGATGGCGTCTACGGAGATCGGAATCTGTTCTGCTCTTGTGATGCGTTGAGTACGTAGGGTCGAGTAGGGCCATCCTGCGTCTATGAGTTACTTCATGAACCCGATAGGCGCCGTCTCCTGACGGCGCAGTACCCGCGTCCAAACCTTTGTTCATCGCAGGCCTCGCGGATCGGTATTCGACGATGTTGATGTGGATTCGAGGGATGCGATGTCCCGTCAGGGGAGCTGCAACCCTTTCAAATCCCCGCCCTTTTCCATCTCATGTTGCGGGCTCTCCGTAGGAGAGAGTACCATGGGAAGACTATATGGGCGCATTTCCTACCTTGGTCGAGTTTGAGGCCGCAAAAGAGCGGCTCGCGGCGCACCTGCCCGTGACCCCCGTATCATATGCGGCGTCAATATCAGAAGCGCTCGGCAAGCACATCACTATCAAATGGGATAACAAGTTTCGTACCGGGTCCTTTAAGGAACGGGGTGCGCTCAATTTCTTGTTGAGCTTGGATCCCTTCGTGCGTGAGCGTGGTGTTTGTACGGCAAGCGCGGGGAATCACGCACTGGGGGTGAGTTTTCACGCACAACGTTTGGGAATTCCGTGTCAGATCGTTGTGCCATGTAACGCCCCGCTTGTTAAGATTGAGCGGTGTCGAAAGTTAGGGGCTGAGATCTCGTACCAGAGCTCGCTCGCTGAGGCGATGGCATACGCGCAGAATCTCGCGCGAGAGGGTAACATCACCTATGTGCCTCCCTTCGATCATGCGTTCGTGGTGCAAGGACACGGTGTCTCCGCGCTTGAGGTGCTCCATCAGATCTCAGATTTCGATTCGATCGTGATTCCGATCGGTGGTGGTGGATACGCCTCAGGTGTCGCAGCGACGATTAAGCAGAAGCGACCTGATATCTTCATTCTTGGCGTTATATCTGAGTGGGCTGAGCGCATGAGAGAGAATCCTGAGGCCTATAAACCGGGTTTCGCGCCGATGACGATCGCTGATGGCATCGCCGTGAAACAGATCGGAAAAGTTACGGGCCCGATCATTGATAAGTTCGTTGATAAGATCGTGGCTGCTCCGGAGACCTCAATCGCGCACGCTATTATGATGCTGCTTGAGCAGGAGCATACGGTCGTTGAGGGAGCCGGCGCTGCGGGACTCGCGGCGGTGATGGATGGGCACCTTCCGGATCGGTGCAAGAAGCCAGTTGTATTCGTGTGTGGAAGTAATATTGATAGCAACCTGCTCTCACGTCTGATTGAGCAGGATATGTGCGAACGGGGGCGGTTACTTCGCGTCAACGTATCGTTACCTGATCGTCCCGGGATGTTGCACCAGATTACGGGGATCATCGCGGAACAGAGAGGAAACGTTCTTCAGGTAGCGCATGATCGGTTCTATGCTCGTCTGCCGGGATATGTCGATATCACGGTCGTGGTAGAGGTTCGAGACCGAGCGCACGGAGCGCAGATCGTGAAACATTTGAACGATGCTGGGTTGCCGTCGCAGGCGGTGTGATCTTGGTGCTCGCATCTTACTAGCAGGGTGGTGAAAAATGATTTCCTGTTGCGCATTTCGACAGTTTGACTGCAACTTCGTTGGAGCCGCCGAAAAAATCCTCAACGTATCTCTGTGGATACGCCTCCGGTTTTTTCGTCGTCTCCGCCTCGTTTCGTCAAAACTCTCAAAATGCTCACGACGGAACCATTTTTC
>JBDLRS010000052.1:0-30641 GCA_039799965.1 Pseudomonadota bacterium
TGAGAGTTTTGACGAAACGAGGCGGAGACGACGAAAAAACCGGAGGCGTATCCACTGAGATACGTTGAGGATTTTTTCGGCGGCTCCAACGAAGTTGCAGTCAAACTATCGAAATGCGCAATAGGAAATCATTTTTCACCACCCTGCTAGTGCCAACTCATCAAAGAAAGTAATCTTACTCTCTTATGCGGCCCTCCTACGTACGACCCGAAGTGCGAGGGCATGAGTAGGATCGGTAGGTAGCGATCCGCGTTGTGTATTCCGAGGAGAAACATAGTTCATGTCATCGGCTGTTCGGTCAGAGTCTGTTATCGCCCCCGCAACCTCGTATTCTTCAGGACACGTTCCATTCCCCTCCGGTGAGGCTCCAGCGACAAACAGTTCGGACGGGGCGATTGCGGGAGATCCCAATCAGTTCGCTCGATGGTTTCAAGAACTGTTCCCCGCGATTCCCTTCCGCTCAGCGCTGGTCGTTATTCGCTTGGCCGCTGAAAAAGCTACCGTTCCCTTCATTGCCCGATACCGAAAGGAGCAGACCGGAAATCTTGATGAGGTTGCTATCGGAAATATCATTGACGCGGTCGCACGGTGGAGGAGCATCGTTGAGCGCAAAACGTTCATCCTGTCGGAGATTGAGGGGCAAGGTAAACTTACACCCGAGCTTCAAGCGCAGATCGAGGGAACGTTCGACCTCCTCGTTCTTGAGGATCTCTACCTCCCCTACAAGAGAAAGCGAAAAACAAAGGCCACCATCGCAAAGGAAGCTGGTTTGGAGCCCCTGGCGCAGTGGATGTGGGATTGCGCGCACGGCACCCTGTGGAACCCCCAAGATACCTTAGATGGTAAGGCTCAGGGTTTTGTTAATGCGGAGCTGGGGGTTGCTGACACGGCGGCCGCTATCCAAGGCGCGGAGTCGATCCTGATCGAACGCATCTCAGAGGTGCCAGAGCTCCGACAAGAGGTCCGAAATCAACTCTTTACGAACGCACATCTCGGCTCAACTAAAGGCGAAAAAGCGAAGGTGCCAAGCAAGTTCGATCGCTACTTCGAGTACAGCGAACCTATATCGACGCTCATGAAACGAGAGAACAGCCACCGCTACCTCGCGCTTCGTCGAGGCGAGGCGGAGGGTGAACTTTCGCTCTCTATCGGGGGAGCCCCACAGAATGAGGCCCTCATGGCCCAACTATTGGCGATGTACCAAGCCCACGCGTGCCCCACGAAGGGAACACCGGGTGAAAAGCAGCTTCTCACGGCCGCTCGAATGGCACTACGGGTATACACACTCCTTTCCATCGAAAACGAGATACACTCCTCCCTGCGCGAGGTCGCCGACAACGCGGCGATTGAGGTATTCAGCGAGAACGTGCGAAAGGTCCTCCTCTCGTCTCCTCTTGGGAGCAAGTGCGTTCTGGGGGTCGACCCAGGACTACGAACGGGATGCAAACTCGCGCTCATCAACTCCTCTGGAGGGTTTATGGCGAGTGGCGTCATCCACCTCTTAACCCCAGAGCAACAAGCGCAATCGTATCATCAACTTAAAACGGTTCTCGAAAAAGGGAACGTGGAGGCGGTCGCGGTAGGCAACGGAACTGCGGCGCGCGAAACGGAGAAATTCCTCCGCGATACCGTTACCAAGATGAACCTTAATATCCCCGTCGTGATGGTAAGTGAGTCTGGCGCAAGCATCTACAGCGCCAGTGAGGTAGCACGAGAGGAGTTCCCGGACCTTGACGTAACCGTTCGAGGCGCTATCTCCATCGCACGTCGTCTGCAAGACCCACTCGCGGAGCTGGTAAAGGTGGATCCGAAGAGCATCGGCGTCGGACAGTACCAACATGATGTGTCTCAATACGCGCTTAAGAGCGCGCTCGAACGTGTGGTTGAATCGTGTGTGAATACCGTTGGCGTGAACGTGAACACCGCCTCTCGTCATCTCCTTGCGTACGTGTCAGGCATCGGTCCATCGTTAGCGAGATCAATCGTCGAATACCGCGCGACCACAGGGCTCTTCACCTCGCGGGATGACCTCATGAGGGTGCCCTATTTCGGAGAGCGTGCCTTTGAGCAAGCGGCTGGATTCCTGCGAATACCGAACGGTGTGAACCCCCTCGACAACACGGGAGTGCATCCAGAGCGGTATAAAGCGCTTGAGGCGTTCGCATCACAGAGCGACAAGACGCTCACCGATCTTCTCGGAAAGGGTGTCGCCGCTTTGAAGAGCGATTCGCACCTTAAGAAAACCCTGGGTGACTTCACCTTTAACGATATCATCCAAGAGCTTGAGAAGCCGGGACGAGATCCCCGCTCCGAGTTTGAGTACGTGAAGTACCGCGAGGATATCCACGAACTCTCGGATCTCAAACCGGGAATGGTGTGCACCGGCGTTGTTACCAACGTCACCAACTTTGGGGCGTTCGTGGATATCGGCGTTCACCAGGACGGACTGGTGCACATCTCTCAACTCAGCGACTCATTTGTAAAGGATCCCCGCGCGGTCGTTAATCCTGGGGATAAGGTTCAGGTCCGTGTGCTTGAGGTGAACCTTGAGAAGCGTCAGGTCGCGTTAACGATGAAGAGTGGTGAGATTCGACCTCCGTCGAAAGGCGATACTGATTCCCGAGGTTCGACGAGTTACGAAGGTGGTCACGGTCCGCGCAATGGTGGACCGAGGCGAGCTCAGTCGTACAACACAGCCGCTCAATCACCAAGTATCGGTAACAACCCGTTCGCAAATCTTGGGGCGATGCTTAAGAAGTAAACTGCCACGTTTCAGGTGCGCTCGTTCATCGAACGAAAAAAGTCTGCCCTCGGTCCGCACGAGCGCCTGATGCAGCGAGCTCCTACTTACTTGGAAGTTGGCGGCTCACCAAGCTCCAAGATGCGCGGCACTACCTTAGCAGCCCCAGTCAAGGAGAGGTGGTTATCATCGATGTATAGTAGAGCTCCGTCCTTCACGACGAAACAATTTATCTCGTCGCAAAAGATATCCGCTGGTTCCAGTATCTTTATCGACTCGGGCAGATCCTTGAGTCTGTTGTTGACATAGGAGGTACGGCGCTGCCACCACTCTCGACTCACCCCGACGATGTTGTCAAGATCGAACGGGTTTTGAAACACAAGATCCTGCATCGGTCTGCGCACTTCAGGCACCTGTAACACGAGGATCACGTTCTTGCCGCCGTGAGCCAATCGTCGCAGAACCTCGACATAGTTAGACCAACGACGTTGTTGCTCTGCCCCACTCACGTTGTTTGGAATAATTGGGTACCTTGGGAGATGATCACCGGAGAGGTACCAATGAATTCTATACACAACGACCACATTTCGGATCTCGGGATTGGTAACGATCTGATCTATCGCGCTCTCAGTCCATGTCTTACACGCGGCGTTCCCCGCGCATGAGGTACTAAACGTTGGCTTTTCCTGGGAGGAGAATTGCTGTAGGGACTCCCCACGTTCCTGTAATGACTGGGCCAAAACCCAGGCTATTTCGCTGACGTGACTATCTCCAATCACGGCCCATGTCATTCCCCCTTTATTGT
Organism: Pseudomonadota bacterium; assembly: GCA_039799965.1. Classification (GTDB taxonomy): domain Bacteria; phylum Bdellovibrionota_C; class UBA2361; order UBA2361; family OMII01; genus OMII01. The sequence goes on from JBDLRS010000052.1 coordinate 3,546, forward strand.
AAACGCAGGGGATCTTAGGCCTGGTGGTGTTCGGCTCATAGAGGCACTCATTCCTTCGAGGACTAAAGGTCGCGCCGCGAATGATGCGTTGCATGTCGGGGGTAAGGCGCATATCGATGAATCCCTGTGTGCGAACGCCGACGACACCGAACGAGGAGAAACAAACTATTCCAACTACAGAAAAAGCTATAATGGTGCGACGGCTCACCCGGTCTCGAGCCCTAAACGGCCGTTCAACTAATCGCCAACTAAGATACGCGAGACAGAACGCGACAACAGTGAGAACGGAAAAGACCTTGATATCGGGAACCGCCACACTTGCGCGCCGAGTGAACGCGAAGAGTGGATGATGCCACAGATACGCGCTGTAGCTGATGAGGCCTACTCCAACCACCCATTTGAGCGATAACATGCGCCCAATCAGGGTCGAGCCATCGCAAAAAAGGAGGACAAGAGCGGTCCCCACCGTTGGAGCTAACGTATACACGCTTGGAGAGGGCGTCGTTTTGTCGAAGACAAAAACACTAGCGATGATGAGCCCAAAACCCACGAGGCTCCAGATCTCGTATACACAAGCCCTCAAGGTAGTGTTCTTGAGTCGCTGTGGCCTCTTGATACGATACAGAGCTACTCCCGAACCGAGCAGCAGCTCCCACCCCCTCGTCGGAAGAAGGAAGAAGGCAGCCATCGGGTGCCTACCGACCTCAAATTGAGCGGCAGCGAGGCTTAGCATACCAAGGGAAGCGATGGTTACCACTACCCACCAGGCACGACGCCGCGAACAGAAGGCGAGCACTAACGGGAACAAAAGGTAAAACTGCTCTTCGACGGCGAGACTCCAGGTATGCAGGAGCGGCTTAAGGTCAGCGGCCAGGTCGAAGTATCCGGACTCCGACCAGAAAAGAAAATTAGAACCGAAAAAAGAGACTGCGATTAAACTCTTACAAAAAGCTACCATATCACGGGGCGGCAACCACACCCATGCCGCGACCACACTACAGAAAAGCACGAGGAAAAGCGCGGGCAGGATGCGCCGAGCTCGTCTTTCGTAGAAGCGCCCGATTGAAAAATTGTTGGCGGATATCTCCGAAAGCATCACTGATGTAATGAGATAGCCGCTGATAACGAAAAATACATCGACCCCAACGAACCCACCGCCGAATATAGACCATCCCGCGTGAAAGAGAATAACGGGCAGGACCGCTATGGCTCGCAAACCATCAATTTCAGGCCTATATATCATACCGCTCTACAATCTCGGACAGTGGAGAACAAAAAAGCACCAATCGAATCGACGCTCCATCGGGCAGAGAAATATCGTTCTCGTTACTCACAAAACCATCCAAATAGTAGGGGGACTTCCTCTGCTTGGTCTATACGAAAAATTGACGGTGCCAACGTATCCATCCGACCACGCACAGTGACGAGCCCAGGCCACGTTACCATTGCGTCTATGGTGCTTTCGGATACAGTACGCAGCGTTAGTAGACGTTCCGGATTTTGCCTCACCGCTCAATGGATGATACCTTCCCCACCATGAAAGACGTAACCAAAGCATCGGAAGAGATCGCCGTATCCATCTCAAGCCTCGCTTCAGGAGGTAGCTTTGTAGGCACTATCACAGCGCCAGAGAAGCACGCCGGCAAGAAGGCGTTCATCCCCTACACCGCCCCAGGCGAGAACGTGGTAGCCACTATCACGCTCAACAAAAAGAGCTTCGTCAACGGGGTTCTGGTCTCCGTAGCGAACCCATCTTCGGAGCGCACTACCCCACCGTGTCCCGCCTTCGGTCAGTGCGGGGGGTGCGACCTGCAACACATCAATCTCTCAAAGCAGCGTCACCTAAAGTCACAGATGGTAGCCGATCTCCTGAGGGTCCACGGAGGCATCGAGGTTCCTGAGGGCATCTCGGTTCTCGGCGACGATCTTCCCGGGCTCACCTATCGTCGGCGGATGTCATTCCACATCAACAAGAAGGGGGAGTTTGGACTCTATCGAAAGCACGCTCGCTCAATCGTTGAGATCGACCACTGCCCTATCTCAACCTCAGCGATCAACAATTGCCTCAAGGAGAACCTTGAACTCTTCCGTCAGTGCGCTCCTGAATGCGAGACGGTAACGATCGAGGACCACGATGAGGGGATCTTCATCGCTCTTGAGGTTCACCCACGAAACGACAAAGCGATGACAACCTTGGCCCCGAAAGCGGCCTTTCAGGAGCTTATTAAACGGGTGCCGAACGTTCAGGTTAACTATCGGCATAAACCCATATTCAAAGCCGAAGGTCGCGCGCTTGACGCACCACCAGTAGGACACTTCTCCCAGAACAACCGCGCCGCGAACGATCTCATGATCGAGTACATCAAAGAGCACGTGACAACCGAGCGAGTGACAGACCTCTATGCTGGGGCCGGAAACATCTCTATCCCGCTTGCCCAAGCTGGGCACATCGTGACCGCGGTTGAACTCGATCGCCACCTCGTGGAGTTTGGACAATCCCGCGCGGCGTCGGCTGAACTCGGAGCCTCCCTGGTCTTTCATCACCAAGGGTGCGAAAAATGGATCGATGCCCATACCCCGGACACCACCGTGGTGCTCGATCCTCCCCGGAGCGGAGCTCTGGAGGTATGCCAGCGCCTCTCCCCTTCCATCTCAACGAAGTTAGTGTACGTGAGTTGCTATCCTCCGACCTTTGCACGAGATGTTCAGATCCTGGTGGAGCGGGGCTACAAGCTTGAAAGCGTACAGATGCTCGATATGTTTCCGCAAACGTACCATGCTGAGCTCATCGGCGTGTTAGTAGCATAGCTCCGCGTAGAGCCCATATTCCTAGTTCACCCGGGCGCCCGGTTGGTGCTATACCATTTTCTATGCGACACATCTTTAATGCACTCCTTATCAGCTTCCTCTTTGCGTGCTCGACACACGTAGCCTTCGCACAAGACCGGTACTCCGCCGGCAACTACAGTGGTCTCGTTCCCACGAGTCCGAAAGAGGGATGGTCAAAGCTTGAGCCTATCGAGAAAGGGGAAGGTGGACCGATCTGGTCACAGGTTCTTCTGTGGATACCTAACCGCATACTCGACCTACTCGATGTTTTTCGCATCGACGTCGGAGTAGGTCCGTCCTTCGGGGCGGTTGTTCGAGTCACCAAGTACGGTGAGATAGGATATCGCCAGATGGCGCCAGCCTCGCTTCGGGTGGGAGACTTTGGGAGACAGATGCCTTTTCTCATAGAGTCAAGTAACGAATTCGGTGTTGGTCCCGCGTACGTTGATTCCTCGGACCGAAAGATATGTCCAGGTGAGATAGGACTTGGAGCTGACGTCCTTGTAGCCGGTGCATACGGCGGTGTGTGCGTTGATGAGTTCGCGGACTTCCTCGCTGGAATCTTTTTTATCGACTTAAAAGATGACGACATCTAATCGAAGGGTCACTACGCTTGTACGGCAGATGGAGCTTCTCTTCTCCAGGGCGACAAGGCGGTCTACTCGCGCTCCTCGCCGCCGCGCGGCCGGAGCAGCAAGCCCCTCCTCGCCTGGAAAGAGCGATGAGTTCCTCCATAACCTCTGGACGGACTTGAGAACCGAGTACTATCCGGATCGCCCAGATCTCGATGCCTATGTGGTCGCCTGGAGCAGTCGCGCCCAGAAGCGGGTGCTCGCCTCGTGCAACATTCGACGACAACGGGTCGTCGTTGCACGGGAGCTCTTTGAGCCTACCGCGTGTCGGTGGATCGCTCCCGTCCTCTACCACGAGCTCTGTCACGCCGTTATCGGTGAGGGGGTACATCTGCAGAGCGGAAGACGGCAATGGCACGGCGCTGAGTTTCGTTCACTTGAGGCGAGACACCCCGACATCCCCGCCATGAACGCGTGGATTCGTTCGGGAGGATGGGCGATGGCGGTACGATCCCATCGCGCCCGCAAGGCATGGTCACGCCGCAAGGCGATGAACGGGTACTAATTTTCCACCGGCGGGCCGGACACTGGAAATTTAGATTAGCCCGTCTCAGTTTGGCACGTCTGAGTGGGCTATTACTCCCCCTCCCCTTTCCGCCCCATTCCGAAGTATAAGTGTTCATGCTCTCGCGCCGCGCACTCTTCAAAACAGCAACCCTGGCAGGAACAGCCATCGCCGTTGCGGCGGTGACGCATGATTTGCACCCTGATGGATACACCGGCACACCGGTCCTGGAGCGGCTCAAACTTACCATTCCGAACCTACCGTCTCCCTTTCGAGGATACCGGATCGGCTACCTAACAGACCTACATCTCGGACTCTGGGTTCCTCAATCGTGGATAACCGAAGCGCTCGAAACGCTCCTGCGTGAGAAGGTAGATATCCTTGTCCTCGGTGGCGACTACATCTTCGTGAGCGACAATCCGTTGTGGGAGATAACCGGCTGCCTACGAAATTCCGATTATCTGAAGATGTCCCGGACGGAGATGGCGCGCACGGCGTTCTCCGACGTGTGCGCGCTCATCGCGCGCTACTCGTGCTCGGATGGAATCGTAGCTGTCGTTGGAAATCACGAGCATTGGAATTCGATTGAGTTGTTCATGACGGCGGCTCGCGCCCATCCCTCGCTGCGGATCTTGGTCAACGAATCGTACCGTATCACCCGTGGCGATTCGTCGATCGAGTTTCTTGGTGTTGATGATTTTCTGACGGGCTTTCCCATCAAGCCCCCACCTCGGGAGATCGCATCCACGCGCATCCTGCTGAGTCATAACCCTGACTACGTCGCCCTCCTTCTCGAAGAGGATAAGAACGCCTTCGATCTTGCCCTGTGTGGGCATACGCACGGTGGACAGGTACGAGTACCCGGCCTTATGGGCGCCGTCATTCCCGTTCAGGACCCTCGCTTCATGTCGGGATTGACCGATATCGGGACGGGATATGTGTACACATCACGGGGGCTTGGGGTTGTAGGACTACCTATCCGAGTTAATTGTCCGCCCGAGATCACAGTTATCGAGCTGACGTAAGCAGTACCCTAACCTATTGACATTAAAAGCTATAAACACCCCACCACGCTTTTGAATGAGGCGCCTCCTGCATCATCTTCCCGAGGATGCCCCTAAAATCTCTCACTCTTTACTTATCCCCCTGTTTTTTGATAGATAACCCCATCCTTAAATCACACGAGTACTGCGTGTGTAGTGGTTCCCAGAAGGGAACGTAATGTAAGCATGGATTTGAAATGGTAGTTGGAGCTATGAACGACGAAGTTGATGCTGAGAAGACAACAGCAAGAGGAAGCACTGAGACCGTTGGTGGTGCTCCGCGGGCTCGTGAGCCACGTGCTGCGGCTCCAGGGGATGACCGCGCTCGCGCAGGCGCGATGGAAGTGGTCGTTTCTCACAACATCGAGAAGGCGATGAAGATCCTGAAGCGAAAGCTGATCAAGGAGGGTCTCTTCAAAGAGCTCAAGGCTCGCAAGTACTACGAGAAGCCATCTGAGCGTCGCAAGCGCAAAGAGAAGGAGTCCCGTAAGAAGCAGCGCAAAGAGCAGGCTCGCATGAGCAAGGGACCAGGTCTCATGTAATCCTCGCTCTCACGAGTGAGATTAGAAAGGAGGAGCCGTCAGGCTCCTCTTTTTTTTACCCAACCTCACGGCGGTCGAGGACGACCGCCCTCCCACGCCTAGGGTCGCACAACGGGAGGGCGACCATCCCCGGTCACCACAATACCCAGGGTTGCATCTGCTTGCGTTGCAACACCAGAAATCTCGCCCTGTCATCACCAGCGCCCCTTGGCCTTCCGCCACTAACAGGTTAGATCTTAATCGAATAGCGAACCCGAGAACCCGCCTGTGAGAATTATCTCCCGATATGTGCTGAAAGAGGTATGTACCTTCTTCTCGATCAGCCTCCTCACCTTTACAGGACTCCTCCTGACCGTCAGGATGCTTAAGCTCACCTCACTGATCGTAAATCGAGGAGTGGAGATCGGTCAGATAGCCAAGGTATTCCTGGCAATCATCCCGACCTTCCTTGAGATAGCGCTCCCGATGTCCACGCTCCTCGGCGTGATGCTTGCCTTTGCTCGCATGTGCGGCGATTCGGAGATGGTTGTCCTACGAGCAAGCGGTATCAGCATCCTCAAATTCATTGTTCCCATCGGCATCTTCGCTTTAGCTGTCGGCGGCACTGGACTTTATGTCTCTTTCGTTCTCCGACCGTGGGGCTTCTCAACCCTCTCTACCGCCCTCTTTGAGATCGCTCGCTCGAAAAGCACCTCAGGACTCACCGAGGGGGTTTTTAACAAGATCGGCCAGCTCACCCTCTACGCCGAAAAGATCGATTACCAGTCGGGAGATCTCCTTAAGGTCCTCGTTGATGACAAACGCAACGACACCCAGCGTAAAGTGGTCGTGGCCCGCAGAGGGAAGATCGTAGGGGATGAAGAAACGCAAACCCTCTCACTTCTCCTGGGTGAGGGGGTCGCTCATGAAACGGATGGAGAGAGCTACTCTCGCACTGAGTTCCAATCAAACAGCCTCAGCGTTAATCCCATGGAGCTCAAGGAGGAGGCCAAGAAAGGTGCAGTGGCTCGAGAGCTCTCCGGACCTCAACTTCAGGAGACCGTTGACTACTATAAGCAGATGATTCGCTCGACCGACGCCGACACTATTGAGGTGTACGGCCAGACCATTACTCGAAAGGAGCTTCTCAAGAAGTTCCGGCGCGCGAAGATTGAGTATGGACAACGACTCTCTCTTCCCTACGCCTCAGTTGTTATGGCGTTTATAGGTATGGCCCTCGGCATCATGTCCCCTCGAACCCAGCGAACGTGGGGAGCCGGCTTCGCCGCGACCCTGGGTCTCGTGGTATTCATCCTCTACTACTCAATTTTTTCAATAGGGCTCACGATGGCGGACAGAGGATCGCTCAAGGTGTGGATAGCGTTGTGGGCTCCCAATATTATCACCACCGCGATTGCGGCGCTTCTTGTCTACAAGGTTGGAACGGAGCAATGGCAATCCGTATCTGAAGGGGCGCACAAGGCTCTTGAGCGAGTCGGCTCAATAACCAAGCGATGGAGGAAAAAGGTATGAAGATCCTCCACCGCTACATCCTCTCCCTGCTCGTAAGAAACTTCATCATAGGCCTTACGACATTCGTATTCCTCTTCCTCGTTGTCGATTTTATTGACCGTATTGATAACGTTCTGGGTGAGGGAGCCTCAGCATGGCTTATCATGCAGTACTTCCTCTGCAAGATCCCACTCATGGCGCAGCTTATGTTGCCAGTGGCCCTCATCTTCGCGACCCTTTTCACCTACGGACTCCTCTCAAAGAGCTCCGAGATAACTGCGATGCGCGCGGCGGGGATCACCGTGGCGTGGCTCGGGCGCCCCCTTCTCACCTTTGGAATCGGACTATCTGCGCTATCGCTTATTCTTGGCGAGGTTATCGTTCCCTTTTCCGAACGTCGACAGAAGGAGCTCTATAACATTGATATTCGGCAGAAGGATAAAAAGGGGGGCTACAGTCAATCGGACTTCTGGTGGCGTCAGGGCGACAATTTTTACGCCTTCGATCTCTTCGACTCGCGGACGAACACGATTCACTCGCTCTCTCAATTTGAGATCTCGGAGGACTGGAGAGTATCGAAGCGGACCGACGCGCGGACAGCTCACTGGATAGACCAAGGGCTCGGTTGGAATATGCGAGACGTCACTACCTATCACTTCGATAGGAATCCGATGTTCGTTGAACGACTGCGCTCGCTTCCCCTTCCGATCAAAGAGGTGCCGAGTGACTTCTACGACGTCAAGAGTGACCCTGCCACCATGAGCTTTTCTGAGCTACGACGGTTTATTAAAAAGCTTAAGAGGAACGGGATATCAACAACGCAGTACATGCCCGATCTGTATGGTAAGATAGCCGCACCATTGATTATCTTTATTACGGGGATGCTCGTTCTCCCCTTCACCCTGTTGCCCGCTCGCTCTGGCAGCATGGCAATGAGCTCCATCGCAGGCATCTCGATCGCCTTCCTCTACTATGCGGTGGACTCCTTCAGCATCTCAATGGGTCGAGCGGAGCTCCTACCACCCTTCCTTGCGGCATGGTCGGCTAATATCGTCATGGGTATCGTGGCGATTGTGCTCAATCTGGGAACTGAGGCCCCTCGCTAATAAATTCCGGGTCTTCGTGAAATCGAGTGGGTGCGGTGATAGACCTGCTTGAAGAGCCTATCGCATCACGTATCGGTACATCTCCTCGACTATCTCCTCTAATGTCGCGGTGGAGTTGTCGATCAAAACCGCATCATCAGCCGGTTTCATAGGAGCCAACGCTCGGTGAGCGTCCTCATAATCGCGTTGTGCGAGATCTCTCTCGATAGTTTCAAGCTCAGCGACCTCCCCTTGCGCTAGGAGCTGCACGCGACGACGCTCCGCACGAACGCGAAGGTCCGCATTTATAAAGAATTTTGGGGAAGCTTCGGGAAAGATTACCGTTCCCATGTCACGCCCCTCAGCCACCACGCCGACTGCCGCGAAGGCTTTTCGCTGTACATCGACGAAGTGTTCACGAACGGACCCAAGTTTAGCGATGCGCGAGGCTAGCTTTGAGACCTCCTGACTTTGAATCTCTCCCTCCCGAGTGACCCCGTCGATGAAAACCTGGTTCCCTGTTGTACGGTCGTATTTGAGTTCGATGGTATGACCCTTAAGAAGTTTCCCAACACCTATACTATCGTCCGGCGAGATACCGGCCTGTGAGACCAAAAAGCCCGCCGCCCGATACAGAAACCCCGAATTGAGGTGTGCAAACCCAAGACGCTCAGCGAGAAGGCGCGCCAGCGCGCTCTTGCCCGATGCACCAACCCCATCCACGGTAATAACCCGCCGTCCTGCACTCATGATATCTTACTCCCTCGTGGCCACCTCTCTATTTGGGGGACGGTACCACACCCCCTCGAAACTCTCCATCAAGCCCCCCTAGCAGGGTGGTTACCAGAGAGAACGTAAGGTCAAACTCCCTCCTATGGGGGTTGCCCTCTCAGCTAAGTCCCAGCACACTAAGGAGGCTGTCCAAGTGATTGAACCTACATTTCATCAGCTTTCAGACCCGCAACTCCCGAATTTAGGTTCATGATAAGTGGCTGATCGTATTTTGTCGGCGAACTTATATCGACACTTCCGGCATCAAATATAGAGAGTTTAGGCACTAAATAGCCCAGATTCATTAAGGTTATAGCGTGAAGGCCGACCGTTTAGGAAAGGCTAGCGCTACCGGGTAAAGGTATGAAAAGGCGCCCCCAAGGAGAGGACCAACTCGCGGTTCCATTTCGACGCTCCCTCGATCCCAATGAGAGCGACCTCGGCATCGTATTGTCTGGTGGCGGTGTTCGCGCAGCCTACCAAGCGGGCGCGCTCAAAGCACTTGGACAGGTTATCTCGAAGGATCTTGACCGCACCTCCATCATTCTCGGAAGCAGCATCGGCGCGGTGAACGGCCTCGTGGTATCGGCGGGACTGAAGACAAGCTTCAATCATTCAATCGGGTTACTTGAGGAGTTGTGGCGAGAGCGAACCTTCAGCAATACATTCTCAGGCACTCGGGCGCGAGCCTTCATCAGAGCGATCCGCATCGCCGCGGAGCAGTACCTCTCCCCCGGTCCTCACGGCTCCAAGATCACACTCTTCGATCCGGAACCTTTGCGAGAGCAGCTCGACGCGGCCCTGCAAGCAAATGGAGGCCTCACACCGGATGGACGCGCGGCGACACTCAAAGCGGTGGGCGTGATGACCACCCTTGAGGGAGAATCGCGAAAGCCTCTCCTCTTCCTGAGTTCGCACCAAGAGATCCCTACAGACCAGATGCACGGCACAACCTTCGATGTGTGTTACGTGAACGAGCTCACAGCCAAACATGGATTCGCATCGGCGGCGTTGCCCTCCGTTCTCCCACCTGTTGAGATCGACACAGAGAAGGGGCGGGTGAGATTGGTAGACGGTGGCATATCTCAAAACGTGCCGGTTGATCCGGCGGTTCGGCTCGGCGCGCATCGCATCATCATAATCGATATCTCAGGGCGTTCATGGTGGTTTGACCACTATGGGGAGCCTCACGATACGAGGCCACGGTGGGAAGTCCCTGCGGAGTGCGACACCTTCTGTCTCAGACCACCGCAGACACTAACCATTCGTCCGACATCCGCGCTTGGCCCCCTGCTCAAAGCGGCGGTAGGCAACTCGCATAAGAAGTTCATGAACGCGTGTGGAGCCCTGTGGCCGCTGTTTACCCTCGTCAAAGCGAAGCTTGGAGAGGATCTCGCTTATGAGGTGATGTCCTACGGCGCTCTCGATCCCGACTATCTTAATGCGTTGATGGAGCAAGGGTACCACGACACTGTTGCCCTGCTTAGACGCCGACCTCGCAATCAGCTCTTCTATGAGCACGAGGAGGATCAGGAGTTCAAACTTCCTACTGAAGAGAAGAAGCACGATACGTTTTTGAGGGCGTAAGGCGTGCCATGACCGATGTTGTGCGCGCACGACGATCAAGGACGGTCGCCCTGTTGCCCATCTACGGACCGGCAACGTGGCCCGGAGATCTCCCCTTACCACCGTTGTTTGCGGTGGTCCAAGCAAAGGCTTTCGTTCCTACAACGGCGCGCCAAACGAGAACATCGTCTGCATCTTCTCGCCATCCTGAGGACCAATCGGATATCCAAACTCAACACGAATCGGACCCATGGGAGACGCCCATCGAATACCGTATCCCCACGCCTGTCTCAGCTCGTCAACCGCGATCGGTTTGTTGTCGTCGTAGGCCTGACCGAAATCGTAGAACACAACACCCTTGAAACCAGCGGAGTTTACGAGCGGGAAGATCAACTCAAGGTTGTTCACGATCTGCTTACTACCGCCGTACTCTTGATCGTTGATATCAACCGGACCGAGGGTTCGGTTTCGATATCCACGCACCGAGTTGATTCCTCCAGGGAAGAACCGTCGGTAGAGAGGGAACGGATTATCGTTGAAGCTCTCTCCATACCCAAAGTTTGTTCGATCGGCGATAACGACCTCACCCCACGACCCCTCAGCGAGTGGGTAGTACCAGGAGTTTCTAAACTCTACGAGGTAGAAATCCTGATCTCCACCAAGCCCCGCGATCTCGGTTTGAAGAACCTGTTTGGAGCCCCGCGTGGGATTCATCGGATTATTGATAGTGTTTCGCACAAGGCTCGGAGTTACGGAAGAAGCGGAGGACTTCCCATACGAATCCTTGACCAACTGAGCAGCGTCGCTGTCGACATCGTAAATATCTACTCTGAGCATCTCATACTTCACGTTGAAGTTAATGTCCTGCAGCCACTCACCGAAGATCTGCTCACCGGGATAACCGACCGTAAAAGCTCCGCCCGCTAACTCCCGACGGAAATCATCGAACACTCGCGTCGTGCGGAGCGCATCAACTCCAGCCGATACGTGCGTGTCGTTCACGCGCGGGTCATCAATAGAGAGCACCTGATTACTGATCTGGGAACCGAAGTCGAGGTTGAGATTCGCTCGTCGTCCCGTTCCGAAGAGGTTGTTTTCAGAGACCTTCGTGTTAAAGATGGCACCGTTATTGGTGGAGTATCCCGCGCCCGCGCTGAAGCTTCCCGTCGTCGCCTCCTTCACGTTTACATCGAGATCTACCATCGAGGGATCGCTGGTCGGCTGATTGGTAATTCCCACCTCATCAAAGTACCCCAACCGCTGCAACAGGGTCTGACTCCGTTTAATCTTAGTGCCGGAGAAAAGCTGCTGCTCCTCAATCTTCAACTCACGGCGAATCACGTTATCGTAGGTCTTTTCGTTTCCAGTGACGTTAATCTTATTGATGCGAACGACATTACCCTTTGTGGTCGTGAAGTCGAGGTCAACGGTCGATTCCTGCTTATTCACGGAGGTGTTCGGCACCACGTTTGCGAACGCGTACCCCTCATCGGAGAACTTGTCGGTGATGGTAAAGATGTCGTTTCGCACATCGGTTGCGCTAAATACCTCCCCCGCCTCGCTCTTGATCCCCTCTAAGGTGTATTCGGCGGACTCCTTGGCCAGATCGCCGGACGCTGAGATCTTGCCGATCTTGTACTGCTGTCCCTCCGTAACATCAAAGGTAACGTAGAGCCCATCGTCACGTTTTTCGATGTCCGCGTTCCCTACCATTCCCTCAAGATATCCGTGATCCATGAGATATTGGCGAAGCACCTGCTTATCACCCTCAGTCATCTCCTCGTTGACGCGTCCCGTCCCTAGCAGCCAGGAGATCCACCAATTGTACTCCTTGGTGGATATCTTGGAGAGCATATCACCCTCATCGAGGTCCTTAGCCCCCTCGATCTTTACCGCACGAACTCGATACCGCTTACCCTCTTTAGCGACGAAGGTAAGATCAACTTCGTTCTCTCCGACAGGCGCCGTCGAGTAATCAAGCTCCGCGTCGTAGTAGCCTTGGGCTTGGTAGTACACCTCAGCCTTACGGATCATCGATTGAATCTTTGCCTTATCCACGAAACGACGGGAATCAAACTTGAGGATCTCGGCGAGATCACTCTCTGACACGTCGTCGTTACCCTTAATCAGCACCTTTCGAACGACCGGTTTCTCGACAACCATATACTTGAGCTGGCGCTCACCCGATGGGGAGGTAACCACACTAACAGTTACCTCATCGAAAAAACCGGTATTGTAAAGGGCTTTCACATTATCGTTAATCTCAGCGGCGGTCACACGACCATAGCTCCCCTTGAGCTGCACGCGAATAGCATTCGTATCGATACGTCGATTTCCCTCAATGACCACCCCACCGACGGAGTAAACATCACCGACCTGGGCGAACGCAGGGGAGAGAATCGAGCTCCACACCGCCGCGGCGAAAACAGCGGCGAAGAGCCTTGTTTGAGGTGTCAGGTGTAAACTCTTCATACGCGATCTCCACTCTTAGCCGTTTGCACCCCGTCCTTCTCCCTGGACAACGAGCGCACCCCCAGGGTGCATCTCAACCACCATATCGAGACTGCGAGCCAACTCATGATTGTGAGTAACAATAATTAAGGTGCTTCCCTGCTCCCGGTTTATCTCAAGGAGTAGCCGTTGAATCTCCGAAGCCGTTGCGAGATCAAGGTTACCGGTAGGCTCATCCGCCAGAACAACCGCTGGACGAGCGATCAACGCGCGCGCAATAGCGACACGCTGTTGCTCACCACCCGATAACTGAGATGGGAGGTGATGCGTGCGCGAAGCGAGTCCAACCTTATCGAGGAGGGCTCCAGCTTTAGCCTGAGCCTCGCTGTCGGAGACCCCCGACATAATGAGCGGCAACGCTACGTTCTCGAGCGCGTTGAACTCGGGCAGCAAGTGATGAAACTGGAAGATGAATCCTATGTTTTTCGCCCGAAACGCGGCGCGCTCATCGGAGCCCAATGAGCTAATGTCCGTATCTCCGTATTTCACGTACCCGGACGAGGGGCGATCGAGAGCCCCGAGAAGGTGCATGAGCGTCGACTTTCCGGTTCCTGACCGTCCGATAATCGCAACGGAGCCTCCCTCAGGAAACGCGAACGAGAGGTTATCAATAACCGTCAATTCACGATCGGCGTCGCGATACCGTTTTGTGAGATTACCAACCTCGATTCGCATGAGCTCTGTAACCTCTAATCATATCGAAGAACCTCACTCGGCTCTAAGCTGGCCGCCCGGCGAGCTGGATATATCGTGGCGACGAAACAGATCGTAAAGGCGGCGATACCAACTAATGCGAAATTGAGCGGATCAATAGTGACAGGAAGGGTCGACATCTGGAAGATCCGTTCATCGATCGGAAATCCATAGGTCTTAAGCGCCCAACACCCTACAACCCCAAGGACGAGACCGATGATAGTACCCAAACCACCGATGACCGCTCCTTGAATCCGGAAGATGCGCCCGATACTCGGCGTGGAGGCGCCGAGTGTCTTCATGACGGCGATATCCTTGCGCTTCTCAAGCACGATCATGATAAGGGTGGTGACGATTGAAAAACTAGCCATGACGATAATGAGGAGCAGTACAATGAAGTACACCCGCTTCTCCAGTTGAATGGCGTCCCAGAGCGGTTTATTCGTGACGGTCCAATCGCGAATGGTGATTCCCGATTCGAGACCACCTGTCGCCTGATGGATACGTTTTCCGATCTCTGGAGCCGCGTTTATATCTCGAACACGCACCTCAAGACCCGTAACCCCACCCTGCATATCAAAGAAGCGTTGCGCCTCCTCAAGGCTTACGTAGGCAACCCCGCTCTCGTACTCAACGAGTCCGGAGCTATAGGAGCCGACTACGACGAAACGCCGAAATGAAGGCACCAATCCAAAGGGGGTGGAGGTCACTTGCGGGGAGAGAATCGATACAGGGGTTCCTGCGAAGACTCCCAACGTCTGGGCTAAAGACCGACCGATCAGGATACCTGGAAGTGTCGCCTCCTGCTCCTCTCCGTTGGCTAGCATTACGTTGATAGGGGCTGGACTAAAGAGCGCGTCGAGAGAGCGATGGGGGGGAAGATACCGAGAGACCTGTTCGGCGGTGGCGCTCCCCCTCTCTATTCCACGAATGAGAAGCCCCGAAGCCCGAGAATCTGAGCGAATGAGCACCTGATGATAGGTAAAGGGGGAAACCGAAAGGACACCGGGCACCTGCTGTATCTTCTGAGCGGTCTCCCGCCATCCAAAGATTCCCGATCCGGAGGAGCTGTTGATCACGATGTGCGAGTCGGTGCCCACGATCTTCTCCCGAAGTTCATGCTCAAATCCCGTCATGACCGACATGACGATATTTAAAACCATGACTCCGATTGCGACGCCGATTACTGAGATAACGGTGATAATTGAGATGAAGGCTTCAGACCGTTTACTCCACAGGTAACGTAACGCAATTTTTCGAGAAAAGGCCCACGAAGACATCCGGCGCAGGATAGCCACACGTCACCATCACGTCAATGAATTCGGGACGATATCCGATCTCACCGCGTTAACTTTCCGGCGCATCACAACTGCCACCGTGAGGGACGGTCCCGTCGCGCGAAATCTCTGAAAAGGCTCCGGAGAAACAACGCTCGAGCACATAAACTGCAACGCTACATTTATTTCTTACGAACTCTTCTCAGATTGACGGACCTGGCATCTTACCAGTAGTAACAAGGTGTACCCGAAGGTTTTTCTCCCCCATCCGTGCGCGACGCTTGGGTGAAGAGCCTTGCCGCACCAAACCTTGAGCTACCATTACCGCGCACGGTTTGTATAAACGCAGTTTTAGAAATGCCCCTCTATCATCTCCTCCTTCTTATGATGATGTCCGTAGCAGTGCTCCCATTATGGAGCTATGCGGAGCATGCACCCACAACGACGCAGGTTGGGGGAGTTACGGTTGTCGACCCAGACGCTCCAGTTGACAAGTCCCACCCGCAGAGGGAGAAGCGCTATATCCGCAATATTACTATAAAAGTCGGCGAGATATTTGAGGATTCGAGCGGAGCATACGGCTACGTCAACAGCCTCAAAATGCAGACGGTACACAGTGTCATCCGGACAGAGCTCCTCTTTCAAGAGGGTGACACCTTTGACCCCTATCTCATCAAACAGTCGGCCCGAAACCTTCGTCTGCAACGGTTTCTCCGACAGATTAAAATCACCCCGACGTTTGATGGAAACGCGGTCGACGTCCTCGTAGAAGCGAGGGATTCATGGACGCTTATTCCGTACCTGAGCTACTCCTCTGGAACAGGGCAACGCAATGCGGGGGTGGGGATCTCTGAGGGGAATCTCCTCGGTCGCGCAACACGGCTGGAAACCCGATACGAGCAGAACGCCTCCCGAAACAGCTTCGGCGCCGTTGTTCAGGACCCGCAATTCTTAGGAACCCGCCACAACTTCCTTGTGGGGGCTGCTGATCGTTCAGACGGCACGACGACGCGGTTCGCATACGGACTACCATTTCGAAGTCTGATGCAGCGAGACGCATGGTCCTTTGACGGTGGGACAGCAAATACCATCGGACGGTTGTGGGATGCGGGTACCGAGACCTATATCTTTCGTCAACACCTCAACACATTCGACGCCCTCTATACCTTCGCGGGACCAAGCGCCCTCCCGGCTCAAGAGGACGATCCTTACACCGGCATTTACAAGGGACAGTGGGTCCTCTCTCAACGGTACTCAGTGGGATATAGTTACTCCGACGCCACGTTTCATCAGGCCGATCAGGAGGATTATCAGGACCTCGACCTCGATCCCTCCACCGTGAGCAACAACCCGGCGGACCTAGCAACAGATAGACGATTTAGCGGTCCTCTCTTTCAATACCAAACCATTCATCCCGAGTTCATTTCGATGAACTACATCGATAGGTTTGACCGCGTGGAGGACTATAACCTGGGCGATGAGTCCCTGGTGAATATGCAGATCGCGCCTCGGTACTTGGGGTCGCGAGATAACTCTCTCATCGCCACCGCCAACCGTAGCAAAGGATGGAAGACCTCGAATTCCGCTTTCATCCGTGGTGAGGTGGGAGGGGCCACCCGATACGACCACACGAACGGGGAGATCCAAAACACGATCTTACGTACCGAATGGAAGGGCTACTCCGTACTTGGAGACCTCTACATGGGAGAGCGATTCCTCGGTCGCCACACCTTCGCAAGTCAGTTTTACCTCGATTTCGGCGAGAAACTCGACAAAGATAGACAACTCCTGCTGGGAGCCGACACCGGCCTGAGGGGTTACGAGATAAACACCTTCGCCGGTGACAAGCGCATGGTTTTAAACCTTGAGGAGCGCTCTCACATCGCAGACGACATCTTCCAAATCGTAAGTCTCGGAACAGCGATATTCGTTGATGTCGGAGGGGCAACATCCAATGCTCTTGGCGATATCCTTACGACAGACCTGTATGGAGATGCGGGCTTCGGATTTCGCTTCTGCTTTCCCCGAGCGTCTGGCGGAGGGATCGCCCGCATCGACATCGCTGTTCCATTCCGAGATGGCCCCGACGGCTCGAAAGCCGGAGAGCCACGAGTCATATTTGCGGCTGGTCAATTGTTCAACGCACGGCTCCGAAGCGAAGCGGTCGGACCGGAGAACGCGTCCCTAGGTATCGGGTTCGATCGATAATCAGTCATGCGAGGGTAGCCGCGTTCGGGTTCCGGCCCTCAGGGGTTCATCGGGTCGATGCATCGATCCCTCCAATTCGAACTATAACCAACTCTGAACGCCTCACGTCGACAATCCAGCTTCCTTAGCGGAGGCTCCTCTGATACTTACCTAAGAGGGCTTCAGGGCGGTGCCTGAGTCTCGATGTACAAACTTTTCTCCGTTGCAATCGATATGTCCCGATTACGGCCCCTGTTCTCCTTTCATCTTCCCGCTCTCGCACTCTGCCTGACCCTTCTGTGGGCCTCCGAAGTGGCGGCAACTCCAACCGTAGCGGTTCAATTGGTATCCCTTGAGCGGGGGAGTAGTCAGACCGTTCACGTTACCCTCAGAACGCAGGAGGGGCTTGAGCGATTCATCTTCCACCCTTCCGAATCCGCGACAACGAACACCGAGGAGGTTCACCTGACGGGGTTCACTCGTCCAAGAAACTTTCAGAAGGAGAAGCTTCCAGCGGCGCTGACCATCACAGAGCGTCGAGCATGGATCTTCTTCACCAGTCGACGAACAGGGCGACCTGCCGCCGCAATTATCAACCTCTCCCGATCTGCCGCGAAGGTCATAACCACAGCGGTGCGAGTATCGCGTGTGCCGGAGAGGACACTAGAGTGCGGTAGTCATACAGCCGGCGACCCCGAGCATGCGTTGGCCCATACACACTCTCGAAAACGAAGAGCGAACCGGTCAGCAGGCGGTGGATTTCGCGCCCAGAGGGCGGGCCTTTTCAGCCCACCGAGGATACTAGAGGTGGGCACCGAAGCGGACTACGAGTTCGCGCAGATTCATGGCTCTGAAACAAATAGCTATATCCGAGCGGTGCTAAACGCCGTTGATGTGATCTACGCCTCAGATCTCGGAGTAAGGATCAAGGTTGCTGGACAACGAGTATCCTCGAAAGATCCTGGCACACGAGGAGCCATAGACGCACTCGATCTTTTGAAAGAGTTCCGTGATGGAGCATTCGCCTCCAACTCGGCCGCGGACGTTCGTCACCTTTTCACCGGTCGGTCGATCGAGGGAAGCACCATCGGCATCGCGTATGTCGGGGCAGCGTGCACCTTGGGTGGACGATACGGCGTCGGGCTCTCCCGTAGCGTGAGTGCCGGCCTTCAGCCCTTCCTCGCAGCACATGAGATAGCTCACAACTTGAGCGCGAGACACGATGGCGAAGCGAACTCGATCATGAATCCCGCTATAACCGCCGAGAACGATCGATTTACCACGCGAGCTCTCACGAGTATCTACAATTTCGTTGTAACAACCGGGTCGTGCATCGGCACACAATTAATCTCCTCCGCAAAGATCGTTCTCGACGGCACAGACCCGACTCGATTTGACGCGCGGGTCACCTTCATAGCCGGTGGCACGTCACCGTGCTCGGTCGTGCTCTACGGGTCCAGCGACGGGCGCCGATACACCTCAATCTCCGCTCGAAATATCGCTCGCAATTCGAGCAGTGCTACCCGAGCAGCATCATTTAATGCGGAGGCTCCGGCACTCACATCTCCTCAAAACTTCTTCTTCAAAGCTAAGGTGCTGTGCGGAAACGCACAAACCATATCCGCCCCAGCTAAACTCCGGTACGGATTAGCTACCTCAGGGACAACTAACACCAGCGCTGCAGGCCGTTGGCTGGAGCAGCTTCGACGTAATTTGAGATAGTGGAAAAAACCGGTACCTTTGCGTTTTGAATATGCCTGCCTGGCAGATCGGAATAGGCGATCATCCTCGGTCGCCGTCTGTTGAATCAGGCAGAGGACTTTGGTGGTGCCGAAACCTCGGCGACCTCAGATATTTTAATCAAACCTCGTATCAAAACAGCCGTACAGACAAAAAAGAAGCGGCCCTTGTTCCGAAGAACGAGGGCCGCTCCCAAAAAAGACTAGAAGAGCTTACTTCTTCTTAGCTGCTTTCTTTGTGGTCTTCTTCTTAGCTGTTGTCTTCTTTGCTGCTTTCTTCTTAGCTGCCATTTTCTTTTCTCCTGTTTGATGGCGAGTGAAATAATCCCCACTCACCGTCTACGTTGGTTTACCGACCTAGCCAAACTTACTGGTCTTCGAGAGAATCTCTCAACCTCACCAAGCTTAGCTTGACCGAAATCTTATCCCCTCCCACCTTTGAGTGGCTTTTTCACTTGAAAGAAGCCGAATTTCATTGGTGTGAGCGGCTTTTCTTTGCTTCGCTCCTGCTTATCGTCAGACAAACTACGAAGCGTATCGTTTACCGCTACTTCGATGACCCTTCCGAATCATCGCGAACCTTTCTTTAACTTCGCCGCTCCATACCTACAACTACCAACGGGCGACGGTTCTCTGCCATCTCACGAATCCTCTGAGTGAAGATTCTTTTTGCTTTCGTCGCTCACTCACTATCCTCGCAGATAGTCAGTGAGCAACGAACGAGACCTCATTGACTGCAGGTTGACACCGCTTGCAATTCTTGACAAGCCCTTTTTTGATGACACGAGATCCCTAGATGGTTTCAAGAGAGTGAAAATTTTCTCCTCACTGATCTTCACACACTCGATCACGCATCGCGATCACCATCGCACGAGGATCAGCGTGCGAACTCTCCAACCCATCTCCCACGCACGAGGAGATCGATCACCTCACCATCTTCAAGCACCGCCTGCACATCGATCTCCTCATTAGAGATCATAATATCTGTATGCACAGAGCTCGAATTACACCCCAGCGCGGCACACTCCTCGTCGGACATCTCAGCCCCCCCGACGAGGCATCCTTTGTAGGCGGATCCCACCGCGATGTGACACGCAGCATTCTCGTCATAGAGGATCTCCTGGAAGGTCAACCCACTTTCAAATACCGGTGAGTCGATACCGACAAGCGCAACCTCTCCGAGACGATTGGCCCCCTCATCACTCTTCAGGTACGACTCCAACGTTGAAGCCCCTTCACTGCAAGAAAAGCCCGAAATAATGCCGTTTTTGAAGGTTATCGTTAGATCTCGAATGAGTTTACCGTTTACATAAAAAGGCCTTGTCGCGGCAACGATCCCCTCGGTCCGTCGCCAATCAGGGGTCGTGAAACACTCCTCTGTCGGAAGGTTCGGCTCGAACTCGTGCCCCGCGGGGCTCCTATCCATCCCTCCCTTAAAGAGTGCCCTCGGTGAGAGTCCGACGGAGAGATCCGTCCCCGGCCCGGTGAACCGCAAATCCCGAATACCGAGCGCCGTGAGTCGCTCAGCCCGTCGCTTGAGCCGGAGGTTGTGCTCTCGCCATCGCTCGACGTAGTCGTCATGATCGACCCGACAGATCTTAAAGATCTCTCCCCACAACATCTCTTCAGCGACCTGTCCTCGAAGCTCCGGAAAGATCTTCTCACCCCACGCGGGAGTCGCCGCCGCAATTACACACCAGTGAACCTTCGATTTACCGATCCCGTCAGTGTAGAACCGTTTGGCTGCATGGTATGTGGCCTTCCTCACATCGTTCACCGCGATGGGATTGAGATCGGAGAGGTAGTCAGGACATTCGGGACCGAGAACCTTCAGGTTCGCGGCACCTACATCAACGAACTCGGAGAACTTGGCGGAAAAAAATGCCGGGAGAACGCCCAGATGTTCGGATCGACTGTGTAAAATCCGTCCGCGAACATGCAGTGGGTCTATGAGCTCAACGTTCACGTACCCCGCACCTCTGCGATACGCCGCCTCCACCAACAATCCAACGAAGGACCGATGAATGACCTCACTTGAGATATTCACGAGTTGTCCCGGCTGTACGTTTAATCCGTAGGAGATAACAAGGTCCGCGTAACGCTCTAATCGTTCCCTAAAGCCGTGAGAATAACTATGACAGGAAATCATTTTTCACCCCCCCCTTCTAACTATGTACGCCACATAGCATGAACAAGAGAGGGGGCACCACGATAATTCGATAGGCCACCTGCCGGTCAGATGGCACAAAGGGAGGTCACCCAGCTTACACGCCATAGCAAAGCGAAGGAGGATCGCCGGAGGTCCTACCGCACCAACAGCGAAACCTCGAGCTTCCCCTCACGGATAAAGCGGGCGAAATTACCGGCGTTGAGGGCAGCGTCAGACTCCTCACCGTTTGTGGTCACACACCGCACGGAGTACCGATATCCCTCGGAGGAGAGATCTTTGAACACCTCATAGGTGTAGGGACTAGGTCCCGGAGCACTTGAGAGTCCGCGGCGAGATCCAACCACCTTCACTACCGCGTTGCTTGGAGTTCCCGCCCCTCCACCATAATTCTCAAGGAAAAATCGAGCCCGCTCCCATGCGAATCGATCCTGTTCGATCGGCACCACGAAATCAGTCGGAGCCACTAGGACTTCATCGCGCGCTTGGTCCTCAGGGGTCGCCGCGACCTCTAATTTTTCAAAAGCGTTGGCACGAGAGAGGTGAGCGATAGACCCATCACGAACCTTCTCCACTGAGCAACCGGAGATCGCAAGAAGGGAGAGAACGATAAGAGAGGTTCTGGTTTTCATGAGCCACCATCCTTGAGTATACCCGTGTGAACCCGCGCGACCGGAACACCGCAGTCTCACCCTCCCCTTATAGTATCCACAAATGAAAACGCCAACCATCTCCCTTTCGGTCGAGGTTGGCGTTACGCTATCTCTCTTCAATGTAATTTAGCTAAAGGAGCTTCCGCATCCGCAGCTACGCTTCGCGTTCGGATTCTTGAATTGAAATCCCGTTCCGTTTAGGCCGGTCACATAATCAACGACCGTCCCACGAAGGTAACCAACGCTGACGGAATCTAACACAACTTTTACTCCGCCGAAGTCGAGCGCGAGATCACCCATGCGCTCCTCTTTGTCGAAGTCGAGGCCGTATTTATATCCCGAGCATCCGCCTCCAACGACGGAGATACGAAGAAAGTCCCCAGGCTCGCCCTCTTCTTTAAGAGCCTTAGCTACCGCATCTATAGCTGCAGGGGTTAGATCGATCGGCATCTCATCAGTGCCGGTGAAGTCGCTATCAGCCACAGCCACATTTTTATTTCCGCTACCACTGCCACACGAACCAGTTGATGAACACGACATAGAACATTCCTTTCAAAGGGCGCCCAAGACTGAGGGGCGACGCTTTTATGTTACGAGTTTTACTGACCATTATTGTACTAAGGAATAGGGGCCTTTCACAAGAACAGAGCTTCATTTCTCCCCATCAAAGCCCCTCTTGAGAGTGGGAATAGCCCAACCGTCGCACTAAGTACACGTAATCCCACTATTTATTACACCACGGTTTACACAACGGCGCCGAGGTAACCCCGCAGCCTTACAAAGAGCGAGATCGCCCCCATGCCCCCGTAAGGAAGCACTCATGAAAACCCCTCCGGATGCCGAACTACACAGCAGAGGTTATAGCGTCAGCCTCACGCCCATCCAGACCACCGGCAACCAATGGAGTGCTCTGATTATGTTGCTCTCAAGGTTCGCACAACTCACCGCGGCAATTTTGGCGACCGCCGTTGGCGCTGCGGCTATCGTCTGCGCGTCAGCGTACGCTGAGCCCCCCACTGGGGAGCGCGCTCGATACGCCCGACCTGAGGAGGTCTCCCCACTCCGCTTCACACCGATCAACTTAGCGAATGGAAGTAAGTTGACCCTTATCACACCAACCCGCTGGTCTGAGACCGCCTCAAGTCTGATTACCGTCCTCAACACGACGCACGACCACTTTACGAGACTCTTCGCGGACATCCCACCGTTCAGCACCTCGATCCGTCTGATGGATGAGGATGAGTTCTTCGAGCTCACCGGCGCGCCGAAGTGGACCAATGCGATGTTCTTTCGTGGGGAGATCATCCTGCCACTCGCCAAAGGCAAAGCGATCGACATCGAGAACCTCAACCGCTCAGTCCGACATGAGTACACACATGCTATCCTCTCCGCTCTCTCCGCCGGCAATCTCCCAGGTTGGATCGATGAGGGCCTCGCCCAATGGTTCGAAGGTGAGGAGGGCCCCGCACTCCGCCAAGCACTTCGAGAGTGGCTCAAGACACATGAACCGGTTCCCCTCGCCCTTCTCCAAGGTGGGTTCACAAAACTGAAACCGGAGATGGTGCCGGCCGCATACGCCCAGTCCCTCCTCGCAACGCGCCTGGTCGCTGAGAGGTACGGGTTTCCTGCAATCGCCGCCTACTTCATGCTCCTCCGCGATGAGATTGATAAGGACGCTGCCTTCGAAGCCGCCTTCAACATCTCCATCGCTGACTTTGAGGATCAGATGGGGCGATCACTCAAGCGTTGGGCTGCTAGGGGCGACGACTAAATTCTTGCTCTACAACGTGACCTTTCCGGCATACCCGGTCATCTCAAGGTATCCGATAGCCTCCTCACCATCGGCGGCCACGGGCCCCTCCCAGTACCGAGGTTCGAGTGCTGAAGCCCCCTCGCCTACCTCGCA
This sequence comes from Pseudomonadota bacterium, assembly GCA_039799965.1. Classification (GTDB taxonomy): domain Bacteria; phylum Bdellovibrionota_C; class UBA2361; order UBA2361; family OMII01; genus OMII01. The sequence goes on from JBDLRS010000052.1 coordinate 27,143, forward strand.
CCCACTCACCCTCGCCTTAACGACCAGATCGATGGCGTGACTCGGGATCTGAACCCGCCACTCAAGGGGATACCTTCCACCGGTGAGCGGGCTCACCCACACCCGCCCAGGCGTAAGGGTCACATCGCTCCCTTGGACGGTCGACGATTGCCCCTCCCTCTGGATCGTCGCCGAGGCGTACGACGTCGCGCCATCAGCGGACCGCAAACGGAACACGGTGAGGTTACGACCATCCTTCAGCATAAGCCCCATCCAATCCCATCCGACCTGATCGGGTGCCAAGGTGTTACTCATGAATTCGTGGTCCATCCACGCCAAACCGGTGACTGGGAGCTGACGTCCGGGATCTCTCACCTCGCCTGAGAGGGTGATACGAGGCATTGAGTAGTAATGCGAGGCGCAGGTATCGCAGCTCCCCTTTCGACTAACCCCCCCCTCTCCTTGCAACCATGGGCTCACTCTCGTGGAACCGAGCAGTCGTACCGTGCGCCCCTCTCCCCGCGCGGGGGTGAAGCGTAAAAGATGGGTCTGACCTATCATCTCTGCCAGCCAATCACCTGACCACACCTCAAGAGTTGCGGGGTTGGCGCCCGCCGCTCCCAGCAGCGCACCCCCCTTTCGTGAAGCGAAGGTCGTTACTCCCGTATCGAAATCGGTAACCGCCGCATGGGCGAGATACTCACTCCGTACCCCATCACGCGGGGACTCAGCCCGACGAAAGAAGGTGAGCTGAAACCCGAACGAGGGCTGGTCACGAAAGGGTTCGGCTCCCTCGCGATAGAGGTGTCCCGTATAGTACCACCACTCCGTTTGAAACTCGTTGTGGGGTCCGTGGTCGCGGGGAAAGGACCACTGATATCCCGGTTGAGCGTGGCGAAAGGTCGTGGACTCAGGAGTCGCCACAACGCGGCCTGGTAACGAGAACAGAACTCCGAGAACGCACACGACGCGTGCGAGGTATCCGCTTTTGTTATTCATCTGACAACGTCGCCTCCGTAAGCACCCTCCCTAACACCGCAGCCGTCGCTAGGAACGTCACAAGCGCCACGCCGATGACAAACGCCAACGCGATTAAAAGCGGTGTCGCCGAGATAAAAAATTCAATCGACCATCCAAAGGATCGGGGATTTACGAACTCAGTAAGCCCCCACCCAAGCGCCACTCCCCCGATTAGACCGATGAGGACCGGGAGAGCGCACACGACCGTGTTCTCTGCTACGTGCGCCCCAATAATCTGCCCGGGAGAGAATCCGAGAACGTACATGGTCTTAATCTCCCGCCGCCGCTCCCAGAGGTTCTGCAAAGATGCCAATACGAGCCCAAGAAGAGCTATACCAAATACGATCCAACGGATACTGAGGGTGATTCGAAAGGTCCGATCAAAGAGTGTAAGCGCATAGTCACGAAGCTCACGATTGTCCCGCACGGTTCCAACCGCTCCAACGAGCCGCTCGACCGCTCCTTTTACCATATCGGGACTCACATGAGCCGCCAGATCGATCGTAAGGTTCTTAGGCTGCTGCCGGGGATACAGTTCGAGAAAGAGCCCCTCATCGATCTGAACGAGGGGATGCTCGGTGCCGAACTCTTGGATGATGGCTGTGACGACGACCGGCCTTCCCTCAATCGCGAGCGAATCACCGACATCGAGGTGAAGTTTTCGAGCCGCGCTCTCGCTGATAAGAGCCCCCCTTCCCCCGACAAGGAGTCCTCGATCGAGCGATCCGGAGCGAACGACGTAGATCCCCCTGGCAAGCTGCTCACTGAGTTGAGAGGCGCTGACAACGAGCACATCTCCCTGAAAGGTCGTCATCGTCTCATAGTAGGGAATGACTCGACGAACGTCGGACAACGATCTCACCGCGTTCGCGAGCTCCGATGAGACCCGAGTTTCACCGACTCCCCCCTCAAGAGCGGCGGAGACGAAGAGGTCGCCTTGAAGGCGCTGCAAGGTCCACCGCTCAAGGGTACTTCGGAAGCTGCCCACCATGAGGGAAAGGGAACAGATAAGGGCCATGCTCAGCCCAGCCCCGATCGCTCCTAAGATAAATCCACGCCCTCCGACCTGAATACCTCCTCGGGCAAACCACATGAATACGGAGCCCCTCCACCTCCGCAGCACCGCAGGCGCTCTGGAGAGCGCGGCTGGAGTGCATCCAGCAACCAAAATAAGGCACGCGGCGATAAAGAGGTAGGCGATGAGCGTTGAGTCTGTGAAGAGCGCCAGGCAATACACGATCACAAAGAGAGCCACACTCATCCCGGCAAGGGGTAACGCCCACCAGGACGAGATCGGCTTCACGTGGAGATGCTCCGATCGGGTTCCAACGGATGGCGAGATCCGCAGAGCGTCAAGCGCTCCGAGAGCCGCGCCGCTCGTCGCCAGAAGAATCATCCCGACAACCACAGCGCACCGTTGCGCCACATGGGTGGAGCCCTTGGTCCCGAGGGAGATGTTGTAGATCTCGTGCGCGGTTTGAAGAAAGAGTTCCGTCAGCCGAACCGTTACGGGCTCGCCCACCGTCACACCGATAAGCGCACCCACCCCTCCGAGGATCGCTGCTTCCTGCAGAATGCTCAACAGACAGGCACGCTTGCCAACTCCAAGGGTCTGCAACACCGAGAGCTCCCGTGACATCGTTCGCAAGCTAAGCTGAGTCGCCTGCGCTATCAACACGGCGCACACCAAGAGGGTCATACCTGCCATGATCACGATGTTGAAGCGATACGCGGCGACAAGACTCTCTCCTCGCTCGACCCGACTTGCGATGGTGTCGACCTGAATGGGCACTGAGAGCGCTCCACACCCAACAAGAAAGTCTGCGAGAGAGCGTCGATAGTCCTCAAGAGGCGCATCACCACGTGGCTTAACAAGCAAGCCATCGGCGAGTACCTCTCTCTCGTGTTGGGAGAGCCGCACCAGAGGAACCACTACCGCATCAACGGGCACCCCGGGGGGTGCGGGGCCTATACGAACCCGTCCCGTAAGCTCCTCTCCCTCCACATGTGCCGTGATGGGGTCTCCCTCACGACGTCCGAGTATCGTGGCCAGTCGTTCAGAGAGGAGCATATCGCCGACGCTTCGCTCCGAACCGGCACCATCCTGAATGCCACTCACACCTACCACCGACACGGCGCGCGACCCGGAGGAGGTCGTGACCTCGCCCACTTCTCGACGATACGCGACAACGTCCGAGGAGTTTCGTAGTGACGAGAAACAACTTCCGAACTCCGGCAGAGAGAGCCGCCCTCCGCGAGGGGTCACCACAAGGGGATACTCTTGGGAGGAATACCCTATCGACTCCTCAAACGAGCTCACACTCGCCACACTAACCCGAAGGACCGAGGAGATAAGGGTGGTAGAAACGGCGAGCGCACACACAAGAAGAAGGAGCCGAATTGGGTTACGCACCGCCCTCCTCACGATGAAGCGCTTAAACAGCCATATGGGCATTATGGTTGAGGAGGTCATCACGACTCAGCTATTCCAATACACCAT
>JBDLRS010000053.1:0-17155 GCA_039799965.1 Pseudomonadota bacterium
CATTTCCTGCTCGCTGCCTGAGCACTAATTGCCGGGTTCCGGCACTGCTTCTCCACAAAAAGCCGGCACTTTGCAGTGCTCATTCATAGCTCCTGGCCGCGAAAAACTCTCGACTCTCAAGGAAGGATCTCTCCATAGGTAACGGGGCAGGGGTTTGGCCTGAGTAATCGATCTCTCTGCAAAGCGGGGTCGCTCTATGGTGCTCGTTCTATGGTGCAGCGCAAAGGGTCTGAATGCGATACGAGGTGTCTATATCAACGCTTCTTTCTGCACCCCGACAGACGTTGTGTGCATCTAGACTATACACCGGTCTGCGCTGACTTTTGTTTCAGCTATATTCGAGCTGTGGACGGGTTACGTGCACACGTGCAAGTGGTTAGATTTCTTGTATAGTTTAAATTAATGTGGAATTGTGACCGAGTGGGAAGCGAGGGGGGAGCGAGGGGGCTATGTCGATAGGAATGATTTTACTACGTCGAGCGTTATTTCTTACATGCGTCTGTCTCGGTGTGTTAGTGGCGGCGGGGCATGACGCCATGGCCGAACCGCGATGGCGGCTGAGCATCTACGATGGTCCCAACTGTAAAGACACGGACCGATCGGGACCCCTGACTGTGGTGAAGGCCAATATCGATCGCACTTGCTTGGATACCCGGCAGCACCAGATCTATGCGATGGCTAAAGATTCCTATCAGAGCCAAAGTGGAGGAGGTCTACCGAGGGAATTTAAAATTGAATTGTCTGCTATGCCGGTCCAGGGCGCTCGATATACAGGGCTAACCCTGAAATTTCCCGTCATAGCGGTAGTTTCTGAGAACAGTGAAGGTCTTTCACCTAAGGAAAGACGGTTTGACTTTGTAGGAACCGCTACGTGTAAAAGTGCAGATTCTTTGGAAGAAATTTTCTGTAACGCGAACCTCGTACGGTTACGACCACCCTCTGCGAGGCATTCTGAGCCGTATGCGTTAGAGGTGGTTGATCTTCCGCTACGTACCGAGCAAGTGGAGTGCGGAGGGGGGTTTGCGATCAGTAAGCGTTTTTGTTGCGCTGGAACCTCCTATACATCGCCACATGCCGGGTTTACTCGCCTGACTGCTGAAAACCCTCTGTGCGTTCACACCACTGGACCGACATGTCCTAGGGATAGCTCGCAGTCTCTTCCTAGAAGCTGTCAGGATGGCTCGCGAGGTGCTGAACAGGGCACCGGTTCTGGCTCTCAAGGTGGGTCAAGCACTGGCGGGTCCTCTACGGGTAGTAGCGGCTCAGGTTCTGGTACAACTACAGGTGGTGGGGCACCCGCTGGCGCTGGCGGCTCTGCTAACGGCGGGGGCGGAGCAGCCGGAGGGGGAGGCTCAAGATTGCCTCCAGCTGGCGGTAATTCTGCTAATGGTGGAGGTAAATCAAATTGCTCATCTGAAACTTGTGATGATGGGACGGGACGTTGGTGCACGGTGCAGTCGATGATGGGTTGGGAAAATAAATGCTGTTCTTGCGCGAAGATTGACCAACAGATTCCAGATATGCCTTGCAATCAGGTGGCGAATTATTTTAGCTGCAGTAGCGACGCAGGTAGCGGGACGGGGCCTGGAAATAACGGTGGAAATACCGGTGGAAATACCGGCGGAAAAACCGGCGGAAGTAACAGCGGAAATACCGGCGGAAGTAACAGCGGAAATACCGGTGGAAGTAACGGTGGAAGTAACGGTGGAAGTAACGGCGGAAGTAACGGCGGAAGTAACGGCGGAAATACCGGTGGACCTGGTGGTGGTTCTGGATCGAATAGTGGAAACGGAAATAGCGGGTCAGGTGGTGCCAGTTGCAAGCAGGACAGAGACTGCAATGCGTTGACCGGTTGGTGTGCTAAGCCGGTTTGCCAAAATGGACGGTGCACGTGCCAGGGCCCCGGCGGTCAAGGCAGGGGGAGCGTCGGGCAGAACAATGGGCCGAACAGGGGGCCATGGTAAAGATGCGGTACCGACCACCACGGTGTGATGGTACGTGACGAGCTAATCGCTGAGAAGTCGATACTCTGGAAGGAAGGTGCTCGGCGTGGCTCTGTTCAAACGCTCAAGACGAAACGTGTACCGTACGTGGGTCAGTTTATGTATGAGCCAAAACAAGGGTCTTGGATGGCACACCCGTTTCATGACAGAAAGCGGGTTGGGTCCTGACTCTTGCTGGGATTGCAAACCACGGCGCTAAGAGTCCGAATCGTCCTCATCCTGAGAGGTAGGGACGGGATTCGAGGCGATTCTGTAGCTCTCTCCAAACCACTTCGAAAGATCGTTAAGGCGGCACCGTTCTGAGCAGAATGGAGAGCGAGTTGGCTCATCTGGTGAAGAAAGGTGGGTACCGCATATCTTGCAGTGCGTGACCTTCTTCTCTCGTTTTTTACCGATACTTCCGTGAGCATTCATTCGCGTAACGTGGCAGATGGCTGTGCGAAAATAAAGAGGTACAGTCCAGGAATACAGTCCAGGAATACAGGCTAACAGAGGTAGGTATGTGAGCCGCAGTTATTCATCGGTGGATGGTGAAACCGGTCTGAACTTAACCTGGCTGACCCCAGTGGCGTCTTGGGCGAGGAGACAGAGTTGCGTGAACTGAGCTCCCTTTTGTAGGTATACCTGGTCCTCAACCGAGCCGAGCTCGAGGAAGAGTGTCTCAGACTCGAAATGGTAGGCATGAACTCGGCGCATTCGATCAAGGAGCCCCAGTTGCAATTTCTCATCGAGGTCCGCCAAGAACTTATCCCACAGTGCGGGGTTGTTGCCCTTTGCTACTCCATCGCCCATGCGCCACCACTATCCTTTTGTAACACGTCCCCGTTCTAACACGTCCCGATTGTAACACGCCCCCGTTGGTCGGATGAGCGTACCACCCGCCTGCCAGGAAATTGCATTGTGTCGGCGTCTCGACAACTAAGGTGAAATATCCGCCGCAGTCGTCCGTTAGCCTCTGGTTCAAGTATACCCCGAGAGGCTTCGCCCCCGAAAGTATCAAAAACTTAAGGGCGCGACATGACAGGAAACTTGCTTCCTTCACGTCGCGCCCTTGCTGTATCAGAGGACCGATAACTAGGTTACGTACGCAGAGGCCCCTTGGCCTCTCAGTAGCTGCTTACGCCATCGCGTTGTTAGCCGCGAACTCTCGAAGCTGCGCTTCGGCTTGTCGGCCGATAGCCTTTCGAAGGCTATCGCTGTCGAGGTCAAGTGCCTCGCAAATAAACTTGAATGAAAGGGGAGCGTCAGTTGGTTCATCATCCATGAGCCATGACCGTGCACCTTCTCGAACGTCGCCCTCGCCACCGATGAAGTCATGGATCGCCCGTTGAAGAACCGCTGCAAGTAATCGCAGTTCGGGGATCCCTGAACCAGGGGGCGGAACATCAGAATTTGACCAGAATTTCATGATTGTTGTCCCATCAAAAAGTTATCTACTTCTGACCGTCGCCCTCTTCGAAAACATTTCCGCAGAGACCTTGAGTCAGAACACCATCCGTTGTCCGCATATCCAGACACCAGATAAAACCAATCGTACCGGGCTTCCTCTATGACCTTAGTCACGCTTCTTTCCTATTCAGTGAGCTAGACTCACCGAATAAGGAGAGGCAACCGAAAGAGGCGACCTGCTGTGAGATCCCTGTCCATTGTAGCGAGGCGTAAAAGCGCTCTACCGACACGACCATCAAGCGTTCGCGCCGCATGTGAACCACCCTCAAACCAGGCTTAACCAAAAAGAAGCCGCTGACCCTTTCTGTGTTTCAACGGAGGGCCCGCTCTGCCTGGAACCATAACGGCCAAGACGAGGACTTCTTAACTGGTGAGCTAGTATCGAGTGCGGTTCTCGCTCTCATGGACCGGGAACCAATGAAGCTTCCTCCCTGAGCAAAACCGGAGCCGGAGAATAATCCCTGCAGATCTCCTTGGTCAAGGATTATTTTCGGTCGGGGCGCGATCGGGACAGATTTCGGAACGCCAGGCATATTCCAGGTTGAACCGGGCGTGGGACGGATAGTTTCTTTCGAGCTTGGTTGTAATCAATCTCCCGATTCTATATAATTTTCAATGTCTTAACGGCCTTATTAGGAAGGACCTCCAACGTGACGCAAAAATATGTCGAAACAGGAATCGACCCTCTTCATCCTGGTAAAGGTGTTCGAGATCTCTTCCCATTCTTCACCGAGGGGCCGGGAGGTTGTTACCTAGACTCAGCGGCAACAACGCAAAAGCCCGCCGCGGTGCTTGACGCGCTCCGTGATGTACTCGTGAATCACAACGCGAACGTTCACCGCGGTGCATATCGGCTGAGTGCTGTTGCTACTGAGATGTACGATGAGGCGCGTCGAAAGATCGCTCGCTTTCTCGGAGCTAACACTGAACGATCTATCATCTTCACGCGCGGTGCCACAGAAGCGATCAACCTTGTAGCGTATGGCTCTGAGCTTCTTTTTGAACCGAACGACGTCATTCTTCTCTCTCTGCTAGAGCACCACAGTAATATCGTGCCATGGCAGATGCTCGCCAAGCGCCGTGGGCTTAGGGTCGTATTTACTGAGATTACCCCAGAGGGGCAGCTCGATATGAGCGACTTTAAGGCGAAACTATCCGCCCTGAAGCCAAAGCTTGTCGCGTGCACGCAGCTCGCCAACTCTCTGGGCACTATCACGCCGATAGAAGAGGTTGTTCAACTCGCGAAGGCCTCGGGGGCCATGACCCTCGTGGATGGCGCGCAGGGGGTAACGCACATCGGCGTGAACGTTGAGACGCTAGGGTGTGATTTTTATGTATGTTCCGGTCACAAGATGTACGGCCCAACGGGGATCGGAGTTCTGTATGGGAGGCCGGAGCGTCTCGAAGCGCTTCAGCCGTTTCAGGGCGGCGGGGACATGATCTCGTATGTGAGTGTTGAGGGCTCGGGGTGGGCCGAGGTTCCGCAGCGCTTTGAGGCCGGAACACCTGCATTTCCCGAAGCGATCGCGCTTGGTGCCGCGGTGGACTTCATTTCGCGATTCTCGCGCTCGGAGATAAATAAGCACGAGGTAGAGCTCGTACGTAGCACGATAGACCTCCTCAAGGGTGAGGCCGGAGTTACCCTTCACGGTCCGGGTGTGCATGGAGGTGATCAAACGTCCGTGTGTTCGTTTACGATTGATTGCGTTCATCCCCATGACTTCGCGACGATCGCGGATACTCACAACGTGCAGATACGGGCTGGGAATCACTGTGCAATGCCAACGCTCCGTAAGCTCGGCGTCCCGGCGACCGTGCGTATGAGCTTCGGGATCTATTCGTGCGAGTCTGACTTTGAGGCCGTTGTAAGCGCCATTCGAGAGGCGCGGAAGATGTTCTCGTAAGCGGCTCTGCGTGCAACGCGCTGTTGATGTTCCTATGTGGGGGCGCCTGCTAGTCCCCCTCTCGGTTCGATAGTTTCCGTATCGAGATGATAGCGATGAAATTGTAAGTGGCGTGAGTCGTCGCGGCTGCGGCGAGGGAATCGGTTAGAAACCATACCAGCCACAGAACTCCACCAACCGCCGAGTACAGGGGCATCATTCCGCCGTATCTCTTGAATGATCCGATGAAGTGGACCCAGGCGAAGGCGATGCTCGACGTGATGAGGGCCAGCCACAGTCCACCCCACCTCGTCATGAGGAGGTTGAGGCTTCCGCGGAAGAGAGCCTCTTCGCCTAGCCCAGAAAGGATACCGATCCACAACGCTTGCGATGGGGTGACCCGTCGACAAAGCGGTACGACAACTTCGCGGCTGAATCGCGCGTATACGGTGTCGGGATTACTCTGTGTCCAGCGCAACAAGAGATGGTTTCCAAGTAAAAGGGGGGATGCGGCGGCGATGCCAAGAGCGATCGCTCGCACCGATGGATTCCACGCGATGTCGAGTGAGAAGAGGTACGCAAGCACATAGGCCACGATTACGAGGATCGTCTCTGACATTATCGCCGCGAGTAAGATGGTTCCTTGTCTCATACGGTTGGTGCGTTCTCCTTAGGACGGTTGCTTAAAACCGAGACAGTCAAGAAGCTTGTAAATTCCGTGCAGCAGTGATTCCCCAAGTGCGTTCTGAAGTTCCGCCGCGAAGGCGTAGTGAGCAGTGTTCGTCGCGGTGTAGCTCTCTTGGCACGTTCTTATCAGATCTCCCTTCTCGAAGAGCTTTGCTGATAATGTTACCGACGCCGTTGGTTTTCGTATAACGAGGAGGTCATAGCCATTAACGCTCAGATCGTGAACGGTGACCTCAAGCATCCGAGCTGATGAGGCGTTTGGCTCTTCGCTGCACCGATATCCCCGCATTCCGCAGGCTACCGAAAGTTGGGTACGGAGATCTGCGGTGAGGGTGGGGTTATAAACGCGAGTCAGAGGGATGATGAAGAAGAGGTACTGATGACCGAGGGAGCGCTCATTGAAAGCCTGTGTTTGAATCCGTACGGGTATGGTGGAATCAGATACAGAGAGGAGTTTTTCCAGGGCGGGTGGGGGCTCTACCGGTGGAAGTTCTGAGGCAAAGCAACCGGTTAGGAGCGTTATGAGTGAGAAGTTTAGGAGCCAGCGAACTCCGGCGGAGCGTCTTACCATAGGAAAACCTCGTTATGGCACTTCAGTAAGGATAGGCCAATAGGTACGATAGTATAGGAAGGCGTTAAGGACGGATAGTCACGTTGGTGATGCTTCTCGTACGAGGGCATCCTGCGGCAACGGTATGGATACCAAAGGGGCAAAAAATAGAGAGCGACTCGACCTCGGATTAGAGGCGATACTTGCAGGCGTCGAGAATCCACGCCCCGAGGAGATCACGATCGATCTCGGCCCTGGTCAAGCAACGCGTGAGCCGCTGTCGTGGACACTCGGAGACGCCCCACCCCCACCACCGAAAAATGAATTTGAAGCTCTCGCTGATGATCGCAAGTGGTCGGAGATCGTTCGTCTCGCGGAAGCGCGCCTCGCAGAGGGTGACGATGCGGAGGTGAAGTTGTGGTGGATTCGTGGTCATCTTGGCGCGTTTTCCATGCCAGTTTCATTTCTCTCGGCTCCCTTTGAGGCCGTATGTCGACGGCTCCCTCCCGAGGGCGTACCAGGCTCGTGTAAAGTTCTTCTCGAAGAGACCGGCCTCTTGGTGCTGCAACGGCTTCGAGAGGTGAGTGACGTGAGTCAGGGGAATGAGGTGAGAAGCTCGCTTGAACGGCTTGGAATCAAGGAGCCGCGCGGCGGTCGGGAGCGAGTGGGTACTAGTTCATTCCGCTCCCTTGAGAGCGTCGTTCCGGTCGCCGCACGGCCGGTTCCAGCTCCGAAGGCTATCCCTGAGATATCGAGTAGCCCTCGCAAACGGGTAGCCTGGATCGTGCTGTGCACGTGCGTGGTGTCCTCACTCGTCGCGCTGGATAGACTCTTTCTTTACATCCGCTCGGCGCCCTTGGATATGGCATCAGAGGGATTCGAGCCACCGCATACGCCCTTTGAACAGGCGACAGACACCCCTGCTAGACGAGATCCAGGAGGTCGGCTTGGAGCTCTCTTCTACTCCCTTGGTGCCGCAGCTCGGACAGAGCCGCTGACCGCCGTCTCCCCTGATTCGGGTCCTCTCGCGGTGGCGAAGCCGCAGCCTGAGGTGATCGATGAACCTTCGCCGACTCGATCCAAAGAGGAGATTAATACGAGCGGGCCTGTTGAGGGGCCTGAGTTTCGGGAGCGGATAGAGCGGGTGCCTCCTCCAGCTCCAGAGAGACGTCGACAGGAGTTGCAGGGTGGATCGCCCCGGGCGGTGCTTCCCGGTTCCTCAGCGCCTGAGTTTCAAGAACAGCGGACCTACCGAGTACTGACCCGCACATCGGTCTTGTCAGCGCCGAGCTACGGAGGGCGGGTCCTTGGCCAGCTCGAACCGGGGGATAGGGTCTTGGTTGAAGGAAAGCTCGGTCGGTGGCTCAGGCTCCGTTCCAAGAAAGGAAGGGGAGGGTACGTCCTTAGGGCCGATGTCGAGGAGGCTTCTGATCTCGATATGGCCGCCTCCCGCTAGGTACACATCTGAATTCGGTCGGCTTTTTGGCATTCCGGGCCGGCTTGCCACGGTCGCCTGAGGGGTCTAGACTGACTGACGCAATACGTTTGTGGCGTTGAGATCGACAGATTGTTCGGCCGTACTGTTGTGCTGTACTGGCCCTCCGCCATCCGAGGAAAGATATGCTTACATCACGAGAAGTACGAGAAAAGTTCATTGAGTTCTGGACACAAGCTCCACGTAACTGCGGCGTTGTTCCCAATATGTCCCTTGTTCCGAATGTGGATTCAACCCTTCTCTTTGTAAACTCAGGGATGTTCCCCCTCGTTCCGTACCTCGGAGGTCAGCCTCACCCCCTCGGGAAGCGTTTGTGTAACATCCAGCGGTGCCTTCGCACGAACTATGAGGACATGCTTGAGGTGGGTGATAATCGACACACATTGATGTTTGAGATGATCGGTGATTGGTCCCTTGGTGATTTCACCAAAGAGCAGCAGATCCCATGGATCATGGAGTTGTGGGTGAAGGTGCTTGGAATGGATCCGAACCGACTTTATGTTTCGGTATTCGCTGGCGATGAAACCGCGCCGCGCGACGATCTCGCGATTGAGACCTGGAAAAAGGTATTCCGTGAGTACGGTGTAGATGCTGAGTTCTGTGAGGATGTGTACAACGTGCCGCCAACACTCGCTCAGTCGAAGGGTTGGAAGTATCACATCTTCCCATACGGCAAGAAGAAGAACTGGTGGCAGCGCGCCGAGGCTCCAGGTGAGCTTGGTGGGCCAACCTCTGAGATGTTTTACGATCTCGGAACCCCGGAACGTATTCAGGAGAGGTACGACATCAACGACGACTCCGGTCGCTTCGTCGAGATCGGTAACAACGTATTCATGGAGTATAAGCTCAACGCTGCGATGGAGTGGGAGCCACTCGCGCAAAAAAACATCGACTTCGGTGGTGGTTTTGAACGCGTGTGCATGATCGTTCAGGGGAAGAATGAGATCTTCGAGAGCGATATCTATCGTCCTATCATCGATAGAGTCGCGGCGTTGTCCGGTCGGTCGTACAAAACAGACGGCAAGGATACTGAAGACACCGCGGCGTTCCGCGTTATCGCGGACCACGGTCGCGCAGCGACCTTTATCCTTGCCGATGGCGTCTCCCCATCGAATAAGGACCAGGGGTATATCCTTCGGCGCTTCATTCGTCGTCTCGTTCGATTCGGCAAGAAGCTTGGGCTTGAGAGGGAGTTCACCGCTGAGGTGGCTGACGCCGTCATCAATACGCTCGGTCACGCATATCCTCACCTTGAGGAGAACCGTCAGGTCGTGGTTCAGAAGATCCACGACGAGGAGGTCGCCTTCAATCAGACCCTCGCGAAGGGGCTCAAGGAGCTTTCAAAGATTCAGTCACAGCTCGAGCCAGGCAAGCTGATCTCAGGAGATCAGGCGTTCTTTATCTATGAGTCCTACGGTTTTCCACTTGAGCTTACGCTGGACGAACTCAAGGTGAGTGACGACCAGGCCAAGGAGATCACCAAGGAATTTGCGGCCGCTGAGAAGCGTCACCGAGAGCTATCCCGAGCTGGTGCGGAGCAAAAGTTCAAGGGTGGTCTCGCGGATCAGTCTCGCGAAACTACGAAGCTGCACACCGCGCACCATCTGTTGCTCGCAGCGATGCAGAAGGTAGTTGATCCGAACATTCGACAGAAGGGCAGTAACATCACGGCCGAGCGTCTCCGAATGGACTTTAACCTCGATCGCAAGATGACCCCTGAGGAGATCTCGAAGGTTGAGGAGCTCGTGAACCAGCAGATTAGTGAAAGCCTGCCGGTTGTGCGTGTCGAGATGCCGCGCGAGGACGCCGAGGCTCTCGGCGCTCAGATGGAGTTCGGAGCGAAGTATCCAGAGGTCGTGAGCGTCTACTTTATTGGAGACCAGAGGAACTGGTTCTCTGCTGAGTTCTGTGGCGGTCCTCACGTCGAATCCACCGCAGAGATCGCTGAGGAAGGTAAGCGCTTCAAGATCCAGAAGCAAGAGAACGTGGGAGCTGGCATCAAGCGAGTGAAGGCCACTTTGCTGTAACCTCCATGGTTCACAGCCGCGATCATTGTACGCCCCAATTGTAATGGTATCATCTGAATGAACAAATTATCGGTATCTGGCTTGCGATATGTGAGCCTCTTTTTGGGGCCATTACTGGCCACCTACCTGCTGCTGGGATTCGCGGTTCGAGTTGGACTCTGGATCGTGTTTCGGGCTGACTCGCGTATGCATCTCTCTGGCCTCCTCACAGCGGTTGGGGTGGGCTTTGCGAATGACATCATAGAGTTTCTCTATTTGGCCTTGCCCTTGACGGCTATCGTCGTCCTCGTGCGGCAACGGTTCATGAGGAGGCGAGAGGGCACGGTTCTTCTTGGCGTTCTCTCCTATGTGGCGCTGTGTGTGTTTGTGTTCACGGCGATCGCGGAGGTGCTGTTTTGGGAGGAGTTCGAATCGCGCTTTAACCTCATCGCTGTGGATTACCTGATCTATCCGACTGAAGTGCTCGGGAACATCCAAGAGTCATACCCGATGGTGCCGATACTTGGCGGAATGCTTCTGACCGCCGCAGCGCTGTGGTGGCCAGTTTTTAAGACTATTCGACGATGGCTCTCGTTGGTTGAGGTTCCACCTGTATCTGGCCGCCTTCGAGGGGCATGTGCTCATGTGAGCGCTGTGGCGTTGATCGGGATATCGATGAACGCGGAGACGTTGGCTGCCTCGACAAATAGGGCTGTGAATGAGCTATCGAAGAACGGGGCGGCGACCTTCTTTAGGGCGTTTCTGACCCAGGATATAGATTACAACCAATTCTACGCGACAATGCCCCGCGAAAAGGCCTATGACATCTTGCGTCGTTACTACCAGGGGATGGGGGAGATCTATGCCTCCTCGGACACAACATCTCTGCTACGGACCCATCAGGGTAGCGCGAGTGGACTCGGTAAGATGAACGTGGTCATCTTAGTGCAAGAGTCGCTTGGCGCGCAGTATGTAGGCGCGTACGGTGACAAGCGCGGACTCACACCGTTCCTAGATTCGCTCTCGAAGGAGAGCCTCATGTTCTCGAACGCCTATGCGACTGGCACCCGTACGGTTCGGGGACTAGAGGCGATGAGCGCGTCCTTCCCTCCAATTCCGAGCGAGTCGATCGTGAAGCGTCATGGAAGCGATAACATCTCTACCTTGGGATCTGTGATGCGCTCACATGGCTACCACACATCGTTCCTGTACGGTGGTTACGGCGCGTTCGACAGCATGAACGAGTACTTCGGGAGTAACGGATTCTCTCTCAGTGACCGACTCGATATACCGAACCCGAACTTCGGAAATATCTGGGGGGTAAGTGACGAGGATCTCTATCGACACGCAATTCGCTACTTCGACGATCTCTCCTCCAAGGGGAGCGGGCCGTTCCTATCCTTTGTGCTGAGCACCTCGAATCACAAGCCGTTTACCTTTCCTGCCGGTATTCCAGGTGTTCCCCAAAAAGGCGGAGGTCGCGAGGCCGGGATTCGTTACGCTGACTACGCGATCGGAAAGTTTTTTGAGGTGGCTAAGACGAAGCCGTGGTTCTCTAACACGGTCGTCGTAGTGATAGCCGATCACGACTCCCGAGTGTATGGACGGGCTTACGTTCCCGTTGATAGGTATAGGATCCCCGCGCTGGTGTACGCTCCCGGCAAGATCCCTGCTCAAGTGGTGCCTAAGATCTTCTCAAGTATGGATCTTGGTCCAACGATCCTTGGCCTGCTCGGTCTTCCGTATGAGGCCCCTTTCTATGGTGTTGACGTTCTAAGCGCCGCTGTTCCCGCTCAGAAGCCGGTGATGTTCAGCCATAACCACAATATCGCTATCTTCTCAGAGGGCGATCTCACCGTACTTGGACTTCATAAGGAGGTGCGCTCCTTTCGATACGAGCATGGAAAGACGACGGACGCTCCGCTGGATAGAACAGCGGCCGACCTCCTCTCCGCGACGCTGCAGACGGCGTACGAGAAATTCACCGCGCATCGCTACTAAGAGATCTGTTGGGCTGAGCCCCCTTTGCCGAGGCGATCTGTACGAAGTGTCGGAACGTCACGTGAAGCTTGCCATCTGTGACCTCAGGGGCTGATTCACCATCTATTTGAAGCGGTATATTCGCGGGGATGTTCTCAATCGAGATGCGGTTGCTTCTCAGTAACGGGGAGGGGGCGATCGGAAGTCCGATGCCAGCGGCAATCATCCGAGCGAATCCGAAGATGGTCGAAACGGAAACGCTCTCGATGAGCTCGTCGCCTGGATTGCTTTTCGTATTGGAGAGCGCCATGCCGAGGTGGCTCTTGATGTTCGTGATGATGATGCCGGTGGTTGGCGGGCATTGACGAACCGCTCCCGAGAGGTCACTAAGGCTCAGGTTCTTGTAGAGGGTCCATGCGTGTTGGAGTCCAAAGGTTGTGTAGGCGATCCGATTTGCGAGGCGCCCCCTACATGGGATGCGAGCGCGCCATGCTGCAAAGTCTCTTACAACCGCTCCTTCGTACCCGATGGCTACATAATTGACGAACGGAACCTCACTTCCATCCACGTGCAGGGTCCACACGGAGCACGGTTCAAAGGGGAGCTCTCTGATAAGGTGCGGGTAGTGCTCGTATCGCGCTCCGGCTAGATATCGGGTAATCGAGAACTCCCGCGCCAGGTCGTTTGCGGTTCCAAGGGGGATGCACGCGACCTCTCTCCCCTTCATGTGCGGCGATCCGAGGACCGCGGAGAAGGTGCCGTCCCCGCCGGCAACAATCACAAGGGCATCAGACGGGATAGTACTCAGGTACTCGGGTAGCGTTGTAAAGTTTATCTCGTGAACGGTGAGATTCGCTCTTCCTGCAAGTGCACGGCGCAACCGTCCACCGGCCCCGTTGCCGGAGCGAGTGTTGATTAGCCAGTATTGAGCGCGAGTGGCATTGGTCATGTGGCGATAGTCGCTCAAGTCTGACAGCCGTGCCAAGAGGGGGATATCTACACTATCTCGCCGTCCGTATCGGTCGGTTC
Source organism: Pseudomonadota bacterium (assembly GCA_039799965.1). Classification (GTDB taxonomy): domain Bacteria; phylum Bdellovibrionota_C; class UBA2361; order UBA2361; family OMII01; genus OMII01. Next base: position 13,083 of record JBDLRS010000053.1, read on the forward strand.
CGAGATTGTCAGGCCCCCTGAATGCGGTGCACGCCCAGGAAAATCTCGTTACATCAGTCATTTATGGGGCGTTTGACGTGGCAGCGTGATGGTAGCTACCTTTTGTTGAGTGATCTTATCATTCTGACGATGGCACTTGAGGTGAGGAGGTGTGGAGCAGGTGCGCCGCGCATTGACTCTCCGGAGGGACGGTAAGGGGGATATGCAACCGTCGAATCGACCAACCATACCCACAGCGGCGACGGCATCCGGTTTGTCTCATCGTCCTGTGGAGAACGTGTCAGGGGAGCTAGGAGGGAGGCTCGGAGCACCCGTTCGCCTCATGATTGAGGGATCTTCAGTCGCTGAACCGTTGCGAGGCGGGGCCTCGTGCCTGATTCACTTTCCTTCACCGTGTGATGGCCAGAGCAGCTCTATTGATATCACCGTGTCGGCTCAGTTGGGGCCGAGCATAAAGACCACGCAACCATACGTCCAATCACCGGAAGTCCTTCGCTTGTTAACCATAGCTGCTGATGTGCGCGATCTTGTAAAGTTGTCACAACACGCATTTAGGTTTGGGAATTTGAGATTGGAGGTGTGCATAGACCCATCCCAATCGTGTACTACCCCAGTACTCTCCGAGCTTCAAGCACTTCCTGACCCTCGCTTGATTGAACGGCAGAGTCGACTACGAATCTCGGTCGGGGATCCTGGCAGAGGGGCTATTTCGCTCGCTCCAAGAGTGATTGAAGCGATCCGAGACAGCATCAACCACCGCGCCCTACAGAGCGTCACTTTGAGTACTGATGCGGATGGCTTCAGTCTGATTTACAACGTTAACGACCCTAGAAAGGTGGCTCGTCTTCCGGCTGAACTGCGGAGAATCGTCGATTCCTTCCTTCTGCAACCGGGGGAGCTTCAGACGGGATGGATCTCTGACGGCGCGGCACTTTTTGATTCCCCCGAACTTCGCGCACATGCGCTTTTCATGCGGCTGCTGAGCTGTGATATTGAAGATGGTTCGGAACTTGGAGTGCGCGACCCCTTAGATTTGAGTGTTCCAAACAGGGATCTGGATTGGAATGAGACGCAGGTTGGGTTGATTATCGAACTGGCGAACTTGGCGGAAGAACACGTGAGGAGCGCTCTGCTGACTTACCTGGAGTACTTCTCCCAGCTCCACGGGACAGAGATCTACTCACATTCAGATCGGCTGTCACAGTTATTGGCGACTACTACAGGGTGCGCCCTGACGCCTTTCGTGCGGGATCTTAACGCAGCCGCGCGCGAGCTTTCCGCTAAGATTGATGACGGTGCCGATGGTGAGGTTGACGCTACTTTCTATCAGGTCAGATTTTGTCTCAACCGTGAATTGGGAGAGGATGACCCCTCTGTGAGACTTAATGCCTCTGCGTGGCGGATAATCTCACCCCACATCAGCACTAGACTCATTACAGTGGTATTGGGCTTGAAAACGCTCACTGAATTACTTGCCGCCTCAACTCCAACAGATAGAGCTGTTATACAGTTCGTTGAGGGAATTAACGCGGAGATTACAGGACGATTTCGAAACGCTTCGAATGTTGGGACGTCGCCCCCTGAGCCACCGCCCCCTGAGCCACCGCCCCCTGAGCCACCGCGCAGTATAGACTTAAACCCCGGACAGGCTTGGTTCCGCCGTGTCCTGAGAGATGTGTGGAGCGCACTCTTTGGAAGCGTTCGAGCGAGTGAGTCGCGCCTCGACGGTGTGGCGAGAGAGCCTAATTTATCGGCCCTACTGGTTGATGCCCATTTGCGAAGCGCTTTGCCGGTGCAACCTAGACGAGTAGTGTGCGATCCCTCGCTGCTAAGTGGGACGATTCGCTTTGAGGTTTCTTTCAGCCGTTTTAATGGGAAGCCGAAGCGCGACGCTCAAGCAGATATCGATATCAAACTCTCTCCTGACCTCGTCGCGAGGCGAGATGGAGAGAGCGATGTTAAGAGCTTCCGATCCCTATTGACCGCAGCGAGAGCATTACGTGAGATCACTCCACACTATATAAAATTCCTCAACGCGCGTGGACAGTACTCGCCACCTATGGTGTTTACCGTCAGTAACGGGCTCCCTCTCAGCTTGCCTTACTGTGTCCAGATAGCAGAGGGTGAAGGTTTTGCAGTCACCTGTTCGTCACTCTTTGCAGAGATTCTGACGAGCGAGGGGGATTATGGGTACTCACACCGGTTGCGCAAGGGCTTTTTTGACGAGTTGGAGAACGTGCGTATCGTGGCGTCCGATCCTGACAACCGATTGTATGACTTGGTCTTGCTTGATGGACACACCGCCCGAGTTCCTTTCTATGTGCGAGAGCAGCTGGTTAAGATGGCGCACTCACTACCGCCTGCGCTGCCGAAGTCACCCAACGAAATCGATGATTACGAAGAAGGGATGTCGGATGTGCCTACCCTCACGGAACTAGTGCGGGCTTGTATCAGTGGAGAGCTTGTGAGCGGCGAAGAGGTGTTCCGCAGAGGTATAGAGAGGTATGGTTGGCGGGCGCTCAACACTCTCATACAGTGCTTGAGTCAGCAAGAGGCAAGGCCGCGAGACCTCATGTTAGTGGCGAGTTGGATAGATGGTGATACGAAAAAGGGTCGGGGGATCTCTCATGCGGATCGACTCGGACACCTCTTTGATATCGCGGGTCTCGCTGACGCTCGGGAGCAATTTCCTCTAAAGGCTGAAGCGCCGGTGGCTTACTCCTCCTCTGTTCAACCAGACCGGCACCATTTCCAGTTTAGAACGCTTCAGGGTACTGGTCGGTGTATGGTGTCTGCTGGACGCGTTGAAGAACGAGGGGGGCGTGCTTCTCGACAGGTGTTCGTGGACCTCGACCCGATCACCCAAGCCGCTCTTCTGAGTGCGCACAACCTTGAGGATTATTCGGTTAAAGAGACGATCGCCCGTATCAAGGAACAACTTATCTCCTTGAGGAAGTCTGGGGGAGGGGCGTAGACAGTCCCGATCCCCCATCGGAATTCGTTTGAGCGCTTGTTTGAGATGGTCGGTGTCTATCGACATACCCTGATCGGAAAGATGTACAGGGGGAACACGTTTTTGTGAACAAGCGAGTTTTCGTGTCAATTGGCCAGCCAACCCCTTTCTTTGTTCCACGTATCGATAGATCGATTGTAGCGAGGAACGGGCTAGGGCCGCCCGTGCGGTTGAAGTACCTTTGTGAATTCACACGCCTGATCAAGGGAGGCGATCCTTATGGGCGGTCATACGCCCCTCCACAACCACAAGGCGATACGATACAGATCTCATTCGCTAGGATCCCTCCTGACCAGATCAAGAGTTTGCCTTACAACCCCTTTGTCGTCCCGTGACAGCTTAAGCGACTCACAAGATAGCATATCCTGCTGTGGAGGTAGTGTCAGGATTGAGTCGTGCAGCTTTCTTAGAACGGATAGTATCTTGCTTTCGGCAGGATACTCCGATGCGATAAATACCGCCATGTTTCTGATCAATACTAACCTGCTGTATTTGAAACTGAATTCGGAGTAATTCAAGGCTGTTGTCCACGCCTCTGGCCAATCAGCGATTGCCAGCGGGCCTCCCAGGGATCCGGAAACGGTACAATTTAATGTTAATGCGCACATTGGGTTGAGCCATTCTGAATTCAGCAGGGAGTTGAGGAATTGGGCGCATCGCTCCATGTCTACACGTACTATATCGTCTTGAGATACTATACCCGGAATAACGAGAGAATCTGATGTGCTCGTGCCCTGACGTTGCGCCTGACGTTGCGGAAGTGTATTGGTTGGCAATTTCGACGACCTCCGCTGCTACTAGCAGGGTGGTGAAAAATGGTTCCTTCGTGAGCATTTTGAGAGTTTTGACGAAACGAGGCGGAGACGACGAAAAAACCGGAGGCGTATCCACTGAGATACGTTGAGGATTTTTTCGGCGGCTCCAACGAAGTTGCAGTTGCTAATCTTTCACTTGGATACCCGACAAACGGCCAAGTGGAAGATTAGTAATAGCCCGCGGAGGCGGGCTAAAATCATAATACTAATTTTTCAGTGTCCGGCATGCCGGTGGAAAATTAGTA
>JBDLRS010000054.1:0-2860 GCA_039799965.1 Pseudomonadota bacterium
ACAACTGCATCTTCCGCCGATGCAGGGAGTGTTATCGAAAAATAAAAGAGGGATTGCGCGTCGATTGGCCCCCCGGGACCTTCATCCCTTGGATGCCCCCTGGATTTACCTTTCCTCTATCGGCTAGTGCATAGCGCCGGAGGGAAAATTCTTGTTCCTGAGTGGAAAACTCTGTAACCCATATGCGGCGAGCTCGGTCATTTGGCGCTCTTAGTGCATCAGAGCGGGATTGTTTTGAGCGATTCAGGCTTATGTTGCGATTCAGGGTTACGTTGACTTCATGAATGTTCCCTTAGACATTTAAGATTGGCAAGAACGTTTAGCTCTGGACACTAGTAGAGTATACTAGAGTAGTGCAGTGTACCAGAGTGGTGGGAACTACAGTGTACCAAAGCGGTGAGCGGTGAGGGCGGTGATGAAGTACATTGTACCAGAGCGGTGAGGCCCAACCCGCGCCATTGAAATCATGAAAACTATTCAACAGGCGACCGTATTTCTGCCTGAATCGAAGAGAACTGTTACAACGATGCTCGCTCTAACGCCCGAACAAAAACAGCTCCTAGACCTAAAAACCCGCTTTTGGGTGTCCCAATGACGAACTCAGGTGGTGGGAGTAACCCCTCGCTTTAATCTTCCGATTCAGGTTTTTTTAGAATAGAACACAAAAAGTGTGTTTCCATATTTTCTTTGAGAGTCTTCGTGAAACGCCGTGATGTCGAGGGGTTCATACTCCTTGGGATCTATCTGAACCACTATCTTTCCATCGTCCGCCAGAAGGTGAGGGCGTTCCGCGATTATCCTCATCGCCTCAATCCAGATTCCTTTGTATTGCGGAGGGGCGACAAATATCAGATCAAACACCTTCGAGCAGTTTTTGAGGTACACGAAGGCATCGGTATGTCGCACCTCCGCTCGCTCTGTGAGATGAGTGGTTGCGAGGTTGTCTTTCATCGTCGCGATCGCTCGTGCGTTCGTATCGCAGAATACGCAGTGTGCCGCGCCTTGGCTTAAGGCCTCGATGCCAATCTGGCCAGTTCCCCCAAAGAGATCCAAGATCTGTTTGCTTGGAACAAACGACCGTAGGATATCAAAGAGTGGCACCTTAGCCCGATCAAGGATCGGCCGAGTTGAGTCTCCCGGGACAGCTTTAAGGGCGCGGCCCTTCGCGGATCCGCTAATAACTCGCATCTGATTACAGCGTTCGGTTAGGATCCCAGTTTTCGAGGTAGTCTCGGATGAACGCGAGGAACTGACCACCGAGCGACCCATCTACGATACGGTGATCGTATGAAAGGGTGAGGTAGCACATCTGTCGGATCGCGATCATGTCGTCGATAACAACGGGACGCTTCTTGATTGCGCCGAGACAGAGGATCGCCACTTGCGGTTGATTGATGATCGGGGTTCCGATGATCGTTCCAAATACACCTGGATTCGTAACAGTGAAGGTTCCACCCGCAACATCATCTGGAACAAGCTTCTTAGTGCGAGCGCGGTTAGCGAGATCGTTCAACGAGCGAGCGATACCGACGAAGTTTTTCTCCTCCGCCTTCTTGATAACTGGGACAATAAGTCCCGTGTTGCCAAGCGCGACCGCGCATCCAAGGTTGACGTGCTTCTTCAGCACGATCTTCTTGCCATCGAGAGAGCAGTTCACGTACGGGAACGCTTCAAGTGCCTTGACGGTTGCCTCAAGGAAGAACGGTGTGAAGCTCAAGCTAAAGCCCTCAGCCTTCTCGAACGCCGATTTGTGCTTCGCTCTCCAGTTCGCGATGTTGGTCACATCGATCTCTTGGATTGAATAGACGTGCGGGCTTGTGTGCTTTGACTTAACCATGTGGTCAGCGATCGCTTGGCGCATGGTATCCATCATGACAACGCGTGTTCCATCAGCCCCCCATTCGCCCGGAGCGGTCGCAGGGCTCGGAGAAGCCTTAGGCGTAGGAGCTTGAGGAGCGGTCGCTACTGGAGCCGCCACTGGTTGAGCCGCGCGAGCATCAACGTACTTAAGAAGATCCTCCTTGGTCAGACGACCACCTTGTCCAGAGCCGGTGAGTGCGTCGAGCTCCGCGAGCGGAACTCCGTGTTTCTCAGCTAAGCTCTTTACGAGTGGAGAATAGAATTTAGCGCTTTCCGCGTGAGCGGCTACAGGCTCAACTCGAGCAGGAGCGGCTTCAACGACTGGGGCCGCCTTTGGAGCGGGAGCTTCTTTGACTGCCGCGTTTCCACTCGTGGCTGGCGCTGAAGCTGCCGCACCACTAGCAGTGTCGATCATTGCAATCTTTGTTTTAACCGGCACCACATCACCCTCGTTGAAGAGGAGTTCGGTAATAATACCAGCCGCTGGAGCAGGGATCTCTGAGTCGACCTTGTCGGTTGAGATCTCAAGGATTACCTCGTCCTTGGCAACGGTGTCTCCGACTCTCTTGCGCCACTTGGAAATGGTCGCTTCAGCGATAGACTCCCCCATTTGCGGCATCAACATCTCAACTTTCATCGGTACGGGCTCCTTGAAAACTCGAAAAACGATAGTCTTTATAGACTTATACGAGATTAAGAGAAAGCTTCTCGTACCTCTAAGATGTAGAACAGAGGTCGGTCTTCGCAGCTTTTAGGGCTTTATTTACGAGACGGTGTTTTGGGCGCGAGTCGCCTTTTTCGTCGTGATGTCATGTAGTTATTGCTCCTCTTGTGAGGTTCCGGGGGGTGAATCGGAGAAGTAATGTTCAATCAGAGCCGATCTGCAAAATCCGACGCCAACCGATCACTGATTCCAATTTGAACCGATCACCGATTCCAAAGCTGCCGATCACCCGTTCCAAAATGCCCGATCACTGATTCCGAGGCTGCCGATCAGGGC
>JBDLRS010000055.1:0-20554 GCA_039799965.1 Pseudomonadota bacterium
GGGTACGTTCACGTTTACGTGCACGAGCACGTTCACGTGGAAAGGGCGCTATGTATGAGCCAAAACAAGGGTTTACGTTACCTCTGTGCTCGTTGGCACCCACTCCATTCCACGATGAGCCTTTTTTCTTTTTAGGCTCATCGCGGAATCGAGTGGGCACCACATGACTGCCGAATTTAGCAGGGTGGTGAAAAATGGTTCCGTCGTGAGCATTTTGAGAGTTTTAACGAAACGAGGCGGAGATGACGAAAAAACCGGAGGCGTATCTACTCAGATACGTTGAGGATTTTTTCGGCGGCTCCAACGAAGTTGCAGTCAAACTATCGAAATGCGCAACAGGAAATCATTTTTCACCACCCTGCTAGTACGGTATACCTGCTGTCTGGGACCCGTCGTCACCTCGGACCAGATCCGCTATGAAAACAAAGCCGTATCGATATTCCCTTCCATCATCTGAAGCTGGCCCGCAAAGCGGCAACGGGACGCGATCCTTAAGGGAGATAGCGTCAGGGAGCTTGACCACTATGCCAGAGATGGCAGGGAACCTCTGCGTCGACATGTACGGGGATCTCCCCTTCGGTACGTTCTCTTTACCGAACGCAACCCTGCGAGGCGGTGCGGCGTATATATTTTCCGATGAGGGGGATCCGATCATAGAACAGAACGCGGACTTCCTTCGCAAGAAGCGGTTCCTGAAACCCCGCATCAGCGAGGAGCACCTCACCCTTCGACCTATCAGAGAGGTCGACGAGCTGGTTTCGCTTATCTCCCGCTGTGACACCGGATTCTTTCACTGGATGATGGATTCGTTGCCGAAGGTGATTATCTCGGAGGCGTGTGGATTTACGGGACACTATCTTATCCCCGCTGTGAGTAAGGCTCCATGGGCAGAGGGATCGATGAACCTTCTTGGAATCCCCTCTGCTCGGCTCATACATCATACCTCTCTCGACACTCAAGCTCGTCGTCTCTTTGTTCCTACCTACTTCAGTGGTTACAACGCGCATCACAACAGACCGTTTATGACCCTATTTCGGGACAAGATACGGCACGCTATCTCAGGCGACCCGAAGCTCTCGAATGAACGGATCTTCATAGCGCGAAAGCATGAGACTAAAATTCGTCGGATTCTCAATCACCACGAGGTGTGCCACACTACCTGCGATTTCGGCTTCCGAATTCTGTACTTCGAGGACCTCTCTTTGCGTGAGCAGATTCAATGCGCGATCTCCGCTGAGGCGATGATCGGCGCTCACGGCTCAGGTCTTTGCCACTCTCTCTTCATGGACGAAGGATCAACGCTCATTGAGATCTTTCCCTTCGCCCGTAAGCAGTCCTGTGATTGTTATGAGGCGCTGGCGACGATACCTCAGCATCACTACCATTCCCTTGAAAGCACCCACGATCATGCGGGTGATATCGTAGTAGCAACGACCGAGCTACGGAAGCTCTTAGAGCAAGCGATCGGACGCTGAGTAAAAGAACATCTCATTTTCTCACGGCAGCTCCTTATACACCACCGACAGCACCTCAACCTCCTGCTCCGCCTTCGGAGAGTGGAAGGTCACATAGTCCCCTGCTTTGGCTTTAAGGAGCGCCTTCGCTAAAGGCGACATCCAACTGATTCGCCCTCGATTCACATCGACCTCATCGACGCCGACGATAGAGTAGGTCTTCTCTGAGTCATCCTCAAATCGAAGGGTCACGGTTGCGCCGAATTGCACATAGGGCACGGTAATCGCGAGGGGATCCACCACCTCCGCAGCTTCCAAGCGCTTGGCGAGGAAGCGCATCCGCTTATCGATCTCGCGAAGGCGTTTCTTTCCATAGAGGTAGTCACCGTTCTCTGAGCGGTCGCCGTTTCCGGCCGCCCATGAAACAACCTTAGTAACCTCGGGACGCTCCTCGTATCGAAGTTTCTTAAGCTCCGCTCGCAACCGCTCCGCGCCCGCGGGCGTAATGTAATTCTTTCCACCTGGCACGGATGCGTCTACGTCCCTATCAACTTCAGTAGTGTTCTCATCCCCATCGCGGGTAAATGCCTTGCTCATGATGCTACGTATGAATACGGAGAGAGCTAGTCGACCGTAACGTTCGCTTTAATCCAAGCGACCACATCCTGCGTGTGGGTTCCGGGAATGAAGATCTCCTTAACGCCAACCCTCTTCAGCTCTACGATATCATCCTTCGGGACGATTCCGCCACCGAACACAACGATATCTGAGGAGTTCTCAGCAGCGAGCTTATTGAGCAGCTCAGGGAACAGCGTCATATGCGCCCCCGAAAGGATGCTGAGTCCGATGCAGTCCACGTCCTCTTGAATAGCGGCCCGCACGATGTTCTCTACGGTCTGATGAAGTCCTGTATAGATAACCTCAAAGCCAGCGTCCCGAAGCGCCCGCGCGATGACCTTCGCCCCCCGGTCGTGCCCGTCGAGCCCAGCCTTGGCGATAAGGATTCTGATAGGTCGTGATTGTACGGTCATAACATCCCTGGGTCTGAGTAGGTGCCAAACACCTTACGGTAGATATCCGATACTTCTCCGAGGGTGACCCCGGCGTCAACGGCGTCGATGAGCACAGGCACGACGTTACGGTTCTCAACGCACGCTCGTTCAATCGCGTCCATCGATTGCCTCCACTTCGCTTCGTCACGCCGAGCTCGAAACTCTTTGATCTTTTCCACCTGTGATTTCTCGGGCCCGAGATCGATCTTCAGGGTTGGAATCTCTTGCTCCCCCCCCTCTTGATACCTATTCACACCGACGATCACCTGCTCCTGCGCGTCAACGCCAAGCTGGAACTGATACGCGGCCTCTGAGATCTCCTTTTGCGGGAACCCCTCCTCAACCGCCCGAAGCATTCCACCAAGGGAGTCGATCTGTTTGATGTACTCCATCGCCTCATGCTCGATCTCGCTCGTCAAACGCTCGATGTAGTACGACCCCCCGAGTGGATCGATTACGTTGGTTACCCCACTCTCCTCCGCGATAATTTGCTGCGTCCGAAGGGCGACCCGTACGGCGTCCTCGGTCGGAAGCGAGAGAGTCTCATCCATGCTGTTGGTGTGGAGAGATTGCACCCCTCCGAGCACACCGGCGAGCGCCTGAATTGCAACACGAGCGACGTTGTTGATAGGTTGTTGCGCAGTGAGGCTGACACCCGCGGTCTGTGCGTGAGTCCTCAACTTACACGATGCATCAAGCTTTGCTCCATACCGCTCACGCATGAGGCGGGCCCACAGTCGTCGTCCAGCGCGAAACTTTGCGATCTCCTCGAAGAAATCGTTATGAACATCGAAGAAGAACGAGAGCTGCGGTGCGAAGCTATCGATCGCCATCCCTCGTCCCAAGCAGTGCTCGACGTATGCCAATCCATCAGCAATCGTGAAGGCGAGCTCCTGCACGGCGGTCGAACCAGCCTCACGGATGTGATAGCCGCTGATACTCACCGGGTTAAACTTCGGCGCTGATAAAGCGCAAAATTCGATCACATCACAAACAAGCTTTACCGAGGGCTTTGGAGGTGAGATCCACTCCTTCTGCGCGATGAACTCCTTGAGCATATCGTTCTGAATGGTACCGCCGACCTTCTCGAACGATATCCCACGTCGACGAGCAACCGCGAAGTAGAACGCGAAGGCGATCGTCGCCGTGCAATTGATCGTCATCGACGTAGTAATCTTGTCCTGCTCGATACCATCGAAGAGGGTCTCCATGTCTTGGATCGTGGCGACGCTGACCCCCTCGCGACCTACCTCACCCATGGAGCGAGCATGATCGGGGTCGTACCCCATCAGACACGGCATATCAAAGGCGGTGGAGAGGCCGGTCTGCCCGTGCTCAAGGAGGTACTTAAATCGTTGATTGGTATCCTCGGGGCTTCCGAAGCCGGCGAACTGTCGCATCGTCCAAAGACGGCCGCGGTACATCGTTGGCTGAACCCCCCGCGTAAACGGATACTCACCCGGGTATCCAAGCTCTGAGTCGTACTGCACACCTCCACCGTTCTCAGGAGTAACGAGCTCAGGCTGACCTCGAAAACTAATCGATTCGTAGGTGGCCTTACGCTCCTTCTGCGAGGCGTAGCGCTGCTTGCGCCACTCCTCATACGAGGCGCTCTTTGAAAACGAGGGGGGGCTTGGTTTCTTGCTCATACCTACCGCAGAAGCTACTCCTTTAGGAGCTGGGTGGCTATCAAGATCCGCTGAATCTCGCTCGTCCCCTCATAAATCTCCGTAATCTTTGCGTCTCGGAGGTGACGTTCAGCGGGATAATCGGTCACGAAGCCGTACCCACCATGGATCTGAATGCCCTTGTTGGCGCAGTACATCGCGGTCTCAGAGGCCGAGAGCTTCGCCATAGCTGCCTGACGAACGTAACTCTTCTTTTGGTCCTTGCGCTTGGCGGCCGCCAAGGTGAGGTACCGGGCACTATCGATCCGACACACCATCTCCGCGAAGTAGTTTTGAATGGATTGATGCTCACAGATCGCCTTGCCGAAGGCCTTTCGCTCCTGCGCGTACTTGAGCGCGTCATCGAGTGCGGAACGAGCGATGCCTACAGCTTGGGAAGCAACACCGATCCGTCCCCCGTTAAGGGTCGTCATAGCGACCGTGAATCCTCTATTCTCCTCGTACAGCATAGCGCCTTTGGGAAGGCGGACGTGATCGTACATGATGCTTGATGTCGGAGATCCCCGGATACCCATCTTATCTTCGTGTTTACCGCGAGAAATCCCCGGAAGGTTCATGTCGTGCACGAAGGCTGAGATGGCTTTATTTCCCTTTGAGGTGTCTCGCGTCGCGAACACAACACACACACCCGCCTCCGGAGCATTGGTAATCCAATTCTTCGTGCCGTTCAGAACGTAGCCGTCACCATCTTCTTTGTAGGTCGTCGTGATGGCGGCCGCGTCACTTCCTGTGCTCGGCTCGGAGAGGGCGAAACATCCGAGCGCCCGACCAGAGGCGAGACGGGGTAGAAAATACTTTTTCTGCTCCTCAGTTCCGTAATCGAGGATCGGGGTCACACACAACGAGGTGTGCGCGCTTACGATAATACCGGTCGAGGCGCACGCGGATGAGAGCTCCTCAATAATGAGTGCGTACGCGAGCGTCGAGAGCCCCGAGCCGCCGTACTCCGGAGGAATAATAGATCCCATTAAACCGAGCTCGCCCATCTTCGGGATAAGCTCCTTGGGGAAGTAGTGTTCTCTATCAATCTTCGCCGCCAGAGGAGCGACATCTTTCTCGGCGAAGGCGTTCGTGGTGTCGCACGCGAAGTTCTCTTCATCTGAGAGTTCAAAGGGAAAGCTATCACGCCACACCATAGAGAGCTCCTTTATCGTCCGGTAAATGTAGCTGGACGCTTTTGCAGAAACGCAGTCATCCCCTCTTCCCGATCCGCGGTTCCGAAGAGCTTCAAGAACTCCTCAACCTCTAACCGCAATCCGGAGAGTAGCAACGACTGGTGCGCCTCATTAATAACCCTCTTCGCCCCTTTGACAGCGAGCGGCGCTTTCGAGGCGATCGTTGTCGCCATCTTCTGCACCTCCTCGATGAGCTGTGCGTCTGGGACAACCTTGTCAACCAAACCGATCACACGCGCTTCGTCAGCGCCGACAAGGTCGCCGGTATAGCAGAGACGTCGTGTCGATCCAATTCCGCACCGTTGGAGGAGCCGCTGGGTGCCACCAAATCCTGGAATGATGCCGAGGTTCACCTCGGGCTGACCGAGCTTGGCGCTCTCACAACACACGATGATGTCGCACGCCAACGCCAGCTCAAGTCCTCCACCGAGCGCGAAACCGTTAACCGCCGCGATCACAGGAACCTCACACGTTTCGATGAACCGCATAGCTCGCTGCCCCAACTCGACGTAGTCCGCGATAGGACGAGGTCCGAGTCCGTTCATCGAGCGAATATCAGCGCCGGCGACGAAAGCCTTCGGTCCCCTTCCCGTGATTATAACGCTTCGAATGGAGGGGTCTGAGGCAATTTTTCCGAACTCGATGATAAGCCCCTGAAGAACATCAGGATTTAAAGCATTGAGACTCTCCTGACGATTAATCGTAACCGTAACGACAGCCCCATCTCGCTCTACTAAAACGGTATTCTCTTCCATCAGCGTAACCATAGAAATTCCTGTGTTAGATGAGATGCTTACTAGCGTACCGCTGTTTCGCGGTGGGGGCTATATTTAAGATTGGGGGGGCTCGGTTTGGAACCCGTGGCATCGGAGGGGGACCAGCTTGTCCGCCGGAGCCTAGCAAAGGTGGATCCTCGCTCGCCGAAACGATCGACCACCTCCGCGTCGCGTAACACGGCGACCGAGGACGGTCGCCCTCCCCGGGTACCGGGTCGAAAAACAGAGAGGCCCTAGCCTGGCGGCCACAACATCGGACGCCCACCGATGACATGAAAGTGCAGATGAGAAACGGTCTGCCCACCGTCCGCGCCGATATTGGTCACAACACGATACCCACCCGGCTCAAGCCCCTCCTGACGAGCGACCTGCGCGGCAGCGAGCATCAATTCTCCGAGAATCTCGGCATCCGTTGCAACGGCGGTGGCGATACTATCGATCGGCTTCTTTGGAATGATGAGGATATGAACGGGCGCGACAGGATTGATATCGCGGAACGCCAGCACTCGCTCCGTCTCGTATACGATCTGAGCGGGGATCTCTTTTCGAACGATCTTCCCAAAAATAGTATCGCCACCCTGCCTCATAAGATTGCCCCTTTCATAGATTCATCGCCATCGCTTCGGCCTGCTCAAAGAGATCCTCTGAACGAACGAACGCGCTTCCTGTACCTTCATCGTAATCAACTTGAATAAGATGTTGAACCCCATCTTTAACATCATCAAGATGCGTTATGATGATGATCTGCTCGAAGCGATTCCGAAGCTTTTCCAAAAGCGCGAGCACATTTCCCCGTCGCCCTTCATCGAGCGAGCCGAACACCTCATCAAGGATGAGTAGCGAGAAGTGTTGTCCCGCGCGCTCAGCCAACATATGCGAGAGCGAAACCCGCATACACAAATTGAGGATATCCTCCTCTCCACCACTGATGACTGATTTGGCTTCCCCATCCTCAACAACGGTGGGAGTGAAATCCTCGGCTAGCTCCACCGCGGTGTACCGTCCATCGGTCAAATCCGCGAGGTACTCACTCGCCAGCTCCGCCATCCGTGGACGAATTGAAGAATTGACGTATTTTCGGAACTCGGTCACCATTCGGTCGCACTCATCACAGAGGCGAACATCACGGCGAAGGCGTTCGACCTCCATCTGACGCTCAGTGAACTTTGCGATCTCAGATTTTGTTCGCTCTACCAACGCCTCTTTCGTGTTCACCTCACCCTCAAGACGAACTCGCTGCAATCGAGCCACCTCGACGAGACGCTGCGAGGCGTCAAACGCGCCCTTCTCACGGTTGTAATCCTCTTCAGAGAATCGAAGCTCCGCCATCCGCTCTGACGCGAGGCGTTCATGTTCCTCAGCGAGCTTGATCTCACCAGCTACGGCCTCACTTTCCTTGCGCAACGACTCAATCTTATGTTGCAGTTGCACACAGAGCTGCAACTCCTGAAGCTTCGCCTCAGCCTGCTTCACTTTGATTTCAATCTCTGCTCGTTCCTGGGCGATAGAGACGACCGTCTTAGGCTTCCCCTCAATAGCGTTGAAGGCTCTCTGAAGATCCCGAACATTTGCAGCGAGCGCTCGCTGCTCTCCCAGGAAGTGCTTTCGAACCTGCTCGAACGATTCACCGAGCGCCTGACCACACGTTGGGCAATCACTGCCCCCCTTAAGCTCGCCTACCTTTGACACACGTTGCTCAAGTTGGGTGAACTGAGCCTTCGCCATATCAAGTTCAGCGGCTGCTTTCGACACAGCCTCACGCCACGAGAGCTCCATACCGCGCTCCTCATCAACTTTGGACGACAAGCGATCACGCTCAACCGTTACCTGTCGCTTTGCGGCCGATATCGCCTCATCAAGCCCACGAGAGGCCGAGAGTGGTTTAAGGACCTTGAGCAGCTCCTCTTCAACCAAAGAGATCGACGAGGTGATATCGGTCATCCGTCGACCCCGTTCCTGCAATCGCACTCCCGCCGATTGAACGCTCTCTCGCTCGCGAAGGAATCGAGTCCGAAGCTCCTCAAGCTTGATCATTCGATCTCGAACCGAGGTAAAGTCAGCCTCAGACCTTTGGAGGGTCTTCTGCGCTTCGGCGTGACGCTCTCGCATAGCGGTCAATTCGTTGATCTCAACCTCAAGTTGCTTTTCAATCTCCTCCCTCGTGCCGAGGCTCGCCTCATACCCTGACAGAACCGCTCGCTTCTCTTTCCGGTCCCCTCGAATAATCTCCTGAACCTCCTCAAGGCGATCATACCCCATCATCCGCACGATAAACTTCTCGCGGTCGGTGGCGCCCTTCTTGCCGCTCAAGAACTCTAACCCCTTCTGCTCCGTGCAGTACGTTGAGATAAACTCCTCATACGACATACCAACGATCGCGCTTATCCGAGCGGATACATCACGACTTCCAACCGCCACCGGTGGAGATTCGCCACCGATATAAATAGAGGCGTCGGTTAGCGATCGCTCGATCCGAAACACAACTCCATCGTGCTCAAGGGTAAGCTCAACTCGCAGATCCTGATCCTTTCGGCCCCGACCTGTTTTCGCCGGGGCGGTTCGAGTTCGGACATCCTCAACCCGACCTCGCAACGCCCGCGATCCATAGATTGCGAAACCGATCGCCTCAACGATCGTGGTTTTTCCGGAGCCGTTCATCCCGATAATCCCAACCAACCCATCGGGAAATTCGAGGTAACTTGAGATGTGCTGTCGGAAGAGATGTAGCGAGAGGCTACGAAGCTTCATACTTCGCCTCCACGCGAGCTACATACGACTCAAGCAGTGAGCCGATCTCATCTTGGGTCGCGCCAGGAACCTCAAAGCTCTTACTAAACTCTCGCAATTGATCCTTTAACAATCCCTTCCCCGCCTGGCCAACGGAACGTGTGAGAAGGGACTGTGACGCGAAGGTAATATCGAGGCTCAAATGCAACGGGCGCGCCCGCAGGACGCGCAACTCCTTGTGATCAAGGTGGCGGTAGGTCTCTCGAGTGATACCCCGAACCTCAAGCCGAACGATCTTTCCATCCATCCCACCAGGGATCGATTCGAGTCGATCCCGAATAAGCTCCATAACATCAGCCGGCTCCGCTCCCTCTACCTCCAGCGGCTCAAGCACAGCTACCTCTCGTGGGGATGTGAGGGGATGAAAGGTTCGCTTGCCTCCTGGAAGGAGCACCTCAAGAAATCCCTTTCCGATCGAGGCCTCGCTCCAGATATTATTGGCGGTATGTTCAAGGGCACCCGAATATGCGGCGTTGAGCGCGACCGGACGATGAATGTGCACGTGCCCCAGCGCGATATAGTCCCATTCATGAGGAGCCAACGCCTTGAGTTCAACCTCTGCGCCGCCGAAATCACTGATCCATCGCTCATTCACCTGTCCATGCACAACCAGGATATTATGCGCGCATGTATCGTCAGCTCGAAGAGTCACGGTATCGAGCTCAAGCAACGCAGTATGCGGCAGACACGAAACAGCAAGGCTCTTGTCCCTAAAGGTAAAGACCTCAAAGCCACTCTCGGCAACGTAAACATTCTCAATCTCGCTAAAAAGCTGTAGCACCGATCCGGTATCGGCTCTCTTCGGCGTTTCATGATTACCCGCAACGATCACCACCGGCGCTTGAGTACCGCGCGCGAGTCGCCGCAATTGACGAAAGCAAAAGGTAACGATTGAGTTCGACGGGCGTACGGCGTGAAAGAGATCCCCAGCGATAATGGTGACGTCAGGCTTTAAGGAGATGATTCGCGTGATAGCCTCTTGAAACGCGACGTTGATGTCGAGCTCACGTTGATTGAGTCCCGACTTGGAGATCTTGTTGTACCGACGATATCCGAGATGGACGTCGGCCATGTGGCATACCCTGAGGGGAGGTTTAGACGTCGCATTACGGTGGGTTGACATACGGAGGAAACACTCAAGAGAGTTCCTCGTCAATCTAACCAATCCGGAGTGGGACTTCAATGAAGAACAGGTGACTCACGCCGAGAAAAAGAGCGCTTGATGGAGCAAAAGCGCGCGCGCACGATGGTTGCCGGTGGAACATGAAGGAATCGGGCCTTTTCAGTGAACAGCAAGCCCAACATCCTCACCCTCCCCTCGTCGCATGGGTCTTCTTTCGCTTACGTTATCTCCGATACGTAATTCCCTCCGCGAAGGGGACACGTGATAGTGAGAGGAATGATCGCTGGGATATGCCTATCGAGGAGATCGATACTCTGAGTGCCGCTCCTTACGCGCACTGTTTTATCTGGGGCACATTCCCCAAGCCCTACTGGCGTACCTCTTGCACGAGACGGACTACGCAAGATCCTTGAGGAATGGGCGTCCCAAAAAGACAAGGGATTACATGATCTTAGAAACCAACCCCTTAGAGCGAATCACGCAAAGTGCGCACGAGTTGCAGGGCGATGCTCCAAACTTGTCCACTGGATGCGTTCTTTTGGGCATACTGAAATCAATCGAGAACGAGCTTCGCAAGAGGGAGCACCTTTGGTCTACAGGAACTCCCCCAACCCCACTCTGGTTTATCGCTGAAACGGAACGAAATATCTTTTTGTGGCGAACGAACCAAAGCCTCGACGACGCTCGAAAGTATAGCTTCTGGGTTGATATACGAGGACTCATTAACAAACGACGTAAGCAGCTCTCCCGCCCGCAGGACTCCAATCCCTTCACAAATCCTTTATGGGGCAGTGGCACGATGGATCCGTCGTTGGTAGAGCGCGAGCGTGACTACCTTGACGCTCTGGAAGATCTGATACCTAACGCCTTTCGAAGGGCTGAGACCCTTAGTCGAGCAAGTGAAACTCTCCGCCTCGAAATCGACCCTGAGGCGGTCCGCGCCGCTATCATCATCCCGACGCCTGGCTCGGGCCCCCTTTCCGCTAAACCACTTGAGCCTTAAAAAAGGGAGGCAAAGCTCCCCCTGGTTGGTTTTCTGGTACCTCCTCCCAAACGCATCCGACAGCGCAATCCAAGGTTTTCTTAGAGAAGCGATTTGGCTATCTTTGCTATACTGTTAGTGCAATCCTGCCGTGCTTTGCGATACCTATGACACACTCATTCATCGATCCACTCGTCATCGAAACCGTCACGCGCCTCTGCGAGACGGAGATCCCAAAGTATCAGAGTGACGAATACTACAATACGATTCCTCGCGCGCTGTTCACAGCGATGTGCGACGCCGGATTGGGAGGCCTCAGCATACCTGAGGAGTACGGTGGCATAGGAGCGACCGCTACAACGAGCGCCGCCGTTTTTGAGACTATCTCGCGCCACGATATCGGCCCGGCGATCTTCCTCTCCGTTCATGCGATGGCGAGTGGTTTAATAGCTCGACACGGCTCAGAGGAACAAAAGCAGATATACCTACCCAAGCTGGCGTCAGGGGAACTTCTCGCCGCGTTCGCGCTAACCGAGCCACACGCCGGATCCGATACCGCCGCACTCGCAACAGAGGCGAAAATCACGCCAGACGGCTTCACCATAAACGGAAATAAATGTTACATCACCAGCGCGGGATACGCGGATATCTATCTCACATTCGCCACAACAGAGGACGAGTCTACCTCCGGTCTCTCTGGCTTCATCGTTCCAGCGGCGACACCCGGCCTCTCGTGGGGAAGGCCGGAGAAAAAGATGGGAGCTGAACTCTCGCCGATCGCATCCCTCTTTTTCGACAACGTGACACTCTTGAAGAACGCGCTTCTTGGATCGCTGCACGGTGGTCGCAAGGTCGCGCTTTCTGGACTCGCTGGCGGGCGCGTCAACATCGCCGCTTGCGCTAACGGTCTCTCACGAGCGGCGATCGAGGACAGCGTCGCCTATATGAAGGAGCGACATCAATTCGGGAAGGCTCTCGTTGATTTTCAAGGGCTTCAATTTATGCTCGCCGATATGCACACGAAGCTCGCAGCCGCTCAACTGCTTACGTCCAAAGCCGCGGAGGATATCGACGCCCTCGCGAATGGAGTCACCGCCGGCAATACCAAGCTCTCATCCTCGACCGCAAAGTGTTTCGCTACAGACGCCGCTATGGCGATTACAACGGACGCCGTTCAGCTCTTCGGCGGTGCGGGTTATATCAAAGATTACACCGTAGAGCGCTATATGCGGGACGCAAAGATGTTGCAGATCGTAGAGGGCACGAACCAAATTCAGCGTGTCATCATCGCGCGAGAGATGATCGGATGAGGGGAGAGGATAGTGCCTCTCCAACGTGATCCTATATGTATCGCGTACGCGCGGCATCAGGGCAGGAAGAGCCGCTTTCGTCACATGCCCACACGAGGGGTCGTAGCCTCGCATAGGTATCTCCAATGACATGAACTGAGCAGGTGGTTATGTCATGCTGTCGATGGTGCACCCATTCGCGGATCGTCGCACCGCGTTAGTCGGGAAACGAGCTTACCCCTGTGCCCGTAGAATGACCTCACGCTCCGTGATGCTCGCGGGGCTGCGAACGGAGCCGAGCAGATGCTCGACCGTAACGATCGATTGCTGAGTATCATGAGAGACAAACTCAAGTCGCGGGTCTCCGTGCGTTTTGGAGTGCAGGACATGTGCGGCCATGACGAAGCCGACCAGGCTTGCGTAGAACACAGCCCCGGAGCCGAGCAAGAAGGTACGAAGCTTGGGAGATAACTCTAATCCCTCAACCTCTGTATCGGGGGGAATCTCCACAACATCTCGGCCACGATAAAAACGGGTGCGAAAGCAGCTCTCGCACAGACGGTCCGCGCTTCCTTCAGCTAGTCCGCAACGATAGCATCCACCGCTCATAGAGACTCCTCACAGGGAGGGTCGGCATGGGAGCGCAAGAACTAAAGAGTTCGCAGCTAACAGGGTAGTGAAAAATGAGTTCCTGTTGCGCATTTTGATAGTTCGACTGCGAATTCGTTCGAGTAGCCGAGAAGATCCTCAACGTATCTGCGTGGATACGCCTCCGGTTTTTTCGTCGTCTCAACCTTGTTTCGTCAGAAATCTCAAAATGCTCACGATGGAACTTTTTTTCACACCCCTGCTACATCAGATAAGCAACTGAATCCCAGCTACAATCGAGAAAGGCTGTGCGCTCATTATCCTAACATGAGGAGCTGTTAATACACCTATCCGCCTCGAACGGGCCGTAGCACACGCTTCCAAACTTCATGTATATCTTCGACGAGCCTGAGCTCTGCAGCGCTCGAGCGGCAACCTCCCCTCCTCCGTAGGGCGTACCCCTCGCGCAACGAATGCCCGCGTAATATCTGGCTCCCCACCCTCCGCCAACCGCGTACAATCCGAGCTTAGCGACAACGTTGCCCTTGGTGTCGATGGCATCGATACAGGAAGGGAACGGGCCAGAGGCTCCGCTCTTGAGGATCAACCCGATCGTATTACGCCGAATATCGGAGAAGTGTTTGGAGCCGAATGTTTTGTATATATGGGTACCCGGCATCTTCACGATGCGGGAGCACTGAGCCGTAGTAGGCCCCGGTGGAGTTCCCGTTGTCGGAGTGCCTGTGGGCACGGGCGCGGTAGCTTCCATGCCGAGAGAATTAATATTCACCTCGTCGACCGGAATCCCTCCAAGCGGGACCGTCTCCGTGAGATCGATATCCCGCGGATTGATATAGGTCGCAAAGTCACCCCCTTCATAGAGAACCTCATAGCCCGGTCCTTGCATGAATTCACCAACAACACTGGTGCCGGATCCCGGCAAAACACTTGAGGAGACCGCGCCTCCCTCAAGGTTAAAAATCTTCACCGAGGTCTTTCCCCCACTCCCTACGCTAAACCCGATCAGATCGGTCCCCGAGCTCTGCCGAATCGGAAAGGGACGCGGCCTATTCCCCTGACTCGCGAATCTCGGAAGGCGTGAGAAGAGTTTTATCGCGCCTGAGTTAACGTCCATCATCCGCGCAAGCGTCCTGGAGTTCGTGCCGGTGCGAGTGACTCCGATCCAGTCAACCGCCGAGCCACTCTCAGCGCGAGCGTAGAAGACCCGATCGCCGGCATCGCCGAACTGGAAGGTCTTTTCAACCGGCGAGGCCGAGGCGAAGAGGTCCAAGAGCACTACCCATTGCGCCTTTTTATTTTCAAGACGAACTACCGCCGCATCAGCGAGACCATTGCCATTCAAATCGGCCCCTGAAACGACGAGATCGCCCCTCTTTCCGAGGACCTTAGTCCTCACGTTCCCGAAGGAATCACGAATTGACCACTCAATCTGGTTCGTCGTCGCGTTCAGCGACGCCACCCCGATTTGGGTTCCCCCCTCCAGCCATTGCGCCATGGTGATGGCATCCCCAGCTTTTCCAAGGGTTCCCAGGGTGGTCTGGGCTTGAGATGTCGAGAGTTCAGCGAGCCACGTCAAAGATTTGTCACTTCCGATCTGCACCCAGGTTCGATCTGAGATCCCATCACCGTCAAAGTCGTTCGGAACCGCGCCATACGCACTTGACGCAAGCATGAGGCAACCAAGCAAGCCGATTGATACTTTCTTCATAGATCCTCAGAAATTCCGTTACTCCGAGCGCTCGTCGCCCAACGCGCGGAGATGGCGAGCCGCACTCTCCCACTCCGCACATTCAAACTTCATGCCTTGCGGTTCGTCTTCATCACTCAGATATGATTACTATCAGGGCGGCCGAGATTCGACGCTCGGAGCGCATTGCCAACGGCCATAAGATCTATAAGCTCCTGAAGTAACGCCCCTCCGACCGGCGCTAAGTGTCCCGTGGCGGCCAGAAGCATTCCCCCTACACTTAACGCCATACCACCAACGGCGCTCTGCAAGGCGACTCGCCGCATATGGCTACTGATGTGAAGGAACTGATCCATCTTTCGGAGTGATGGTTCCAAGATAACGGCCCCAGCGGCTTCGGAGGTAATGTCACTGCGAGGCCCAAACGCCACGCCGACCGTCGCCGCCGTAAGCGCTGGCGCGTCGTTTATTCCGTCCCCGAGATAGAGCGTCTGAGCGAGCTTCGTTTCCTCTCGAACGATCGCGACCTTTTCCTCCGGTGACTTTCCTGAGAATACCTTGGAGATGTGAAGTTGTCGGGCGAGGTATCGCACCTCCTCATCTCGGTCTCCCGAAAGAAGGATGATCTCTTTAAAATTGTGCTGCGGTCCCAGATGCATCACAAAATCCTTGCTCTCTGGGCGCGCTTCATCCTGGAAACGAAATACCGCGGAGGGTTGATCGTCGATCAAAATAAGGCACTCAAGTCCGCTAGCCGCGGCGGTGAACGCTTTCGATACCTCGCGGTCGACCGCGCGCCGTCCTGTAATAGTGACCTTCCGACCGGCGACGATCCCAACTAATCCCCGACCTGGAACCTCCTGAACGTCCGAGGGATCCGAGAGCACGAGATGTCGCTCCTCCGCGGCTTGGATAACGGGCTGTGCCAGCGGATGTTTCGAGTATCTCTCAATACTGGCCGCAAGCCGAAGCGCCTCGTTCTGAGTCACCCCGATAGCCTCAATCTCAACCAAGCGTGGCTCACCGATCGTGAGCGTGCCCGTCTTATCGGTGATTAACACCTCACACATACGGGCTCGCTCGAGCGCAATCGGGTCCTTGATGATAATTCCCCTCTTCGCGGACCACGAGATAGCGCCAATTATCGCGACCGGTATCGCGATAATCAAAGGACACGGTGTCGCAACGACCAGCACAGCGAGGAAGCGCTGCGCCTCACCGGAGATCCACCACGCGAGCACCGCGATTGCGACCGCGATCGGTGTGTAGAGAGCGCCGAGGCTATCCGCGAGACGTCGCAAACGTGGACGCTTCTGGCGCGATATATCCATGACCTGCATAATCTTCGCGTAACGTGAATCCTTAGCCTCCTGACTCGCGCGAATGATGAGCGCGCCCTCTCCGTTAATAGCGCCCGATATCACCTCACATCCAGGGGTTTTGGAGATACGATACGGTTCACCCGTAAGATAGGATTCATCCATTGAGCTGCGGCCCTCAAGAACAACTCCATCGACGGGACATAGCTCGTGAGGGAGCACAACGAGTTCATCGCCCGCTCTGACGTCCTCGGCCGAGATGTCGACCATATTCACGTCATGTCGCCGATGCGCGATCGATGGCATCCGTTTCGCGAGAGCGTCTAGCACTGAAGAGGCTCGACGCATGGCGTGCTCCTCCAAAGCGGTTCCGCCCGAGAGCATTAGCACCACAAGAGCTCCCGCAATATACTCCCCCAAAACAACAGAGGTGACGATCGAGATACCGGCGAGAAGATCGGAACCGAACTCCCCTTTCAACATGGCGATGATAAGATTAAGAACGAGCGCTGCTCCCCCACCTACGAGCACGGCGAGCACCGGCCAATCGGCAACAGCAGGCGCTACTCCTATTCCATATCGAAGGGTGACGGTAATCGCGATAGCCACTATCGCCGCGGTTGCTATGGTCACGTTGACATGCTTCATCGACTATCCTCACGCTTCGCGAACTAATTTTCCGGGTCACTGCCCTGCTAGGGAGGATCGAGACAGGCGCGGGCGTCCTCTGCAGTGATGCGGGTATTAGTAACGGACCATGTATCCCATGAGCTCTCCCTCTTTCAAAGACATCATTCACCCGAAAGTAGATCCATGGCTTATTGGTTGCCTCTCAATTGCGATCGTGCTGCTTACCATCCAGGTATCATGAAGGGAATCTTGGTAATTACCGCGCTCTACCTCGCGCTCCACGATACCGAACAAGCATGGGGCATGAATGTAGGGGTAAGGGAGAGCCACAACCGCTCTCGCTACCCCGCTCAAAGCACGTCCCGCGACGCGGCCTCTCAGGTAACGCGCGTCGCGGATGACGTGTAACGAATCATTACTTCACGTAAATACGTTTCGTCGAGAGCTTCGCCGCCTTCGCTCGCTGAGCGATGACCTGCTTAAGCTCGGCTGAACACGTCGCGGTCTTGATATCAACCGCCCCCGCGCCAACCGCCCCAAACATAGGATCTGTCGGGACGATCTGCGCACCGAGGGCAGCGATATACCTCTTTAACGAGGCCTGAACGGGACGACTCAGCTTCACCGTTGTTGCCGGCGCTCCCCTCCTCAGTGATACCTTCAATGTTCCCGCTGACGAGTCATAATCGCCAACTCGCACGTTCACTAAAGCCCCCACCGGCATCACGCGGCTCGCGTAGAGATGGGCGAGCGTCTTATTCCGAAATCCTATCGTCCCCTTTTGAAGGCCCCTGGTGACAAACGCCTTCACGGATCTCCTCGAAATTCGAACCTTCAATCCAGCGCCCTGCTCCTTTGTGGAGCAAAACGAGGCGTTCTGAACATTCGGATTTGGAGCTCCCGGCTTACCACCTGGAGCTTCTGGGATGCCACGGTCAATTCCACCATCACTGTCATCAGGATCGGGAGTCGGGGTGGGCACCGGTGCTCCGCTACGGTCCGGGCTCGTTGCGGGGCACGCCTCTACTGTGGGAGGTTGTACCGCCGTCGACAGTCCTGCCGGAATAGGCCCAGTGGTTGTGATAGTGAAGTTATCAATCCGCACGCGTCCGTTAACCTCAGCCACAAATACACCGAACGCTTGGACCGTTCCAGTTGTGGGGAGGGAGTTATTGTAAGCCGTCGGTGTGGCTGCCCCTAAGCCAGTTTGGTAGGGAACTACTCCATAGAGCAATTCTGATGGATCGAGTTTCACGGGCTCCCAGGCGCTAGGTTTACTCTGACGAGTAGCGGTCCCCGATATGTACCAATTGTTATCGATCAGGAAGATTAGCTGAGTCTGATTCATCACGCCCGCGGCGTCCGCGCCACTGAGACGCTGCTCGTACTCCACGCTGGATGGATACTTTGCTATCAGACCGACATCGAACGGAAACTCACTCGTCACGAACGAGACGCCATACGCGGGCTTGAACCAAAATGAGTATCCCTCCGCCCTTCCAAGGGGTGAGCTGTTGACCGCTCCCCCGATCACACTACTGCCATAGGAGAATACCTTCAGGTTGCTAAATTTCTCCTTAGGCAACCCAGTTACCAGTCCCATCCATCCTGCCTCATCAGCAGCCGACTTTCCCAAACTCGCAGTGCAGTACTGATATGTCTCTTTGTAGATAGTCTTCGATTCAGCCGCGGCCCAGTCGGGCACAACCACAGCGGTAACCCACATTCCCAACGCGAGAGCTTGGAGGTTAATTTGCGCAATAGATCTCAAGGGATTCACAGAGGACTCCTGAAAATATAGTCATCACATCACGGAGAGCAGCCGAGAAACTACGGGCTGTTCCCACAGAGATGTTTAAGTATGTGATAGTCCTAACGAGAAATAATCTGAATGACTGCGCTCATGAGGTGACGATACGAGGTCCTCACGATCGCTCAGCCCACATAAGGAACTCTTTGTTCCCCTCTGTCCCCAGTATCGGTGATGGTATCGTCGCTCGATGCGTGAGACCGACCGAGGGAAGGAAATCGCGTGTCGCTTGAATGACCCTCTCGTGAATCTCTGAGCTTTCAATAATTCCGCCCTCTCCCACATCCCCCCTCGCGGCCTCGAATTGAGGTTTCACAAGGGCGATCACAACGCCGCCCGGAACGAGCCATTCGGAGATCACAGGAAGAACCTTAGTAAGAGAGATGAACGAAACATCTATCGTCACAAGATCGATCGGATCTGGTAGATGCTCAACGTATCGAACGTTGGTTCGCTCCATCACCACGACACGTGAATTAGTCCGGATCTTCCAATCAAGATCCCCATACCCCACATCTATCGCGTATACCTTCTGTGCGCCTCTCAGTAGGAGCACCTCTGTAAAGCCTCCTGTACACGCCCCGACATCAGCGCAGATCTTGCCAGCAGGCGAGAGCGCGAACGAATCAAGGGCACCAGAGAGCTTGTGGGCTCCACGCCCCACGAAATCCTTCAGAGGGGCCACGCTGATCTGTGCCTCTACGCTTACGAGAGTGCCCGGCTTATCAACCATCTCTCCTTCGACACGCACGAGCCCCGCTCGAATTCGCTTTTCAGCGATCTCACGCGTCGATGCTATCCCCTCCCGGACGAGACGTTCGATAAGCTGTTGCTTTGGAGGAGACTTGGGCGCCATGGTTCCTCAGTATGTCACAATTTGGACAACACATCTTCACCCCAATTCCATCTCGCGACCCGAATACTCGTTACAGAATCCGACTATCTCCGTCTGATCTCGCCTAGGCTCGGGGTATTGTGAGGTATTCCCTGTCGCATGGTGTTGCTATCTTAATAAGGCTGTACAGCGCATCGCTAATCGACTAGAAAACATCGTAATCTCTGAGACAGCCCTACCTTTAGGTCACTATCCATGACACAGACCCCGGAAATAATTTCGACCAACACCTTCGACAGACACTATGCTCGAGACATGATCCTCTTGGCGGACGTGTGTTTTGAGATGTTCCCTCTGAAGGAGCTGCGCAAACCGCACCTTATCTTGGGCGAACTACGCTCGGCTTTTCCTGAATTCGAGGATGCGGAGATCCTACACGCCATCTCAATGGCGCTCTCATGGAGACGCCTTCTTCGAGATGCGGGCCGTCCGCTACACTAAAGCCCACAACAAAAAAGCGGTTGCGGGGACTCCCCACAACCGCCACTCGGTTTTGATGCACGGAGGGTTTAACGACGACCGCCGAATCCTCCTCCTCCCCCTTCACGGCGACGAGGACGATCGCCACCACCACGATTAAAGCCACCCTCGCGAGGTGCTCGCTCGCGAGCGATATCAACCATGATCGAACGGCCCTCTACATCCGTTCCGTTGAACATATTCACTGCGGCCTGAGCCTCGTCCTCACTGGACATCTCTACGAACCCGAAACCACGCTTACGACCCGTAGCCGGATCAAGCACCACTCGAGCGGACGCCACAGTACCAGCTTGAGCGAATAAGCGGCTGAGGTCAGCATCCTCGAGCGAGAACGGCAGATTTCCGACATACAACTTCTTTGACATTTACATTCCTCCACGGCATTGACAGTTCTGATATGCCGCGGGAACGAAGTGACGGAACGTACACATTCTATTCTGAAGTAACTCGATCGAGTGGCCCAAACGAGCGACCTCGGCGATGAACATCTTCCGGTAATTACCCGGAGCGGAAACCAGATTGCCTCTTGATAGTATCAAGGACTTGACAATTGGGTCAATCATGATTTAAGGCGACTCCGCTTACCCATCGCACAGCTTCGGTAACTCACTGAAACCAGCGATAATCCTAAACACGCCCTTCAGTGCTTTTAGCCATCTGCGCCATTTTCATCCTCCCTACTAATTTTCCACCGGCATGCCGGACACTGAAAAATTAGTATTATGATTTTAGCCCGCCTCCGCGGGCTATTACTAATCTTCCACTTGGCCGTTTGTCGGGTATCCAAGTGAAAGATTA